>JAUSAI010000134.1 GCA_030652945.1 Caldisericota bacterium | reverse complement strand
CTCTAAGTCCGTCGATACTCGACAGCTTCAGGATATTTCTAAGCAGATGGGGACAGAGTGGCATCGAAGAGGCATCACGCCCCGAGATCTATCTCCGGCATTTCAAGCGCACCGGCAACGCGGTCGGCTTACGAACTTACTTCGCTACCCGGGATGGTGCAGAAAGCTACGAATAGGAAAAACGTATGTGGTTGACCTTCAAAAGTACGACTAGAATGCAATGAAGTATATCGAATCGGCAGACCGAAAGTCCCAATACCCGGAAGCGAAAGGCCGCGGTTCATGCTCGGACGAAAAATGCAGATGAAGTCAACGAAGCGCCGCAAGACAACGACCGGTTGCTTTGCATCGACGCGGCCACCGGCAAATGCCAGGACCTTGCGTCCGCGGACGCGAAGCAACCGGCGGCAGCGCTGGCCCTTTTCGGCCTGCCCGATGATCACTAAGGCAGTTGATTGATCACCTTCTCGACGTCTATCTCCCGCCCCGCCAGCCCGTAAGCATCCTCCAGAAAATCGAATACCTTGGTCTTAGCGACGAGCGGATTGTAGGAGAGCATTATCGATCGCAAAACGCGGGATGAGCAATCCTCCTGCTCACCCTTCGCGCGTCTGTTCGTTATCAAGAATTTGCTGGGCCGAGCATCCGACTTCACTGCAATCTTGTACCTCGACCTTTCGGAGATGGCCTTTTCCTGATCTAGGTTTAGCGCTACCGCGGCCTTGTACTCGCAAATGAACCAAGCGAACTGCACAGCCGGCATTTTCAGTTTCTCGATATGCTTGCTCACCCGGTTACGGCGTTTCCTTTCGTCGTCGGAAACCTTGGCCGTTCCGCCCCAAGCAAGGACGGTCCAGATCTCCGGCAGGTTTACGGCAGCCAGATCGGTGGCAAGCGCCGTCATTCCCGAAGCAAGCTTACGATCGTGGATTGCGATTGCTTCCGCCGTTTCACTCGCGAGATAGGCGTAGAGAAAGGGCGAATTTGCCGTGCTTCGAAGACTGAACGCTTCAGTGAGGCCGGGAATATCCGCGGGGGCGATCGTCGGCGCTATCGAATCGGAGAACGCGAGATTGAGGACGTACGAAAGGCCTTGCAACGCCTGAAGATCGGAGGAGGGCCGCCCGGCTGGCCGGAGGGTGTCGAGGTCGGCGAGAACCGCCTGAGTGAAATAGAGACGGCTGATCCCGCTCAAGATGAGATCGAGCTTGAAAGTCAAGGTGGCATCAATGACGCGCAGGCG
>JAUSAI010000132.1 GCA_030652945.1 Caldisericota bacterium | reverse complement strand
GCTTCATGCGTGGATCCCACCGACGAACCTGGTGACCGAAGTGAACGCCTGCCTCAAGCAGGGATTTCATGGTAACGACTGCCACAATGAACCTCCTGTTAGTTTTCGCCTCCGCCCGGTCAGTTCCCGGTGCACCGCAATGCGGAACCCACCAGAATCCCGGGCGTGTGTAATCGTACGCAGGAATTGTACCAGAAAAGGCAGGTGGTGGCAAGCTTCAACATGCAGCACGGGTCCTCGTGACCTGTGAGACGGGGATTTCTGGCCCTCCCGAAGAGCCGGAGACGATCCTCGACGGGCAATTCCGCGCGACGAGGACTGCCACACAAAGTGGCACAATCCCGCCCTGCATGCGCCGCCGCGGCGCAGAGGCCACTCTTGCCAATGTGGCGAATGTCGCTACAATCATCAGCGTGCGCCCGTAGCTCAACTGGATAGAGTGACGGTCTACGGAACCGTAGGTTACAGGTTCGACCCCTGTCGGGCGCACCAATCCGACCATGGGACTCAATGATGAGGAGCATATGCGCCTTGCTCTTGGCGAGGCAATCGATGCATCACACGAGGGCGAGATCCCCGTGGGATGCGTCGTTGTGTCGGATGGGAAGATCCTGAGCAGAACGCACAACAAGCGCGAACACTCGATGGACCCGACCGCCCACGCTGAAATGCTTGCGCTGCGCGAGTCCGCTCGATGTTTGAGCGATTGGCGGCTGGACAGCTGTACGATGTATGTTACGCTTGAGCCATGTCCCATGTGTGCTGCGGCGATTGTGCTGGCGCGTGTCCGGCGCCTCGTGTTTGGAGCGTATGACTTCGACAATGGCGCGGTGGGCAGCAACGGGAACACGCTGGTCCGCCCCATGTTCGGCTGGACAACAGCTGTCCAGTCCGGGGTCCTCCGGCTAGAGTCGGAAGCACTGCTGAAGGAGTTCTTTGCGGGTATCAGATCCAAACGGAGAGGTGGCTGAGCGGTTGAAAGCGCCTGCCTCGAAAGCAGGTGACGGGGTTCCCTCGTTCGTGGGTTCAAATCCCACCCTCTCCGCCATAGACATGTACCCGGTTGCCTTCTCATGACTATGACTAGTTCCACGCGACCATTGCGGCACTCTCCGTTGTTCGACTCTCTGGCAAGTGAGAGCACAAGCGTTCGTCTGCCCGTCGACGGCACCCTGCCCTCCCTTCTTGCTGGTTGCCTCTATGCGGTAGGTCCCGCTCGGTTCGAAATCGGTCGCCAACATGTCCACCACCTCTACGACGGTGCAGGGATGATACACCGGCTGACCATTTCGGACGGCGCCGCAACGTATTCGTCTCGATACGTTGGGTCTGACTACTACCGGCAGATGCTCACCATGCAGCTCATCCCTCCATGCTCCTTCTTCGGAACGCGTGCCGGTATCTTCCGGCGCATCCTGCGTACGCCAGCTGTCAATCCGGTTGTTGGTATCACGCTGCTGCAGAACAAGATCGAGGTCCTCGGGCAGACAGGACAGGCGGTTCAGATCGATCCTGAAAGCCTCGCAACAATTGGCACGCGCCATGATGACGTCCCCGGGAGTTGCTGGGCACGGGCACCGCACGGTGCAATGGACCACTCCACACACGAGCAGATCCGCCTGACGGTCACCCGCAGAGACCCATTTGCGTACACCGTTGGCGTCTATGGCGACTCTGGCAGTACTCGTACTCTCAGGGTTCTTCCCGTGTCCCACCCCGCGCTGGTTCAGGGGATCGGCTGTACGGAGCACTATATCGCTATTGTCGAGCCCCCTTTCAGGGCTCGCCGTTTCGGGGCGCGCTGGGCGCGCGCTGCGAGCATTCACGACTACTCGTGGGACGCCACGGAAGGAACGCACGTTACGATACTTGACAGAGCAACGGGTTCGACGGTTGCGGAGACGAATGTGCGATCCCTCTTTACCATGGACAGAGTCACTGCCTGGGAGGAGGGGCGGACGGTAACCGTCGAACTGGCTGCATATCCGGACCCGAGCGTCATTGACAGCCTGGCCTTTGTGGACGGGCGCACTCCTCCCGGGGAATTCCCGTCTCCGATGCCAACTCGCATCGTTGTCGATCTGGCCTCCTCCACCGGCGCCTGCTCTCCCATCTCGCAAGTCGCAGGTCGCATGCTTGCCAGCGACCCCCGACTTGCCGGCCACAAGCATTCGGTCATCTTCTTTGATGCAGCACTGCGCGCGGGCGACTTGCCCGGTCGTCTTGTGCGATTCAACGTAGAGTCCGGGGCGCTGGTCGCATGGCAGGACGAACACCTGCTGCCGTCGATGCCGCTTCTGGTGCCTGCAGGATCAGCATCGCCCGAGGCAAGCGGCTGGCTGGTGTCAATGGCGCTCGACGTCGACTCCGGCACATCGCTCCTGGTGGTCCTCGATGCCGACACCATGACAGAAATCGCCCGCGTCTGCCTTCCCCAAGCAATTCCATACGGACTGAACGGTCTCTTCATCCCCGCGGAGGCTCCAACATGAGAACAGGCAAGAGAAGCACAGTTGCTGAGTCAGACAGCGCTCAAGCGGGGAACCGCTACGAACGGCAGCTCTGGATGGCACACGTCGGGGTGTCGGGGCAACAGAAGCTGTCCAATGCGTCTGTTCTCGTCGTGGGAGCAGGGGGACTTGGCTCGCCTATTCTTCTGTACCTTGCCGCCGCGGGCGTCGGGACTATCGGCATCGTCGACTCGGATACGGTCAACCTCTCCAACCTCAATCGCCAGATCCTCTATCAGACGGCGGATATCGGCCAGCCCAAAGCGCGGGTAGCCAAGGAAAGGCTTGCCGCTCTCAATCCTGATGTCTGTGTTGAGGACTACTCACAACAGCTGGATTCATCGAACGCCACCGCGTTGTTCAGCGCCTACAGTGTTGTCATCGACGCGACCGACAACTACCCCACGCGGTATCTCCTGTCGGATGCAGCGGTTCTATCAGACAAGCCGCTGTTCATAGGAGCGGTCAGCGGCCTCCACGGCTTGGTCCTGACGGTCATCCCGCACAGAACCCCCTGTTTTCGCTGTCTCTACCCCCGATCTCCCACTGCGGCAATGGCACACAGAGAGCGCATGCGTGGCATTCTGGGGACAAATCCCGGGATAGTCGGCAGTATCGTCGCTCAGAATGCTGTCAAGTACATTCTCGGGATCGGCGACTGGCTCGCGGGAAGACTTCTACTGATTGACGGTGAAGGCAACCGCTTCGAAGTGGTGCAGGTCGAGCGCGATGCGTCCTGCAGGGCGTGCGGGGACCATCCGACCATAACCGAACTCGTGTCCCTGCGGACGGACCCGGGGCAAAGCTCCTGCTAGACCAGGTTCTGCTGTTGCGACTCGTGTGCCGCGATACTACTGGGCGCGAGGTGCGGTTTCGATCGTACAGCGTACCTGTGAACCATCCAGGTCCAGCACGTCCTTGACACCTTCCGAAGCGCCATCGCTTTCCATCAACGCATCACCTTCGGCGTACGTGATACTCACGTCGCTGACATCTGCCAGCACTTCACCAGCTATCGCGCTTCTGGACTGCTCCAGCGCCGAGTAGACCGACTGGTCAGAGCACAGCACTGTGAGCCGGATACGATCGGTCACCTCGAACCCTTTGTCCTTCCGCAGTCCCTGTACAAAGTGCTCCACTTCGCGTACGTACCACTCAGCCCGAAGCTCGGGCGTTATAGCGGCGTCGACTGCAACCACCACATTCTCCCCCGATGCTGCGAAGAGCCCTCCCCGGCCAATCACCGTGCTGATGACATCATCCTTCGTGAGAAGGAAGGGAGCCCCGTCCAGCAAGATCTCCACTGATCCTTCCTTCTCGAGTGATGCGGCAATGCGTTCGGGCGACTCTGCAAGTGCTTGCTGGAGGGCGGGAACAAGCTTGCCTGCCTTCTTTCCCAGGACAGGGAGATTCAGCCTCAGCTGGAACTCCGCAATGTCACCGGCATGCTCGACCTCGACGACCCTTTTCACGTTGAGTTCGTCGCGAATAAGCTCCACGTGCGACATCAGCGCCTCACGATCCTCGGCATTGTGTACGTAGACGCTGACGGTGCCGAGTGGCTGTCTGGTCTTGACACTCGCCTGCTTGCGGGCGGCACGCCCCAGCGAAACGACGTCCATGACGAGCTGCATGGAATCAAGCAATCGGCTGTCATGCATGCTGGCATCATAGGCCGGCAGACCCGTGAAGTGAATTGACTGGGGAGCATCGCTTTCTGCCGATCTGACAAGGTTCTGGTACATTTCCTCGGCCATGAAGGGCGTGAACGGCGTCAGCAGCTGCGCAAGGCCGACTAGTATCGAACGCAGTGTCTGATAGGCAGACAGCTTGTCAGCGTCATTGTCACTCTTCCAGAAGCGACGCCTGCTCAATCGCACATACCAGTTGCTCAGTTCCTCGACGAACTCCTGAATGCGCTTCGTTGCGGGATTGATGTCGTATGCGTCCATGTCCTTGCGCACGTCGCGAACCAGTTGCTGGAACCGACTGAGGAGCCATCGATCCAGCTCGGGCCGGTCCGCGCACGGCAGTTGACCAAGAGTCGTGTCAAAATGGTCGATGTTTGCATACAGAACGAAGAAACTGAAGACGTTGCGCAGGGGAAGCAGGAAGTTCTTGAGAGCGTCAGCGACAATACCTGGGCCGAAACGCCGTGGATACCAGGGCGGCGTACCCGTGTACAGTGCCCACCGGAACGCATCCGCTCCCTGCTTGTCGAGGATCGACCAGGGATCGATGACGTTCCCGACGTGCTTGCTCATCTTCCTGCCCTTCTCGTCCACCACAAGCTCGAGTACCATACAGCGCTTAAAGGCAGGCTTGTCGTTCAGACCACTGGAGATGGCATGGAGCGTATAGAACCATCCCCGCGTCTGGTCGATGCCCTCCGAAATGAAGTCTGCAGGATACATCTTCTCGAACTCATCCTTGTTCTCAAAGGGATAGTGCCACTGGGCATAGGGCATGGAGCCCGACTCAAACCAGACATCAATAACTTCGGGGACGCGGTGCATGATGCCTTGACACGTCGGACAACGCAGTTCCATCTTGTCGACGTACGGTCGATGCAGCTCTATGGAGGGGTCCGGATGCAGTGCCATGTCGTTCAACTCCGCTATCGAACCGACCGCATGACGGTGCCCACAGGCGTCACATGTCCAGATCGGGAGAGGCGTTCCCCAGTAGCGTTCTCGCGAGAGAGCCCAGTCCTTCACGTTCTCCAGCCAATTGCCGAAGCGCCCGTTCTTGATGTGCTCGGGAAACCACGTAATCAACTGGTTGTTAGCGATCATGCTGTCTTTGAACGCTGTTGTGCGGACGAACCACGAGTCTTTGGCATAGTACAGCAGGGGAGTGTCACATCGCCAGCAGAAGGGATAGTCGTGTTCCACCCGCTCGATCCTGAACAGATGCCCATCGGCCTTGAGCTGGCGCCGGATATCCGCATCACTGCTCTTGGCATCGCGCCCCGCCCATGGTGTCACTTCGGACGTGAACCTGCCTCTGAGATCGACCAGCTGGACGAACGGCAGGCCTTCGGCTGTGCCAACGATGAGGTCGTCCTCGCCGAATGCGGGCGCGATGTGGACGATACCGGTGCCCTCGGTCGTTGTCACAAAGTCAGCCACGACGATACGCCATCCTCTTGCATCCTCTTCGGGAGGTACCTGTGCGAAGCCGAACAAGCGTTCGTACTTGACTCCAGCGAGGTCCCTTCCCTTGACAGTATGCAGAACTTCCACCTCGCCCCCGTCGACACCGAATACTGCGTCGATGCGAGACGTGGCAAGCAGATAGCGCTCTCCCTTCCATGAGACCACTGCATACTCGACGTCGGCGTTCACTGCAAGCGCAACGTTGCTGGGAAGGGTCCACGGGGTCGTCGTCCAGACCAGCACCTTCGTGCCGCGCAGGTCTCCGGATGCCAGGGTGAAGGTAACGTACACCGTCTCCTCAGCTACAGACCTGTATCCCTGTGCAACTTCATGCATGGACAGTGCCGTCCCGCAGCGGGGACAATACGGAACGACCTTGTGACCCTGGTACAGCAGACCCCTCTCAAAGAACGTCTTTAGTATGTGCCACACAGACTCGATGTAGTCGTTCGTATAGGTCGCGTAGGCATGCTCGGTATCCAGCCAGAACCCGATACGACTGGTCATCCGCTCCCACTCAGCCTTGTAGGTGAAGACGCTGTTCCTGCACTCGCGAACGAACGCCTCAATGCCGTACTGTTCAATCTGGTCTTTGCCGCTGATGTTCAGGCGCTTCTCCACCTCGATCTCGACGGGAAGCCCTTGGCAATCCCACCCTCCCTTGCGGGGAACGTAGTATCCGGTACCGGCCTTGTATCGCAGAATAGTGTCCTTGAACACTCTCGCCAGCCCGTGGTGGACTCCAGGCAGACCATTCGCTGTCGGTGGACCTTCGAAGAAGACGAACCGTTCACGCTCTCGACTCAGCTCAAGCGACCGCTCAAATACGCGATGCGTCTCCCAGAACTGCATCGTGGCGATTTCCTGCTCGACAAGTCTATCTGCAGGCAGAACTGGCTTAAACATGAGACGTCTCCTTGAGGGGTCGATTTGCCGACAAAAGTGGCCTATATACTATGGCGCAGGACATGTTTGTCAATCAGCGGGCCGTCGTCCTGCATCACGGAAAGAGATCGTGCAGACAGTCGCGGATGGGAGCGAAGTTCATCTTGGCCACCATCCGAAGGCCCTTCTCGCCTCGCTCGTGCGCCACCTTTCGCATGTACGACTGTGTTTCCCTCGAGGACCCCTTCGGCAATATCCCGTACCCGTTCTCGAGGCCAACCTTCCCAAGGCCATGCAGGAATGCCGCTCGCGCCAGCACTGATGCGGCCGCTACCTCTGGATACCGTTCCGCATGTGTTTCCACAATGAAGCGGAATGGGCGTACGTCTTCCCAAAGCGTCAACGCACGGGGCCCGTACTTGTCAAGAATGACGGTCTGCGCCTTGACCTCAGCTGCCAGGTCTGCCAGCAGTCTTGCGTAGAGTCCGTTCAGCAGGATGTTGACGTTTCGCGACCGAGCGTACGCTGCATTGTACTCGTCCGGCATCAGCACGCGGACAGCAGACCGGCCTATCTGCGCGACTCTCTTGGCAACACGCAGAACCTCCTCATCCGACATCAGCTTGCAGTCGCGCGCGCCGGCTTCCACTACTGCCTGCCGGTCAATCACAGTTCCTGCAGCAAATGCTGCAACAACAAGCGGCCCAAAGAGGTCTCCTTTGCCCGATTCGTCGCCTCCAACTACCGGAAAGAGCACCTCACCTTCGTTCTGAGCAGACTCATGGCCTATTGCTTGCCGAACGAGGGCTTCTGCTTCGAGAGCGCCAGTGCCCTGGATCAGGATCTTCCCCGATCGATATGCTGTGACGACACAGTCGTGCCCGCGGAGGAGGAAGATGGCTCCGGCAGGTAGCGTAGCTGCTGTAGCGAATCCCGCCGCCTGTAGCGAACCTCGCACACTTGGCAGCTGCTGTGCCGTTAGTTGAAGTACCTTGTTCACCACGTCCTCCTGAGTTCTGGTCCTCTTGCCACTATAGCATCCGGGGCCGGCTCTCGCCGGCCCCGGATGCAAACTGCAGTGAAAGACTACGGTTTGAGAAGAGTGATGCGACCCTCAACTGCTGGGTTCACATCCGGATTTGCCTTGATCCACTCTATCATACCATCTCTCATCCATTCGCCCGACTTGTAGACGATCTTGGCTCCAACAAACATGCTGTATCCATCACCGCCCATCGCGGTGAAATCTGAGGTGACGAGCTTGTAGACCTTGTCGAGATCCAGTGCGGCTGCACCAACCTTGACTGAGGTGACACGAGAACCAGCAGGCTTCGCCGCGTCGAACGTGAACGAGAGTCCGGATACCTGTAGGAATGCGCCTGCCTGGGCAGGATACAGCTTGACCGAGGTCTCCAGCGCTGCCTTGATAGTGGAGCCCTTGACTTCAATGACCCACAGCAGGTTGTCAAACGGAATGACTGCCGTGACATTGCCCACAGTGAGGGGACCCGCCGGAACGCTGACGCGGATACTGCCGCCGTTCATGACCGCGACATCGGCACCCGTAGAGAGTCGCATCCAGTCTGCAATGTAGTTGCCAAGGTTCGTTTCCTTCGTGCGTACGTTGGCGCGCTCGCCGTCAAGGTTGACGACTGCCTTGCCGATGACCACGGCCAACTTCTCAGCAATCTGCTTGTTGAAGCCGTCGACGATAGCCTTCACGCCAGCATCTTCGGCCACGCTCGTAGAGGTGGCGATGAGCTCGTAGGACATCGTCTTGGCGACGATCTTGCCGGCATACGTCGTGAAGTCGATGACTTCCTTGCCGACGTTGACGCCGGCGGTACCCGTCTGTACGATAGCCGTCTTGCCTGCCATGACCGCAGTCTTCAACTCGGTGTGAGAGTGCCCACCAATGATGAGGTTGATGCCAGGGGCCCCAAGAGCCAAATCCCGATCCATCGGGGCGGTTCCCCCGTCGAACCCGGCGTGGCTCAGTGCTACGACGTAGTCGGCCCCTGCCGCTTTCAATTCTGTCGCTTGGGTCTTGGCAGCAACGAGCGGGTCGGTGAGTCCAACCCCGGTGAGAGCTGACGGTGCAACGATGGTGAGAAGATCCGAAGTCACGACGCCGAAGAATCCAACGTTCACTCCATTGACCGTCTTGATGACATTCGGCTTCCATCCAAGGTTCACGCCCGTGACGTTCGCATTGACGTAGTCGAACTTGGCGTCGGCGATGCGCTGCCGAAGAACCGCCTGACCATAGTCCCATTCGTGGTTGCCAAGCGTGGCGACGTTGTAGCCAAGAGCATTGTACGTATCTGTCACACTCTTCCCCTGGAAGAGGTTGGCAATCGTTGCTCCCTGAATGGCATCTCCCGCATCAACCAGCAGAACGCTCTTAGGGTCAAATGCCTTGCGAATGCCGTTCACAATGGTGGCGATACGTGCAGCGCCTGCGTACTGGTTCTTGTTTGCGTCCACCAGTGGAAGCAGGTTCCCATGGAAGTCGTTCGTATGGAGAATGACGACCGTCGGGAAACGAAGCTTGACGACCATCTCGGCCAGTTCGCCTCTCGTGAGCTGGTGTTTCGGGTCCTGGGCCTGTTCTGCCGTGATGAAGCCCTTGGACTCCGCAAATGCGACATAGGGCAACGCCCAGTCCGCAATGATAACGTTCATGTTTGGCTTCCGGCCGGACTTCCCGCTGGTTCCGCCGGTAGCGATCTCTTCGAAGTTGGCGAGATCAAAAATGGAGATCTGGTCATATTCCTTTCCCAGCGTGACGGCATAGTCCCGCCACGGAATCGTTGTACTGACATCAATGTAGGTCTTTCCCTTGTAGTACCACGTGCCAAGTGCGTAGCCGGTACGATCCAGCAGCCACTTGGCGTTCTTCATGGTGAAGGCCTTCAGGTCTGCTCCCGTCGGGTAGCCATCAACGGCCACGCCGGGCGCTACTGGAAGGGCGATGGCATACATCTCGACGCCACCCAGCGACTGACCGGAACGCATATTGATCGTGGCCCCGCCGTTCTTCCTGGTGTCAGCGGCGAGCGCTTCCCAATCCCACGTGCCGTCGACGTTCCTGAACAGATTCGGCACCTTGTCGAGGGGCTGGGCACACAGATCGTACTTCGCGGCCTCGGTTCCGTAGCCGCTTGCCCTCATAAGCGTCACGACGGCTTGTTCCATCGTCACCGGCGCCTCAGGAGCAAACGTCTTGGCAGACGTCCCGTTCATGAGCTTCAGGCCGGCTACGCTGCCAATCGCACGGGCATACCAGCTCGATGGCGAAACGTCAAGGAATGGAGAGCCGAATCCCCGGCTGCCAGCCGAGACATACGCACCCGTGACCAGCGCTGCCAGGTCTGCACGAATTGCAGTCTGCGCAGGAGCATAGACTCCCGACGGGAACATGCTGAGCGCCCCATGGCGGTTCAGCGTGTCGAGAGCAGCTTGATAGGTCGTGCCCAGGTAATCCGGCACCAGGTACCAGTTGTTGTCGACCTCAGGGGCAATCGTCCCGGTGGTCTTGACATACTCGATCATCAGGTTGCGGATCTCGTCGCTGGATTGATAGACGATTTCTGCTCCCTTGAATCCCAGGAAGCCTCCTCCGCCAGCCCGGTAGTTGTTGAGCGCAAGCTTGTAGGTCGCCTTCATGTTCATCGGCTGGCCCTGATAGGTCAGACCGATGATGCGCTGGCCTACCGGCTTGGTAATGTCGATGACGTAGTCTGCACCCTGCAGCATGTCGTAGTTGTATCCCCTGACGGCAGGGTTCACAAGGTCAGCGTACGTTGTGCCGTAGGAGTATCTGTTGAAGTAGGTCGCCGACCACTCAAGGCAATCCTTGATCTGCTGCCCGGTGACCTTGATGGCAAACAACGTGTTCTCGTAGATGTACAGAGAGTACATGTCCCGTACAGTGAGCGGCCCCTTGCTGAAGCTCGGTGCTACTGTAGGAAGCATCGCAGCCAACGAAAGGTCCGCTTCTGCATACTTCATCTGGACTTTCTGGACGAGGTCCATGATGGCGCTGTCGGCAACGCGTGAGGCGCCTCCCGGGAAGTCGCCGGTCGCTTCACCCAGCGGCTGCTTCATGTAGGTAACGGCAGTCTCATGGTATGTCTTGGTCGCATCGAGCAGGCCCTGGTCTGCAACGACCGCATCAGTGACCGGAAGAATCGTCCCAACCTTCGTGACGACCTTCCATCCGGCATCACCCTTCTCCAGCGTGATATCTGCCCTGCAGAGTTCGATGCCGTTGTTTCTCGGCTGCATGATGAGGACGCCGTTCAGTGTCTTGCCGGCAATCGCCAGGTGTGTATGCCCAGTCAGCATCACGTCGATGCCAGGAACGTTCTTCGTAATGGCATATGCCTGGTTCTCAATGGATGTCCCGAGGTCCTTGCCGGTGTCGATGTCATTCTCGAATCCCTGGTGGGTGAGGACGACGACGAGGTCGACCTTCTCTGTCTCCCTCAGCACCTTGACCCACTTCTTCGCCTCGTCGACGGTATCCTTGAAGACAAGACCCGCGATGTTGGCTGGAACCTCCCAGTTGGGGGTGTTCTTCGTCGTCAGGCCCAGAATGCCGACCTTGACGCCACCGACGTCCTTCACGATATAGGGAGTGAAGTAGTTGGTGCCGTCCTCCTTGTAGACGTTGGCCGCCAGCCAGGGGAACTTGGACTCTCCCCGAGCCTTTTCCAGCGCTGCCAGGCCGTAGTTGAACTCGTGATTTGCGACGGTCATGGCATCGTAGCCCATGTAGTTCATGGCAGCGGCCACTGGGTTCGCCACCTTGGTGTCGACCTTGTTGTAGTAGTAGGTCAGAGGCGTCCCCTGCTGATTGTCGCCATCGTCGAGCAGAAGCGTATTGGGGTTCTCTGCTCGGACGCCCTTCACCAGCGTGAGGATCTTCGCCAGACCCGCATTGTACGGCGCATCTTTGAAGTAGTCGTACGGATAGATGTAGCCGTGCATGTCGCTTGTCTCGAGGAGAGTGATTTTGACCGTAGTCGCGGCACTGATTACCTTGAGTGGTGCCTGCGCGAACACAAGACCGAGGACCAGTAGGATACTCAGAAGAACAGACATTGCCTTGCGCATCGTTTCCTCCCATTGAGTGGTAGTACATATGATGCAGCACTGACGATCTAGGTGACATTGTAGACTGTCGCGGCGCGAATACAATGTTGTGGCTTCGAGGCGCAACGAGATTGGGGGGAAGTGCACATGGAGCTGACACGCCTGCACATACGAACGGTCGCTCAGGCTCGAACCCTGATGGAACAGATCGGGTGTCATGCCACCGGCGTTGAACGTATGGCTCCCAAGGCTACGCTCCTCCTCTTCGAACTCTGCGGCCTGCTCCCGCAGGCTGCCAATATCCTCAAACAGGAGATGCTCGCCAAAGGCGGCGAGGTCGCCGTTCCGGAAGGAGCACTGCGCATGGATGTGCGCCAAGTCGACTGCCTCATATCTGGCACCGTCGCACAGTACCGGCGCCTGCTGGAAACGCTCCCGGCGCAACCGTTCGGACTCGCCGCACTGGCGAGCCAACTCAATGCCGCGGTCGAACTAGGATCCTCACAGCCTGCCGTCACGTGGTTTGGCAGCCGACATGCCGGCGTTGTTGTCGGAGGCATCGTCGACTGCGACACCTGTACAAGCGGCGTCACCGACGCCGCACGGAATACTGTCAGCTGTGCGTGGCACCTTCTTGAGGAAGGCGCAGACTTCCTCGTCGTCAAAGGAAGAGGGAGTTCAGTGGTTCGTTCCGCCATCGACCAGATATCGCCTGCCGGAGCTTGCCCTGTTGCGACCTGGGTTCTCGACCAGACATTTGAAACGCGCGCTGCTGAAGCATCCGTCGTCGTCGAACGGACCCGCGCCACTCCCCGTGTACCGGTGTCAGGTCCCGTTTTTGCGCTACCCTCCAGCCACGATCCCGTACCGTTTCTGGCGTCTCTCCTGGAAGCGCACGCAGGGCCGGAACGTCTCTTCGTGACGCTCCCCGATGCGCTCGAGGTCCCCGCTGTGATGAAGCCTTCGGGATACCGCAAGGTCGCTTCCGGCGTTCCGAGGCTCGACGCCGTCATTGCCCTCAAACAGGACCTGACGCCGCACGCACCCATGGAACAGGCGGCCTGGATGGCTCGACTGGTGATGGGAGGAGTCCTGGTGATATTGACCGACACACCTCGTAGCATCCGCCGGCTGTCTGAAGCAGCTCAGAACGTATGAACGTCATCGCGCTCGACGAGGTCGACTCGACGCAGGCAGCAGCAAGAGACCTGCTCTCCAGGGGAGTGACTCTGCCCTTCGTAGTCACCGCCGTCACACAGTCGCAAGGAAGGGGGAGGGGCGAACACACTTGGATATCAGCTTCGGGCGGCTTGTGGTGCACGCTTGCGTGGCCCGTCTCTCAACCGGCGCTGGTTCGTCAGGCCTCCGTCGTTGCCGGCCTCTCCATCGCCACTGTCCTGAACAAGGCTTTTCAGCTCGACACTTCAGTCAAGTGGCCGAATGACGTCCTTGTACGAGACAAGAAGATCTGTGGCATCCTCGCTGATATGCTGATTGGAGATGCGGAATCGACCCTGCTGCTTGGCATTGGCGTCAACGTCAACAACACGCTGGACCAGCTGCTGCCTCACGCGACGTCGCTTGCGATGGAATTGGGTCGGGATGTCGACCTTGACGAAGTGCTGCACCGCATCCTCGATCGAGTGACAGCAGACATCGCAATACTCGGTCGCCAGGGATTTACGCCGTTTGCCGCCCTGTTGAATTCGGTACTCGCGCTAAGAGATCAGAACGTCACCGTCACATTCGGCAACAGTCACACATCCGGCAGGGTGCGGGGCATCGACGATTCTGGCGCACTCCTGCTGGAAGGGACTACGGGACGCATCTCCACAGTGGATGCCGGAGACATTCGCGACTCGTAGTCCCTGCTTGGACTGTCAGCGTTTCCCGGTATTCAGCCGAGCGGCCTTGAGTACGTTGTCGAAGAGCATGAGCGTTGTCAGAACACCAACGCCGCCCGGTACGGGCGTGATGAGGGACGCCTTGGGTCGTACTCCGTCAAAGTCGACGTCGCCGACGATCTTCCCGCCGACGTCGTTGATGCCGACGTCGATGACGACAGCTCCCTCCTTGACGTATTCGGCAGTAATCGCCTTCGGCCTTCCCATCGAGACCACAAGGATGTCCGCCGCACGCGTATACCGTGCGAGGTCCACTGTCTTGGAGTGACAGACCGTCACCGTTGCATCGCGCTGCAGAAGAAGCGATGCCACCGGCTTGCCGACAATGTTGCTGCGGCCAACGACGACAGCATTCGTCCCTTGGATGCGTACGCCGTAGTTCTCAAGGAGTGCGATGATCGCCTTGGCGGTCGCAGGGACAAACCGGGGCTTCCCTATCATGAGCTGACCCATATTGAACGGATGAAACGCGTCAACATCCTTGTCGGGACTGATAGCATGAAGTACTGCTTCGACATCGTATTCCTTGGGAAGTGGCAGACCGATCAGAATTCCGTCGACGTCGGCAGAATCATTGAGTCTCTTGATGAGTTCAAGAACGGTCGCTTCTCCAACGGACTCGTCAATCTTGCGCAGTTCCACGTAGAAGCCGAGTTCAACGCCCTTGTGTGACATGTTCTTGAAGTAGACCATCGTCGAGGGGCTATTCCCCAGGACGATAACGCTCAGGGAAGGATTGTGTCCCTCAGACTTGAGGCGTTCGACCTCCTTGACCAATTCCGTCTCAATCTTGCGGGTGAAAAGCGATGCCTCAATGATCATCCCCATTGTTCTCTCTCCTTTTCGAAAGCGTCACGCCTCCAGCGACACGGATCCCCTGATGACATCAACCCCACTTGCCTTTGTTGACGTGCACCTGAATCTCGGCCTTGCCAAACTGACGCACCAGTGAAGCCATTTCCTTTGCCTTTCGGAAGACGCCAAGACAGCCTGGGTCCAGGTTGTCTTCGATACCTGCGTCGGCAATTGCCTCGATCTGCTGGATCCGCGTCAGCAAGTCGACGTGCAATTGATTCGTCGCCCGCGAGCGGCGGACAACAGTGACCTGGTCCTCAGTCAGCTCTGCAAATCTCTCCCGGGGCGCTCCGCAGCGGGGACACACGTCGGGCGGAGTCTCTGCTTCAACGATCAATCCACATACCGTACAACGCCACATCTTCATGACTCATCACCTCCTGTCCAAGTGTAGTGCGAACAACAAGCCAATCAATCAGCGTTCGTGCTCGTCTCGCGGCACTGCTGTGTCATTGAGCTGACTGCAGCAGTCCTGTCAGCTCCGCCAGCTGTCCCGCATCCAGTCGAATGTCGAGACGCCCTTGAATGTGCGTTCCCGAACCGCCGCAGTGAGCCCCGTATCGCTCTCGCAGGTTCTCAAGGAGGCGAGCGGCCACCGGTTCACGGCCGGCAGGTACGACGCAGGCGAACTGTCCCACCGACGCATCCCCGGTGTACGCCATGATACAAATGGGACCCGTTGGCTCATCCAAACGTGCGACAATCCTCCGTACGATATCCCCCGGCAGTCCCTCGAGCACACGGAGGGCGGTCCCGGTCTGAGCTGCATCTTCCAGCAGCTGTCGCGCGATGCTGTCTGCCAACGAGTCGGCCAGCATGCGTGATTCACGCTCCAGGAAACGGGTCTGCTCGAGCAGGCGATCCACTGCAGTGACAACATCTCCAAGGCCACACGCAAGCTGTCGCTGCACTGAGGACAGCGCGGCAAGAGCGCGCCTCCGGTACAGTGTCGCCGTGAGACCTGCCACGAAGTACAGCCGGACGTTCCCACGCACCTTGTCGGTGCGATAGATGTTGAATGCACCGATTTCGCCGGTGCAGCGCACGTGCGTCCCACCACACGGATTCACGTCCAGGTCGCCGATGCGGATGAGACGCAGTCTGGCGGACCCGAGGTCCGGTACCTTTCGCACGCCATACGACGCGAGCTCTGTTGGCTCGACGAACAGAGAACTGACTGGAAGACACTGGCAAATGGCGTCTTCGACCTGGTCTTCGAGTGACTCCAGCATCGGTTGATCGACGGAGGGCATCCCTACCTCAATGCTGGCGTCCTCGTCCGTCATGTGGAAGGACAGCGTCGCAATGCCGCTGCGGTCTAGCAGTTTGCTCAACACATGCTGAGCAGTATGAAGCTGGCTGTGCTTCTTGCGGAGGTCTCCGTCGACCACGCAACGGACCCTTGCTCCAACCTCAATGGGCGTGCTCGCGGGCAGGATGACATACGGGCCGCCCTCGTCCTGCTGGGCAGTCAGGATCCTGACTCCGTCGACTGTACCTCCATCCGCCAGCTGACCCCCGGATTCGGGATAGAAGTACGTCGTGTCCAGACGCACGGCAAGTCCGTCCGCAACTGGTGTCACAGATGCGACGAGCGCTTCGAACTCCAGTACTGCAGGTTCCTGCCAGTATCCCTTTTCCATGGAGCCTCCTGACATCACTCTTTCTTGTGGTTTCGCAATCCTTTGAGATAGCTTTGGATAACACGCTCGTATCCGGTACCGTTGGGCAGGTAGACTACGCGGTCTCGGACCCCTGTCGGAAAGTACTCCTGTGGTATCCATGCACCCGGAAATGCGTGGGGATACTTGTACAGAGCCTGTCCAGTTCGCGTGTTCGTCAGGTGAGCCGGGGTATCCTCGTTGCGAGTCTGTACCGCGATTTCCCTGGCGCGTCTCAAGGCGCCGAGAACACTGTTGTTCTTTGGGCTTCCAGCAAGGTAGATAGCGGCCTCCGCCAGATTGAGCATGGCCTCTGGAAGACC
>JAUSAI010000118.1 GCA_030652945.1 Caldisericota bacterium | reverse complement strand
TTTTCTCAGTGGGAGTTTGACAACTACGGACGTGCGAATTGAAGCAATGCCCTACAAGCGTGATCTTGCCCGGAGGAAATATTAGGTGAAGAACTACAGGACATATGGATGCAAGTTGAGCATCGAATCTGCCAAGTGCGAAGCTGAACGCAGGTCGAACCTATTTTTTGAAGAGCACGACAGCATGTATTGGGGGGTGTACTTTCTTTTCAAAAGAGGAGAGGAAATTAGACTTGAACTATAGGGCAATGTCGATCCATTCGATTCGCTTCCTTTGGAATCCGCATTTGCGGAATATCCAGTACTGTTATACGTAACGCGGTCGGAACATTCTCCAGGAATAGATCTGCGCCCGTTGGAAGGTGCTTTTGAGCTCCTTAAGTCACGAGATCTGTAATGGAACTGAACTCTATAAGCGCCATGAAAGGCACCCGGAAGTCCCCGCCAACGAATCCGCGCCGATGCCGATCATTGGTAAAAAAGGATCGCAGCAAATGACCGCACGTGCGAATCGCAATATCACTCACATGCTCACGTTGGTCGGTCTCGTCCCTGCATTGTTCTGGATGCTGTTGATGACAAAGGCTCTAAGTGGCGCGCTGCTTCCTTGGATATCCGCTGGCGTATTCCGTAGTGGGAGCTACTTGATAGCCCTATCCTTGTGCATCATAAGTCCGGTCTTGATTTGGGTTGGCGCTCTGAAGACCAGTCACCCGGATATCTGGACGATGAAGCATCGAATTCCTGCTGTTGTAGCGAAGCTAGGGACAGTCTGATCAACTGAAACAGAAGCGCCGCCATATGGCGTGCGACAGGCCCGCCACGCAAGCAATTCGCCGCTGCATGGTTTGGTTGCCAATTTACCTGTGCTTGGCGCCTGTCCCGACTCTGCGCGCTCGGCAGCTGAACCGGGTCGGAGTGGCTGCATCACGAAATCCAGCAAGGGTTCTGGACACCATCCGCCGCAATTCCGCGCAGATTGCGCAGACGCTGGACTGAGTTCCAGGCGGCTCGGAAGAGTCCGCGCCGCTGCCACCGCCAGCCGCCAACAGAAATGTGAAAACCGCCCAGCTCAATCTGTTGACGCGCGATCCCCAGGTGGTTACATTCAGCCTCCTTTTTGAAAACCAAAGTTCCGAAAAGGACGGCATTTAAGCCACGTTTCAACAACAAAAACTGGAGGATCTCATGATCAAAAAACTGATTGGAGTCACTATCGCCGCCGCCTTGGGCGCCTGTGCCACACCTGAAGTCACCCAAGTGCGCAAGAGCGGTGATTCGGATCTGGCGTGCGCGCAGCTCAAGACCGAGTTCGTGCGAGCACAGGAACTGGAGGCCGCCGCCCGCAAGGAGCGGACGGTCACCGGAACCAATGTGGCCGCAGCCATCTTCTTCTGGCCCGCACTGATCGGTACTTATTCCAACACGGAGAGCGCCATCAACGCGGCGGTGGATAGGCAAAGGGCTGTGGAGAAGCTCGCTACCGAGAAGGCCTGCAAGCTCTGATGGGGAGTCGTGCGGTGCTGGCGTTGCATCAGGTATCGCACGTCTACATGTAAGACGAACGCTCCCGACCCTATGTTTCGCCGAAATTTTCGATCCTGTTCTGGGTGGTTTCGGTCGCGAAAAACAGGCGTTTGATCCGATTTACCCCAAGTAAATCCATGCCGTGGCCAACTCCGCCCCGGTTAGTGCGTCGGCTGGCCTGGCCCGCCTGCTGACGCTTCATGTTTGGCCATAAGAATTATCTATTTAAG
>JAUSAI010000109.1 GCA_030652945.1 Caldisericota bacterium | reverse complement strand
CGGCGCAGGTCACTGTTGTCCATCGAGGGAAGGTCGTCCTGGACGATGGAGTAGGCATGCACCATCTCGACGGCGACGAGAACGGGCTTGATCTTCGTGCGCTCGTGTGCGCAGGCCTCATACACAGCAAGGCACAGTGCGGGACGGATGCGCTTGCCCGGCGACAGCAGGGCGTAGGACATAGCCGCGTGCAGGATAGAACCCGACACATGCTCCAGGCTTTCGCTCAGGACACCGTCGATGTAGCGAGACTCCTCGGTAAGACGTTCTCGAATATCCATGGGCACCTCCGTGTCGATTCAACCAGTGATGCTGTAGTCAACGCGTTCCACGGACGAGTGTGGACTCCCTCTGCGCAGTTCGTCCACCAGCTTCAAGAGACGATCCTCGGAGCCGCGTGCCACGACGTGGACGCTGCCGTCGATGCGATTCTCAGCCGACACCTCCAGCCCGAGACGCAGGCCGGCCCTTTGGACGAACCAGCGGAATCCGACACCCTGAACCGAGCCAAAAACGTCAGCTGTCAGCGTCTTCACGACCCTGCGCCCCTCCGTCCCCGATGGCCCGGAGGACGCCATTCACGAATTTGTGCGACTCCTGGCCGCCGAATCTCTTGGCCACCTCGACTGCTTCATTGACCGCGATGGCCGGTTTGATAGGGGGCGTGCCATACTTCATCTCGTAGACGGCGATGGACATGATGACACGGTCCACCACTGCGATGCGGTCGAGATCCCAGTGCTGAGCTCTCGAAGCCAGAAGGTCGACGATGTCGCCTTCGTGCGCCTGAACGCCCCGAATGAGCATCAGGGCATAGTCTTGAACCATCGGCGCCTCATGCGAGAAGAGGTCGAACGTATCGGCGTACGAGCTGTTCCCCTGCGCCAAGCTATACAGCACCTGCAGGGCGATCTCGCGAGAGTGCCGTCGATAGTTGAGTCCGCTTGGCTCGGGCATGGTTCAGGCGCAGACGTCTGCGATGTGGACGTTGACCTCCTGGACATGGTACGGCGTCGATGCTTCGACTTCTTTCACGATAGCCGCGCGCAACGTACCTGCCATGCGCCGGAGGTCTGTTCCGAAATTCGC
>JAUSAI010000107.1 GCA_030652945.1 Caldisericota bacterium | reverse complement strand
ATCTACTGCGAGGACCTGGTGACATAGGGCATCGTCCAGCCGCAGGGCACGCGAACAACGACAACGAACCATGCCCCTTGACCATCGGCATGGTGATCCGCCAGGTCACCGGCAAATCAATGAGCGAGTTCTGCCAGGAGGCGCTGTGGCAACCAATGGGCGCGGCCGGCGATGCCAGCTGGCTGTGTGACAGCGGGGGCCGTGAATTCAATTGCATCGGCTTTGGCGCGCAACTGCGCGACTGGGCGCGGCTGGGACAAATGATCGCGCAAGGCGGACAGATCCAGGGCAGGCAGGTGGTCAGCAACGCGTGGCTGGAAGAATGCGCAACCTGGAGCCCCGCCGACGCGCAAGTGCGCCAGAGGGTCGCGACACCCCAGGACGGCTACAAATACTTCTTCTGGCACCCGCGCGCGAACGGCAGCCTGCTGATGATGGTCGGCGCGTTTGGGCAGAGGCTGCTGGTCGACAAGCCGACGCAGACTGTCTTTGTTCACACCGGGGTGGATTCGGCCGGGGCCTGGAACCCGCATATGAACCAGGTGTTCAGGGCGGCGGTGGCGGCGCGGGAATTGCTGTGAGGGGAAGATTGGAGCGGGTGATGGGAATCGAACCCACGTTATTTGCTTGGGAAGCAAGCCGTCGAAGCTGAGGCGGTTCGGCGCACAGCATAGGAAATCCGCAGACTTCCGTTTTCTAACATCCCGACGATTCCTATCGCTGGGCGCAGTACTGTCGTGTGGAGCGGCTGGCGAGAATCGAACTCGCATCTTCAGTATGGGAAACTGAGGTCCTGCCATTGAACGACAGCCGCGTAGCTGAATCGCATTGTAGTTCGGCAAGTGCGCGTCCACGTCACGAACCAGGCGCGTATCTAAGCTCCGCCTTCGGTGCGGCGATCTTGCGCGCGGATGGCCTTCTCTAGCGGACCAGCTTCCTCGAAAAATTTCGAAGGCGGCGCAGCTCGCGTGTTAATCGCCTTCTGGATCCTCGCAACGACATCGTCTTCAGGGTGGGGCCACTTTGGAGTCGTGGCAACGAATTTCTGAGTCCACGAATCACCTGCGCCGGCGCTAACCACGTCGTTCCCGTAGTAGTGAGAAGGATCGTTCGTAAAGAACACGGCATTGGCGGGGTTTGGGTCTGTGTAGCCTTCGGCCGCCAAGTCCATCATCGTCTTTTCGATTTCATCCTGCCACCGCGTGGAGGTCTGTGCATCTGGGGATGGAGGAAGATTGGCATCGACGAACACATACAGCGGCACATCGACATCTTTCTTGTACGCTGCCAAAACCAAATCCCTCACCCCTACTGACTTCCCAGGTGGAACGTCCTTGCCCCCAATAAAGCCGTTCACGCCGAATCGATGACGGCTCTTAGCCTCAACGGCGATTTTGTAGCCAAGAGTGCTATGGGTTCCGACAAATTCCGGATGCTTTCTGGACCCATCAGCGTCGTCCTCGTATTTCAGGCTGAAGCCGGCAGCAACACATACCGAAGCGACGCGCAACTCATGCCGCGCCCCTTGGAAGGACTTTCCATAGAGTAAGCGTGTCTTAAGTTCCTCCTTTAATCCGCCGGTGTCGCGAACTGTGAAGAGGTCATACGCGAGCCTGATCCACGCGGCAAAGTATCCCGTC
>JAUSAI010000098.1 GCA_030652945.1 Caldisericota bacterium | reverse complement strand
GCCTGATGACGGCAGTAGAGACGCTGTTTCTGGCAGTACACCCGGCTTCCTCCCATGAAGCTTGCTGGGGCTAGTATGCAAGCGTCCCCGCCATTTTCAAGTCGGGCAGTTTCCAGCCGCGAGCGTCGGGCTTCGCACACCTCGCCTGCGCCGGCTACAGGAACAGGCGCCAGAGCAGGATCGTCAGGGGGAAGAGGAGGGTCGACAGAACGACGTTTCGCGACAACTTCTGGACGTCCAGCCCCAGTTCGGCCCCGTAGACCACGCTCGCAACCATGGTTGGCATCGCACTCTGAATAATAAACGCACTGCGGATGTCGCCTGCAAGAGGCAGGATGAGGGTGAGACCCAGCGCCATCGCCGGAATGGCGATGAGCTTGATTGCGGCGGCGACCAGCCCCTTCCAGTGAAAGGCCAGCTCGACCGTCAGGCCCACAAACAGCATGGCGAGCGGCGACGTCGTGTTGCCGACGAGCCTGCAGGCGTCCAGCAGAAACGCGGGCAGGGGAACCTGCTTCAACAGCAGAGCGAGCGCTGTGGCGACCAGCGGAGGGCTGAGCAGACTCCTCGCACTTCGGTGCACCCAGACTCCCACCGCCATAAACGAATGCGTCTGCTCATAGATGACCGCAAGGGGGAGAGCACCGGGGCCGAGCATCGCCTGTGTCACGGGATATCCCATGAACCCTGTATTGCCCAGAAATCCCGAGAACACGGTCTCGCGCCACCGTCTCGGCACGATGCGGAACAGCGCGTAGCCCACGGCCTGGATGGCGATGACGCCAGGGATGATCCAGAGTGCCTTGAGCGGAATGTCGTTGCTGTACAGGCTGGTGAAGGTCATGGCAGGAAGCGAGACGTTGAAGACAAGCTTGCGGATGCTGGTAGCATCCTGCGGCGTAAGGACGTGCAGTCTTCGCAGCAGCATGCCCACGAGAACGATAAGAATGAGCGTATAGACGGGGGCTATCTGTGCTGACGAAACGGCTGCATTCATGAGTGCTCGTATGTCGTCGGACGAACCGGAGCGTGCGCGGTCGGCACGTGGAGCGACACCGTTCTCAGACTGCGGACACGATCATGCCGGGCATCCCGAGGGACAGCGCATGGGTAACGCGTCCGTCAGCATGAATGACCATGGCCCCTCCGTATGTTCCCCCGTCGAAATCTCGGTCGCCCATGGAGTTCGTCATGAACGCCGTCATGCCCAGCCCGGAGACCCTCTGCACGTATGCGGGGCGTTCTTCTCGGTCCCACCGGTCCTGGTCGCACATTCCCGAATCGAAACAGCGTGCAAACGGCATCAGCAAGTAGTCTGGATGTGCTTCCTTAACCTTCTCGGCAACTGTGTCGTTGAAGACGTCTCCGCCGATGGCAAAGGCGAAGCGGCCGATGGCCGTATCAACAACTGGCATCTCGCTCCCCTCGCGGTATACCCGGGCATCGCCTGCGTGCGTATGCCAGAGAGGGTCGATGCGCCGATACGAAAGCACGACGTCTCCAGTTGGCGCTATGAGGACCGCGCTGTCATACAGGGCGGCACCGTCACGCTCCAGGATCCCGAACGCCACGTGGATACGGCTTGTCTTTGCCAGCTCCGAAAAGAGTGCGATGGCCGGACCAGGAACGGGTTCGCCGAGCAGGAGGTCATGCTTGGGATCGTTGGTGAGGGCGAGTCCCGTCGTCGCAGCCTCCGAGAACAGCACAAGGTGGGCCCCGGCCTTGGCGGACTGCGTAACGGCAAGTCCCATGAGCTGCATGTTCCTCGCC
>JAUSAI010000095.1 GCA_030652945.1 Caldisericota bacterium | reverse complement strand
CCATGAGCCGGCCGCGCCTACTACTTCTGCAGCGTCGGCTGCCAGCGCACCTTCGAGTCGCCGGAGCAGGAACTCAAATCGATGAAGACGCGCGTGATGATCGCGCTCACCGGCGTGCTGGTGCTCGCCATCCTGCGTGCCGTGGCGTACCGGCTGACGCCGTCCTGCCAGTCCCACGGGGATTTCCTGCGGTCACGCCGACTTTTGCTTCAGCTCAGTTGCACAATCTGGTTCAGTACGCCGCACACTTCGACAAAACACGCGTCTGGCAGCCGCTTCATGGCATGTGCGGCGGCGGAGCGCACACGCCAGTCAAAGGATTTCGGCTGATGGCATAGAACGTAACTGGTCTTGCCTGTTTTCTTGCCTCCCACCGGGCCGGCGGCAACGGCGAACGGATTGTCGGCGTTGTATTCCGCAGTGGTCATGGACAGGCCAATCACCAGCGAGGTGCGCTCGTTGACCGGAATGTCAATCTTTGAGGTGAGGATGCCTTCGTTTGGCCGGCGTCCGGCGGAATTCAATGCGCCCCGCGAAAGTCGGCGCTCGGGGGATGGTACGGAAAAAGCGAGCGGCTCGTGTCACACCGCTCGCTAAATCATTTTTGCTTGCTGAGCCACTGATCGAGTTGGGCAATCTCTTTCTTCTGCGCGGAAATGATCTTGCGTGCCATCGCCTTCATGGCTGGCGACTTGCCATGATCGAGTTCCACCTGCGCCATGTCCAGGGCTTGCTGATGATGCACCTTCATCATCATCGCGAAGTCCTTGTCGGTTTCGCCGGACATGGGCATGGATTGCATGCTGTCCATTCCCGCCATCATCGCGTGCTTCATCGCGTCCGACCCGGTCGCGCCGTGCTGCATCCCGCCATGCCCGGTCGAACCCTGCATCTTCATGCCGCCCATGCCGCCCATGCCACGCATGGTCATCATGTTGTCCTGCATGGTCTGCATGTGCTGCTGCATCAGCCTCTCGCGTTCCGCCGGATCGTCTGTGACCCGAAGTTGATCCATCTGTTGCTGCATTTTTTTCATGTTCTCTTGCATCTGCGGCATTTTCTTGTCCATGTCCATGCTCATCGCCGGCTTGGCGGGCAAGTCTGTTTCCTGAGCCGAGAGGACGGGCAGCGACAATGTGCAGCCAAGCATTGCGGCAACGAGTAGTGAGGTTTTCATTATGGTTTTTCCTTTAGGGTTCAATTCATCAATAATTTCGTAAATGGCAATTGCGGCAATCCAGAAGGCTTTCGGGCACGGTTACTTGCCGTTTCGCTGAACGATCCACACAACGAGGGCGACAACTACGATGAGCAAAATCGGTCCGCCAATTCCGTATCCGCCGTAGCCATTCATCCAGCCGGCGCCAGACGAGCCTCCGCTCATCATGTTTCCGTTCTGCGCCAAAGCAACATCGGTGGCCAACAGCGTCACCGTACCGACAGCCATACCAAGCAAAGTTTTCATGAGTGCTCCTGAGCGAAACTGATCTAATCGGACGAAGTTGCTTATGCCATCCGATTGATCCGGGCTACACAAGCCAAGCTCCACAGGTTCCTTCACCACTGCAACTGCCTGCAGCGCAGGACTGCAAATGCGGCAGAATCCGTAGAGTCACAACCAAGCTACGCCGACGTATTGTCGG
>JAUSAI010000068.1 GCA_030652945.1 Caldisericota bacterium | reverse complement strand
ATGTTTTCAAAAGTGATGATCAAGCCGGATCTAGGTTGCCGTTCCGAGCGGCTTCGGCGATCTCAACCGGCGACATAGCCAGCGGAGAGGCTCCGGCGCACCAGCCCTGATAATAGGCGGCACACATGTCGAAAAGCGCCTCGAACTCCCAGGGCTCACTGATCCGACCCGTGCTTCGGGCAAAGGCGTCGATGCAAACCCAATCTGCGGCCACTTCTTCAAGGCCGGTAGAAACGGTGGGGCCCATCTTGAACATCGCGTCGACGAGATACTGACCCGCATCCAGAACTGGCAGCAGAAGCGGCTCGCGCTCAAGCAAAAGTTGCTGCAGCCGGTTGGTCTCCCACGTTTTCGGCTTTGAGTGAAGATAACCCCACTGCCGCGCCGATAGGATCAGCCTTTCAACGCTTTCGGCAAAAAACCTTCATCCTGCGCCGCGTCCAGAACTTGCTGTGCAAACGAAGGCTTGTGCCAGCGTGCCTCATATTCTTCTTTGCGATCTTCAAATTCTTCCAGAGTTTCGGCGGGGCCAATGGTCAGCGCGGCACTCCGCACCAAATGCTCCATGCTCAAGAAATTCAGGTCGAGGAACCATTTAATATCGTCATCCGAGGTGGCCAGGTCGCGAAGCTTGCCATCATCGCCCATCCGCTGAACGGCGGAAAACCCGGTGATGAGACGCGATGCCGACTTAACCAGATTATCATGAATATCGCTGATCATCGTGGCATCTTCGGCAGCCTTGGCGCTGCGGGGCGACTTCATGCGGGCCGCATGCTCTGCCTTGATCGCTGCCTGGTAGGACCGCGATGAAATCCCGCGCACATAGAAACAACACTCAGTTTCGCCGTCGAAGATGGGATCGCCGGTTTGCTGAGCGCGGATCTGAACCTTACGCCCGACTTCGGCGGCCTTACGGGTATCAAAACTCAAGAAATCCATTATACTTCCTCATGTTAACTAAAATCGGGCTGGTCTGGGAACATCCAGTACCAGCCCGATAAACCAATCGCAGAACGCCAGCGGAAGCGGGCTAGATCAGACGCGAACGGTGGCGCTGTTCACGCGAATTTCGCCCGACAAACCCTTGTAGCTGCCGGGTGCGCGTTCATTGTCTTTTACGTTGGCAATCTTGCCGTAGAAGTGAGCAATTTTGCCGTCAGGGTCGGTGATTTTGAAGGACAGATCGACGTTGTTGTTCGAATTGTTCACCAATAGCGTTTGACCCGCATCGGTATCGTAGCGGAACGCGAAGGGGATCGCCCCACCATCTTTCACGCCGTTGACGTGTTCCGTGCGGCCATCAAGCAATTCGACCGGGATGTCGGCCGATGAGTCGCCAATAGAGCCGAAGGATGCGATTTTGCCGACTGTCGTATAGGTCAGCGCGTTGAAGCCTGAAGCATCAACTGTCGCGGGTGTGGCAACCGAGACGGCGATGACCGCCCCGATATAGGAAATTGCAGCAGCCATAGTAGGCTCCTTTCATGCAGGTTAAGTGGGGGCGATTACTTCTTCTTCGATGCCAGATCGGAGACCTCGACCGAAGCATCGCCAGCATCAGGCAGTGCATTGCCTTTCGTCGCAGCCAATGCGTCGACACTGTCGTCAGGCTCTGGGTCGTAGGTCAGGTCGATCTGCGACGACAGCGCGAGACCTGCCAACATCGGCGCATTGTCGGCGCAGCGCAAAACTTCGTTGGTGGTTTCAAGGGTGCCTTGTGCCGGCACAACGTGCCGTGTTGGCAGTTCGATGTCGCGACGGGACGGGTTTTTGATTGCCGCCATCAGGACACACTGACAATCGACGCCTTGATGCCCGTGCCGCCGGTCAAGCTGATAACACCTTGCAGGTAGTTAAAGATGCTATCGAGTGGGATAACCACGTCGCCAGTCGTGGCTGCGATCACGCCGCTGGTGATACCGGCGGTATAGTTTACGACACCACCACCCGGAATATTGGCAGAGACCGCATCGGCGCCCGTCAGGGTCACGGTCAGCGCACCTGCGGTCGTGTTGCGCAGGCGAAGCATCTGGCCAGCACCCTGGCGAAATACCAGCGTATCAGACGCGGTCATAGTAGTTTCGACAACGGCGCGAGCGCCCGTGCCGCCACCTACTGATGGAGCAATCGTGCCCATTTGTGTTTCCTTTCAGACATGGCTGTTGACCCCGAAGGCGGGGCGATTGATCGGGTAAATTCAGAAATCGTTCTGGGTCGCACCTAAGAAGACCCGTCGAGTGCCCTGTGATAGGTGACACGGAAATTCACTAGGGCGGTGCCAATCCGTTCCGCTCCGTCTCCATTGAGCGCTAGGGTCAGGTCTTCGGGAAAGCAGCGATAGCCTGCCACCATGATCGCGGCACATACGCAAATCTCGATCGCGTCTGCGTCGGCATCGAGCTCATCTTCCAATTCTTCGCCACCAAGCCGCTTCACAACGACTTGCAGCAAAGTTGACC
>JAUSAI010000065.1 GCA_030652945.1 Caldisericota bacterium | reverse complement strand
ACAGTTCCGTATCGAACGGTTTGAGCAGGTCACCGACGGACAGATTGACGACCTTGACAGTGGGCGCTGCGGCCGGACTGCTTGCATCTCCGTCAAACATCCGCTTCACCGACCGATGCACCAGATCAATAAGTAGCACGTCATCGGGTGTTGACTCTTGCCGTGGTTCTCGTACATCTGCAGGGTCCGGGCGCATGATCGGCCTTACATAGACCGGCCTGCTCAATGGCACTCTGGGCCCATCCAACTCGCCGTACACAACAAGGGATGCCATGGCTGTTCCATGTACGCGATCTCTTGCCGGATAGTCCGACTCCCATCCGTCGGGGTCATCAATGGAAAGTCGCCCGGCAAGCAATGGATGATTCTGGACAGGCAGACCATCAAGCACGGCAACAACTGGCTCTCCAGATGGTGTTCGGGTAGAGCCATCCACCCCAGGTAATCGAAGTTCGTCGCCGTCCAGTGCAGGCAATGCTTGACCGCGCGGCCGGAAAAGCATCACGCGGTCAGACATTACCAGGGCGGGAGGGGTATCACTGAGCAGCCTTCGCACCCCAGACGCAGGCAGCTCGACCAAAAAGCCGTGGTACGCGATATCCTGAATCAGTGCCGTGCTGAGTATGTGCCCGCCAATCTCGCTAACAAGGCGCACCAAATCTTCAGCAGCCCGTCTGTTCTTTTCAGGGGAGGAATAGCACCACGCCTCCATTTCGAAGCGTATTGCCTCCTCGCCAGTTTCAAGCCGACTTTCCCAATACTCGCGGATGTCTTGACCGATACGGTCCTGAATGCCCCAGAAGCGAACGTCCCTCAAGTACTTGAAGACATCCTTCCACTTGGCGAGTCCACGCTCCAATTGGACTTGCGTGTTTTCCTTGTAGCGATTCCAGAGGCTGATGACTTTGGCGAGTGCCTGCTGGTTGCTGCCCAATAGGTAAATGCGCCCATCCAAGTTCCTCTGCCGGTCGCGTTGATCGTAGAAATCATCGTCCGGTTCAACGCCAGCTTCATCAGCTTCAAGCAGCCACTCCAGTCCAGGCGTTCGTTGCACAGCCCCGATGAACTTCTCAACGGAGCCAACTGTCTCGAAGA
>JAUSAI010000048.1 GCA_030652945.1 Caldisericota bacterium | reverse complement strand
TGAGTCCCTGCACGGCTCCCAATATGACACTTTTCCACAGTTCCATCGATGAGGCCTCCGGGGTATGGTTCCACGACACAAATCATCGTACCTGAACAACCGGGAAAATCAAAAACCCGGTGCTCCTTGCAGGGCCCCGGGCAGGAGATTTCTCGTATGTGACTGCGGCTGCCGGGCTACTTCTTCGCGCGAGCCTTCCTCTTCCCGCTCTTCGGCTGCTCTCCTGCACATTGCTGCTTGTCGCCGGCCAGTGCCGCTTGCGTGATCTCGTCCCGCAGCTGGAAGGTGACGGATGCCGCACCAAGGTGCATCTTGCCGAGCATGGGCGTACTGTACTCCTTGCAGAGCTCGAGGTACCGGTGGATGAACTCGTCGCGCTCGGCCTCGTCGACCCAGATCTGTTCCATCATGAGGCTCCGGCGCCCTAGCGGCTTGCGCATCTGCTGATACGTCTCCTCGAAGTACAAGTTCACGGGGACGTCCATGCTGGCAGCGACCTCAGGTGGAAAGCGCATCACCATGCGGATGCCATGATAGAACCGCTCCGTGATGCCGTTGACCTCGCGAGTCCCGATCTCCTCGATCATGGCTGCCTTCTGCAACTGCTTCACATGATAGAAGACGGTTCCGTGTGACATGCCCAGCGCTCTGGCCAGCATCGAGACCGAAACCCCGTCTCCCTTGTCCTCGGTGTCGAGGGCCACGATGATCTTCATTCGCAAGGGATTGGTCATGGCCCGAATCCGAAGGGACGCCAGCTCAGTCTCCTTGGCTGGCGTCCCTTCGGCAGTCTGTCCTGCCTTCGTTGAAGCAGACTTGCTCGCTCTCACGGTCATAGGTGGCACTACCGCGGCAGACTGAGAATCCGCATGCGGGCCATCTGGCCGTCAATGCCAAGCATCATGTTTCCGTGCGCAGCGCGCACACTCTTCATTGTCATCGGACACCTCCTGATGGTCCCCGGCCTGCCTAGCGGGGCAGCCGGACCATTTGCTCGAACAGCCAGGTCGTTACGGGTCGATAGTGCTCATTGCGTGGACGGAACATG
>JAUSAI010000046.1 GCA_030652945.1 Caldisericota bacterium | reverse complement strand
GCACCGATGGGACTATTCGACGTGATGGTGGATGCCACGCGTCTGGAGGATGCAAAGCGAATCGTGTCTCTTGGCGATGGATGCGAGTGCCAACAGGAAGACGACAACGGAGAGGACGAGGCAGCGCCCGATGCTGTCGCTTCATCGGACACCGGTGTGGTCGAGTAGAAGGGCGCCCGATCATAGAGGAGCAGGACTATGGACGGAAGTGAGCGCATCGTCATACGGGACCTCACGCCAGACGGGTGGAACGACCTGGAGAAGCTGTTCGGCAGCAATGGAGCGTGTGGTGGCTGCTGGTGCCAGTGGTGGCGCATAGCGGGGGTGGAACACTGGAAGGACGTGCAGGGAGAAGTCGCGCGCGGGCGTCTGTGCCGGCAGGTCCAGGAAGGAAGCGCTCACGGTGTTCTCGCGTTCGAAGACGGTGAGCCCGTGGGATGGTGCTCGTTCGAGCCGCGCTCCGCGTTTCCCCGACTCCAACGATCCCCTTCGTTCAAAGGAACGCCGACGGAGGGGGTCTGGTTCGTCGGCTGCTTCTTCATCAGGCGAGGTCATCGTCACCGTGGCATAGCAGAACTGCTCCTTTCAAGAGCAGTTGAGGATATGGGCCGTGACGGCGCGAGAGTCATAGAAGCGTGCCCCAAGGACACCCATGGTCGTAGTCAGCCGGATGCCTTCGTGTACACGGGAACCTGTGCCATGTTCGAGCGACAGGGCTTTCAGAGGGCTGAGACGAGCAGAGCAGGCATTGCCGTGATGCAAAGGCGGCTGGGGAACCAAGGGTAGGCGCGACGCCGATCACCGTGCCGCACATGGCTCAACCTTCTGTCGGGATACGGTAACCTCCCGCGAGTGCGGCACGTATACGAGATGAATTGCCGGCACTGTCCGAATGTGAGGATAGGCGGCGACAGGGACAGGGAGCAGACATGGCAGACAATGGCTATCAGCGTCAGCATTCACCCCGAGCCAACCTCGGGATTCTTCTCATCATTGTCGGCATCGTAGTGCTGGCATTCCAGTATGTCCGCATCGATCTGAGCTGGCTGCCCGCAAGGTGGGCCGAACTTGCATGGCCACTCCGTATCATTGTTCCCGGACTTGCACTGTTCGTTGTCGGCCTGGTGCTTCCAGGGTCGACCGGTGACGGGCTCGCTGGGTTCGGACTCGTAGCAGCAGCTGTCGGGACGCTCTTGTGGTATCAGTCGGTGACAGGCACGTGGTCCTCGTGGGCGTATGCATGGGCACTCGTGTTCCCCGGGGCAGGCGGCGTCGCCGGCATCGTGCACGGATGCATCCATGGCAACTGGAAGAACGTGCGTGAGAGCCTCGGTG
>JAUSAI010000043.1 GCA_030652945.1 Caldisericota bacterium | reverse complement strand
GGATCAACCCTCGTTTCTTGCACCAACCTGTACTTGGCAAAGGAGCTCAACAATGAATCTTACGACGACACTGCAGGGAGAGACCTTTACCTTCAAGTCGGTCAAGGATGTTCTTGCCAAGTCTGCCGAGAAGCGCTCCGGTGATGAACTCATCGGCGTTGCAGCTCAGACGGAGAGGGAGCGTGTTGCGGCCAAGTGGGTCGTGGCAAACCTCACACTGAAGGACATCTTTGAGAACCCCGTCCTGCCCTATGACACGGACGAGGTGACGCGTGTCATTATCGATGACACCAACAAGACCGTGTACAAGAGTATCCAAGACTGGACCGTTGCCGAACTGCGTGCCAAGATCCTCGACCAGAAGACGACGAACGAAGACATTCAGCGCCTTCGCGTCGGCCTGACCAGCGAGATGATCTCTGCAGTCACCCGCGTCATGTCTGTCATGGACCTCGTTGTCGCCTCCAAGAAGATCTACAACGTCACGACCGCCAATACGACCATCGGTCTGCCGGGAACGCTCTCCTATCGCAACCAGCCCAACCACCCGACCGATGACCTTGATGGTATCCGTGCCTCCATCTACGAGGGACTGTCCTACGGTTCCGGTGACGTGGTCCTGGGAATCAACCCGGTCGACCCGACACCCGACACCTTGGTCCGCATGCTTGAGATGACGTACGATATCATCCAGAAGTGGCAGATCCCGACACAGAACTCTGCTCTGGGCCACATTACCGGCCAGATGGAAGCCGCAAAGCGCGGTGCACACATCGGCCTGTTCTTCCAGAGTATCGCAGGGTGCGAGCCGGCCAACAAGGGCTTCGGCATCGACCTCAAGATGATGGAAGAGGCGTGGGCGATGGCTCGCGAGTATTCCTTCTGTGCAGGGCCCAACGTCATGTACTTTGAGACCGGCCAGGGCTCCGAGATGTCCGTGGGGTTCGACTTTGGCTGTGACGAGCAGACTCTCGAGTCGCGCACGTATGGCTACGGTCGTCACTTCCGTCCATTCTGCGTCAACAACGTTACCGGGTTCATTGGACCGGAGACGCACCTCAACGGCAAGCAGGTCTGCTTCGGCACACTGGAAGACCTGTTCGCCGGCAAGATGCACGGCTTCGCAATGGGAATGGCTCCCTGCTACGTCAACCACGTGGACATGGACCACAACGACCAGGAGATGGCCAACTTGCTGGCTGCTGCCGGCGGAGCCGTCTACTACATGGGCGTCCCCATGGGCGACGACATCATGCTAAGCTATCAAGACACCACCGACCACGACGATGCGGCCATGCGCGAGATCTTCGACCGCCGCCCAGCCCCCGAATTCGAGCGCTGGATGGAACGCATGGGGCTCATGAAGAACGGCAAGCTCACCGACAGGTCTGGCGACGCCTCCATCTTCTCTGGAGAACCGTCCCAGATATTCCTGTGGTAGAGTGGCTGGCACAGGAGGAGAACCATGAGCGAACTCAAAGCATTTGAACGTGGCACGATTGGTGTCAAGAACCCGTACAGCCGCGAGACTCTCGAAGCTCTCACACGTTCCACTGCTGCCCGCATCTGCGTTGGACGCGAGGGCTCACGCCCGCCGGTCGATGCATGGCTGGCGTTCAGGCTCGACGAAGCAACCGCCAAGGACGCCATCTGGAACCGTGTTCCCGATGAGTTCCTGAAGAAGAACGGTCTCGACATCCGTGTCGCGACCGTCTGCACAGACAAGCGCGAGTATCTCGCCCATCCCGAGAAGGGCGGCATCCTTACGAAGGAAGCTGAAGAGACCCTGCTGGCCAAGTGCAAGAAAGGCGCACGAGTCCAGGTGTTCGTCAGTGAGGGTCTGAGCTCGATGGCTATTGAGGAGAACATCCCCGATCTGCTGCCGGCTCTCAAGCACGGTTTTGAAGCCGCAGGCATTACGATGGGAACGCCGTTCTACGTCGACAACGGGCGTGTCCGCTTGCTGAACGACGTGTGCCGCGTTCTTCAGCCCGAGGTTGCCATCATGCTGATTGGCGAACGCCCAGGCCTGGTCACCCAGACGAGCCTTAGTGCGTATTCAGCGTACAGCGCCAAGATGACCGATACGGACGGTGAACGCAACTGCATCTCCAATATCTACTCCAAGGGTCTCAACCCAATGGAGGCTGCTGCCACCATCGTTGACATGACCAAGCGCATGCTCGACCAGAAGGTCAGCGGCGTTGCGCTGAAACTCTAACAGAAATTCATCCCGAGATACGGGTGGACGCCCACGCGTCCATCCGGTCCGGTCAGGAGACGTCCTATGCGGATTGTCACTGAGGCAGAACTGAGAAACAAAGTACGTCGTCCGGAAGTGGGACTGACCCTGTCCTTTCCGCCGGGCACCCGTTTTTCGCCGTCTGCGACAGACTTCATCAAGCAGTGGCACATGAACATACGGTTCGAAGGTCCATCGGAAGGGAGTGCTCCGAGCGTCCCTCCACGACCTCCCGGCTCGTTCGCCTAGGCGGGGAACGACAACCATGACATCCAGCGGGGTGTCCGCCGTCACATGAGGCGCGGTCACCCCGCCTGACAGGAGGAGAAGCAACATGAAACCGAATATAGGTGCAGGAGACAAGGGCCAGACGAGCCTGCTGTATGGTGGGCGCGTCTCCAAGAACAGCCCTCGACCGGAAGCATACGGAACGGTCGACGAAGTGGCATCCATCTTGGGGTTGGCGAAGGCTCTGTGCACAGAACAATATGCCAAGGACATCGTCCATGACATTCAGAAGGACCTGTTCCTTGTCTCGGCTGAACTCGCCGCCGAGCCCGAGCACCATCAGGAACTCGAGAAGCACGGATGGATCGTTACGGATGCAATGGTCGCAAAGCTCGTCGCGACGATTGCCGACATTGAAAGCAAAGTCACCATGCCTACGTCATTCACGATACCGGGCGCCACTGCCGGTGCGGCTGCCCTGGACATGGCGCGTTCAACGGTACGGCGCGCAGAGCGTCGCGTCGTTGCGTTGATGGAAGCTGACGACTTGCCCAATGCCAATGTTGCAGCCTACCTGAACAGGACGGCAGACGTCCTGTTTGCTCTGGCTCGCTACGAAGAGGCGGGGACAGTGGAAGGAGAAGCGTGAGCGCGACGTCCAGGACGCACACGCGCAAGCATGCCTCTGTCACGCTGAGCGAAGAGCGGGGGAGCGTGAACCCCAGGCTTCAGGAGATTCTGGAAGAGGCGGACCGTGTCATCGTCTACGACGGCACCGTGGCGCCGAGGGTCTCGTACAAGGGCGAACTGCATGTAGGCGTCGACCTGGGAACCGCATATACGGTTCTGGTCGTGCTTGACGAGAACATGACACCGATTGCGGGTGCCTATAGATTTGCCCAGGTCGTCAGGGAAGGTGTCGTTTTCGACTACATGGGCGCGATACATATCGTGAAGACCCTGAGGCTGCAGGTCGAGGAGCGGTTGGGGCGGCGGCTGGAGTCTGCGGCGTCAGCCTATCCGCCCGGTGTTCGCATCGCTGAAGTCCGGGCAACGGGCAATGTTCTGCGGGGCGCCGGCATTGAGTGCTCACGGCTGGTCGATGAAGCCACGGCTGCCAACACGCTACTGCAGATCGACAGCGGTGTCGTTGTGGACGTAGGCGGCGGCACGACCAAACTTGCCGTCATCCAGGACGGCAAGGTCGTGTACACTGCAGACGAACCGACCGGCGGAACGCAGTTCACGCTGGTGATCGCAGGTGCCATGCACATCCCCTTCATGGATGCCGAGACCCTGAAGACCAACCGGGCCGAACAGGCCAGGCTGTTCCCGGCAATCGAGGCGGTCATGGAGAAGGTGGCAACCATCGTGTCGCGACATGTTGCATCCTATCGGCCGGAACGCATCTTCCTTTGCGGTGGTTCAGCCCGATTCCCCGGGATGGACGGGGTCATCGAGAGAGTAACGGGCATTCCGACGGTCATCCCCGGGGAGCCGCTCTTTGTCACGCCGATTGGCATTGCGATGAACAACGTTGCAGGTGAAGTGGCGCCGCTATACTAGGATGGATCAGGATGCGTTGCAGGCGGGCCCGTCGAGTCCGGGACAAATCAGGAGGTAGTGGCCATGGTTGAGAAGGCGATTGGTTTCATCGAGACCGACAGCGTAGCATCGGGTATTGAAGCTGCAGATGCTGCTGTCAAGCGTGCTTCCGTCGAATTGCTGGAGGCTCGCCCGATGTGCCCGGGAAAATTCATGGTGCTGTTCCGCGGAGACACGAGCCAAGTCAGCAATGCTCTGCGCGCAGGCGTACAGATAGCTGGCGCGACCGTTGTCGATACGCTGTTCCTGCCCAATGTGCATCCCGCGGTGTTCTCGGCGCTGGATCTGAGTTCCGAGACCATCAACGGAGCAGCACTCGGCGTCATCGAGACCGTGACCGCAGCCGTCTGTATCGTGGCATCTGACGCTGCAGCAAAGGCGGGAGATGTCAACTTGCTGGAGCTGAGGCTGGCAAATGGCCTGGGCGGCAAGAGTTTTGTCCTCATAGAAGGCGAAGTCGACGATGTCGAAGCCGCTGTGGCAGCCGGTATCGTGAAACCGGTCGCTGACGGCCTTCTTGTCCGCAAGACGGTTATTACGTCACTTGACGGACAGGTGAGGGAAAAGATCGTATGACAGCCGAGGAGATCATCCGGCGCGTCAAGTCTGCGGGTGTCGTTGGAGCAGGAGGTGCCGGTTTTCCGACACATGTGAAACTGGCGGCGACTGGCATCGATACGGTCATTGCGAACGGCGCCGAATGCGAGCCGATGCTCAGATGCGACCAGCAGCTCATGGCCGCACACCCTGATCTTGTCATCAGGGGAATGCGGCTGGTCGTACAGTCCGTCGGTGCAAAACGCGGCATCATCGCTCTCAAGCGGCACTACGAGAAGGCTGTTGCCGCGCTGCAAGCCGAGCTGGATCGCCAGAAGGGGACGGATGATGCGTCTGCCTACCCCGTTGACCTCTTCATCATCGAGAAGAGTGCGTATCCAGCCGGCGACGAGTTCTGCCTGGTCTACGAGGTGACCGGCAGGCTCATTCCCGAAGCTGGGCTTCCGCTCAACGTCGGCTGTGTCGTCCAGAACGTCGGCACGCTTGCCAACATTGCCCTGGCGGTCGATCACGAAACCCCCGTGACTAGCCGGTACGTGACGATCAATGGCGACGTCGTGTCCCCGCGGACGGTTCGTACGCCCATCGGTATGCCCTTCGACAAGGTCCTTCAGCTTGCAGGAGGCGTCTCGCGAAGCGAAGGCGACTATGCTGTTGTCGTTGGCGGCCCGATGACTGGTCACCTTGTTCCGGATGTGAAGCACGAGGCGATAACCAAGACCACCGGCGGCATCCTGGTCCTGCCCATCGACAATGAAGTCGTGCGGTTCATGTCGCGGTCACTGGAACAGTGGACAAAGCGTGGCAAGGCCACGTGCGACCAGTGCCGCGATTGCACCGTGCTCTGTCCCCGGCACCTGCTGGGGCATGCGTTCAGCCCTCACGAGATCATGCGGGCCGGAGCGTACAACATCAACGTGAAGAACAGTGTGCTCACCGGAGCCATCATGTGTTGTGAGTGCAGGCTGTGCGAAGCCTACTCCTGTCCACTGGAGCTGTCACCTATGCAGTTCTACAAGAAGATGAAACGTGAACTTGCCGCCTCGGGGTGGAAGAACGACCGACACCATCGCGCCGACCTGACAACCGACGATTTCCGCGAAGGACGCCTCGTGCCCACCGAAAGGCTGGTGGAACGGCTTGGCGTACGGCACTATCACGAGGGACCGGTGGTGTGGGACGACTCAGCAATCCGTACCGACCGCGTCTTCATCAGCCTGAAACAGCATATCGGCGTTCCTGCTGTGCCCGTGGTCACGACCGGCGACAACGTCACTGAGGGACAGCTTGTCGCCAGTATTCCCGAAGGCAAGCTCGGTGCCTGCGTGCACGCCTCCATCACGGGCCGTGTCGTGGAGGTGACCGACAAGACCATGACCATCGAGGCCTGAAGAGTCAGAGTCAGGACTCAGAGACACTTCCGAAATGACGAGGGCCGATGGATGCACTCCATCGGCCCTCTTGTTTGCTGTAGGAGATGTGTCCGAGTGTCAGCGCCGTTCGGACGTGAGGACGGCCTCGGCGGCAGATCCCGCAATGTTGACGGCATCGCGGGCAGTGCTGATTGGAGGGGAGTACGTCAGCTGCAGGTTGTCCAAGTCACCGACGTGGCCTCCAAAATAGATGGCGGTGGCAACAACATCAAGTCGTTTGGCAATGCCATCGCGGCCGGCTGCCTGCCCGCCGAGAATC
>JAUSAI010000037.1 GCA_030652945.1 Caldisericota bacterium | reverse complement strand
GGCGATGCTCAGCTGGTCGTCGAGGTGACCGAAGGCGAAAGCCGACGTGTTCGCTCCGGTGGCAAGCAGTGTCCTGACTGTGGTGCGATGTCACTTCATAAGGTCGACGGTTGTGAGCGTTGCGACCGATGCGGTTTTGAGGGAAGTTGCGGCTGACCGTTAACAGGGGGTGGGGGTAACTCCCCACTCTCCCAGCGCCCTCCCTTTGGAGGGGGCTGTCTAAAGGCCCGATGACATCGGGTTTTCAGACAGTCGAGCCTATGCGGTTGGCACGCTCCCGTTGCAAGGGTTCATTCTCGAAAGAGTGGTTCTTCCACACTACTTGGCGAAGCGGCCAGTTTGCAGGTCAAGTCAGAAGGGAAGGTGTCGATAAGACGATGAGGTCCGGACCTTGACATTCATCGCTCCTCCTTCATTCTGAAGATTCACCCCTGAACACAAACTTCATCCGAATCCATGACCAAGCTCATTCTCACCCTGTTAGTCGCGACACTCACGCCCATCTCTTCCTTCGCCTGGAAGGCGATGAGCACATCGTTCTATCCGATCCACAACGTCTACACCAGTGACGAGCATGGGGATGAGGCGAGTGCAATGGAGCAGGCTATGGCGCGGTGCAAAGCATTGGCTGTAAACGGTGGTAGCTGCAAACCACTTGCAAGGCCATTCAATGCTGAGGTCGCTGTGGTCATGCACGGTGAAGCCGGACTGAGCGTTGGATACGGCAAAGATCCAAAAAATGCGATGAACTCGGCTCTGGGTCAGTGCAGTCGTCTGTCCAAATCGTGCATCCCCCTCACCGCAGACGCTTCCAAAGAGGTGCGTTATGCCGCGATTGCCTTCTCACCAACTGCGGGGTATTTTGCGCATACAGGTGCTTCGTCGCAAGAAGATGCAAACAAGAAGGTGCTGGCATTCTGTGTGGAACGAACACAAGAGCAGTGCAAACTATCGAACCTCAAAAACATGGCTGCGCTCGGCACCTACGCGGTTGCCGTCACTGCCGACGGCATGCACGAGTACATCGTGCGAAACGGAAACAGCGAGATTGCACAGAGCGATGCGATCAAGAAATGCGAGGTCGCGTTCAAACAGGCGTGCGCGGCTTCAGAAAAGTTTCGGCCGGTGTTCAACGGGTGGAATGATCCGTTCACCAAGGCGCAGTGGGCTGACATCGACACTATCCGTGATGCTGGCACCCGCAACTGGGAAGCGCTGCTCGAAAAGTTCAAGCTGGCAAACCAGTCTAAAGTGGGCTCGCCTGCTCAATCCGAGCCAAGCAATCGGGAAGTATCAAAACCAGACATGGGCCCATGCTTGGAGACACGTGTCTATCGTGGGCATGAGGCTGACGTGATTCGATCACCAGGTTGCTACTGATCGGTAATTCCGGGTACTGAGATCCCAGTGGAAGTCGCAGACCCTTCCGACTGGCGAAACGCCTGCAGGATGAGGTGGGTTCTTCAAGAGGACTCGCAGGGCTGCGGTGTCGCTTGTCTGGCCATGGTCGCCGGTGTCC
>JAUSAI010000027.1 GCA_030652945.1 Caldisericota bacterium | reverse complement strand
TCGACCGGACCGACAGATCCAGCGTTCACCCCGAGAGCCTTTGCCACCTCTTCTTCATTGGCAAAACGCCCTTCGTGGGCCCCAAGCGCTTTCAGGAGCTTGGTTTCGTTGATGTCATCATCACCGCGCAGAACGACAAGCCAAGGCTCCGAATCGGCCACGTAAAGCATAGACTTGAGGATGCGGCTGCCGTCAGTATTGAAGAATGCTTCTACGTCGGCAATGGAGCGGACTCCCGGCGTGGCGATCCTCACGCGATCGGGCATCGGACTTGAAGAGACTTCCGGCTCAATGGACGGATGAGATTTCGACAGTTCGACATTGGCTGCGTAGCCACAGGTGTCGCATGCTGCATAGGTGCACTCGCCATTGGGTGCGTCGACGGTGAATTCGTGTGATGCCGACCCGCCGATGGCACCGGAGTCGGCCTGGATTGGACGGAAGGTGAGTCCGACACGGCGGAAGACGCTCTCGTACGCCGCCGTCATTTTCGCGTAGGCATCCTCAAAAGCCTTCTCGTCGCGGTCGAAGCTGTAGGCGTCCATCATCGTGAACTCGCGACTTCTGATGAGTCCATACCGCGGCCGAATCTCATCGCGATACTTGTTGGTGATGTGGTACAGGTTCAACGGCAACTCCTTGTAGGAGTGCCTCTCGGCGCCCACCAGCGATGTGACCAGCTCCTCATGAGTCGGTCCGAGGCAGAATGATCGCCCCTTTCGGTCGATCAGCCTGAACATCTCGTCCCCGTAGAGGTCCCAGCGGCCAGTAGCCTGCCATGGCTCTGCCGGCATCAGCAGCGGCATGAGAATCTCCTGAGCGCCATGACGATCCATTTCGTCGCGCACGATATCCTCAATGCGCTGTTTGGCCCTCAGGCCGAGATTGAGGTACGTATAGATGCCGGACGCAGCCTTGCGAAGCAGTCCTGCGCGAAGCATGAGCTGGCCGCTGGCGGTCTCAGCGTCCTGGGGAACCTCGCGAAGGCGAGGGGCAAAAATCTGGCTGAGATACAACATTTCCTCCTGGACAAGAGTCTTGATGCAACGTAACAATTATAGGTGCGGACGCCTTTTTGCAAGAGAAGAGCTGATGGGAACGAGGCGAGATGGTGCAAGTCTCATCGGCATCCAGCCACCGCAGTACTCGGGGCGGCGCCCAGCGGGACAAGAGGCTTGAAATGTGGCCCATTCCTGGCTATGGTAAATACGAATTGGTGATGTGTTCCAGCGGTTTCCCAGATGAACGACGTAGCGGAACCCTGCTTGATGCGACACGCAAGGAGGCAGCATGTACTTGGTGATAGCAGGCAACATCGGAGCAGGTAAGACATCGCTGGCACAGATGATCTCACGCGAATTTGGCTTTGCTGTCTACTTCGAGGCTTTTGGAGAGAACCCGTTCCTTTCCTTGTACTATCAGGACATGAAGCGTTGGGCGTTTGCCACCCAGATAAGCTTCCTGGCTCTTCGCTACGAACAGATTCTCAACCATGTCCTGATGAGCGACGTCCCCGCCATCCTGGATCGCTCCATCTACGAGGATCGTGAGATCTTCGCCAAGGCACTTCTACGCGACGGCCTTCTCTCTTCGGATGAGTGGGACACCTATGACAGGCTCTATCAACTCATGGTGCGGCGTCTCCCGAATCCGAATCTCCTGGTATATCTCAGACGGGACGTTCCTGCGCTGCTGAGCAACATCCGCAAACGCAATCGCAGTATAGAGAACATCAGCGGAGACTATCTCGAAAGCCTCAATACCCAATACGAGGAGTTCTACGGCAGCTGGCACTTCCCGAAGGTCGTCTTCGAAGAGGACATCTTCGAGTGTGAGAGCGACGTACTCGACCTTATCAGAAGCGCCATTTGAGATTTCGTTTGCCTGTTTTTTCACAAGGCCTTGCATTACTCCCTACATGGGGCTAGTATTCGATATGGTGTTTCAAAGTCCCATAACGGGACAGCTCTCCAGTCTCTCTGAGAGCCAGCACTACACGGCACGGAGGCTCCTATGGCTGGAGAAAAGAAGAACTGGTTCCAGGTCGCCCAGGATAGAATCCAGATTGCTGGCGCCAAGGTCGGCCAGAATCCCGAGATTACCGAGATCATTCGGAACCCCCTGAGAACACTCACCGTTTCCATCCCGGTACGCATGGATGACGGCACGACACGAGTCTTCCAGGGATATCGATGCCAGCACAACGATGCTGTCGGGCCAACCAAGGGCGGTGTCCGCTTTCACCACGATGAGACGCTGGAGGATGTGAAGGCGCTGGCGACACTTATGACACTGAAGTGCGCAGTCGTCGGGCTGCCCTACGGAGGTGGCAAGGGTGGCATCGTAGTCGACCCCAGCAAATTGTCCTCGGGAGAGCTCGAGCGGCTGTCGCGTGGGTACGTACGAGCGCTCGGTTCATTCATCGGTCCCGATCGGGACATTCCTGCTCCGGATGTGAATACCAACGGCCAGATCATGGCATGGATGGTCGACGAATACAGCAGAATGTCCGGGCACAATACCCCCGGCCTTATGACGGGAAAGCCCCTCATTCTCGGCGGTTCGCTGGGACGCACTGCCGCAACCGGACTCGGAGGCGTCTACTGCTTGCGCATAGCGGCCAGGAAACTGAACATGAGCCTGAAAGGTGCCACCGTTGCCATCGAGGGATTCGGCAATGTCGGTTACCACGCTGCGCACATCCTTCATCACGAGGATGGCGCGAAGATCGTTGGCATTACGATGGTCAGCGGAGGCGTTTACGACCCCAAGGGCATCGACCCGGACGATCTCAAGGCGTACGAGACCAAGAATGGCACAGTTCGTGGCTACAAGGGCCTCGACAACATCTCCAATGAGGAGTTGCGAGCATTGGACGTCGACGTCTACATACCGGCAGCGCTTCAGAATGCCATCGTCAAGGAGAATGCGAAAGACGTCAAGGCCAGAGTCCTGGTGGAACTCGCCAATGGCGGGGTGAGTCCCGACGCTGATGAGGTGCTCGAGAAGAACGAAGTGTTCGTTGTCCCGGACATCCTCGGGAATGCGGGAGGAGTCACCGTCTCATATTTTGAGTGGGTGCAGAACAACTACGGCTACTACTGGTCAGAGAAGGAAGTCCACGAGAAGCTTGACCGCGTCATGTCGGAGGCGTTTGAGCGAGTCTACGATATGTACAACAAGCACAAGTCCGACAAGGTAACGATGCGCATGGCAGCAGACATGGTCGCGGTCGAACGAGTGGGAGAGGCTGTCAAGATTCGTGGCTGGGTAGGCTGACCCGCAATCTGCAAGCAGAGAGGGTGCGTTCGCTGCACCCTCTTGTGCTGACATTCTCTCGGAGTCATCGGCGGAGGTGTGCATGCCATACGCGATCCTGGTCATCAACCCGGGCTCTACCAGCACGAAGCTCGCAATCTTCCATGACGATGTAGAATCGGTGAGCGAGACGATCGCGCACGATGCGGCGACCATTGCTCAATTCGGGGATCTCATGGATCAGCTTCCCATGAGGCTGGCGATTGCCAAAGACTTCCTTTCACGTCACCGCGCTGTGTGGCAGGAACTGTCCGCGATTGCCTGCAGGGGAGGACTGCTGCATCCGCTCAGGTCGGGAACGTACCTCGTGAGCGAGAAAATGGTCCGGGAGTTGAGGGAACACGCGGCAGGGGTGCATGCGTCCAATCTGGCGGCATGTATTGGCTATGAGCTGTCCCTGGAGTCGAACATCCCCGCATACGTCGTGGATCCAGTCGTTGTGGACGAGCTTCAGCCCCTGGCACGCCTGTCGGGGCTCAAGGGCGTCGAGCGACGCAGCATCTTTCACGCCTTGAACCAGAAGGCTGTCGCGCGACAGGCTGCGGCCGACATGGGCCAGCCCTATGAAGCCCTCGACCTCATCATGGTGCACCTCGGAGGAGGAATCTCGGTAGGAGCTCATCGGCATGGCAAAGTCATTGACGTGAACAACGCACTGAACGGTGACGGTCCCTTTGCCCCCGAGAGGGCAGGGAGCCTGCCCGCCGTCGGATTGGCCAAGATGTGTTTCTCTGGGCGATATACACAAGCCGAAGTCATGAAGATGCTGGCGGGCAAGGGCGGCCTCGTCAACCACCTTGAGACCAATGATGCAAGGATCGTCGAAACCAGGATTGAGGGTGGAGACCTGCACGCGCAGTTGGTGTACACCGCTATGGCCTATGCCGTCGCCAAGACTGTTGGTGAGATGGCCACAGCGCTGGAAGGACGCGTCGATGCCATCATATTGACTGGCGGCATTGCCCGCTCCGAGGTCCTCGTCGAGGAGATCTCGCGCCGTGTTCAATTCATTGCTCCGGTGCGAGTGTACCCAGGGGAAGACGAAATGCGTGCTCTGGCCGTCGGGACCCTGCGGGTTCTCGATGGCTCAGTTCCCGCCCTTTCATATGCAGGAGGCATCGACTCGTGCAGCTGACCACTCAAGGGAGTCCTTGATGGCTCACAGCCTGTCTTCCCTTTTTGCCCCCAGAATCGGGCAGTCGATTGTTATTGCAGGGCCTTCCGGTTCAGGGAAGACCGAACTCACCATCAATCTGGCCCTCTCTCTCGTAGGGGCTGGTCCCTCCCGTGTCATGGTTTGTGATCTTGACGTTGTCAAGCCATACTTCCGTCTCCGCGACTTGATGCGTCTGGTTTCCCCCGAACAGGCGCGAAGACTCGAGATTGTCGAGCCTCCGGCACGGTTGCTCCATGCCGATCTCCCGGTGTTTCCGGCCCGCCTTCATGCTCTCTTGTCCGATCCAGAGGCAATCAAAGTCATTGATGTCGGAGGAGACGCTGTGGGAGCTGGCACGCTGGCGCAGTTTCGCGGGAGCATTGTCGCCAGGGGCTACGGTCTTTATGTCGTCATCAACACGCTTCGCCCAGGTATGCGCGACGCCACGAGCATACTGAAAGTGCTAGACAATATCGTTCAGGGAACAGGACTACAGCTTACCGGTCTCGTGGCAAACACGAATCTGCAAGACGAGACAACGGCGAGCGACGTTCAACAAGGGTTCGACATCATCCAGTCGGCAGGCATGGTGTGGCAGGTCCCCGTTGTTGCCGTCGTGGCTTCACATGAGTATGCGGAGGGCCTTGAGCGACAGTTGACGGCGGATGCTCGGGAGAGGCTTGCGGTCATCGACGTCTTCAACCGTATACTGGATACCGTTGGATCACAGGTACGATTCTGAGTAACCCGGAGGTGATTCTTGGAACGTGTGCTCATAGACGAACAGCGGTGCAAGAGTTGTGGTTTGTGCGTGAGCGTTTGCCCCGCAAAGATCCTCGTCATCAGCGATAGAATCAATGCACGTGGATTCAGGCCTGCCGAATGCGTCGCCCAGGACAGATGCATCAGCTGCTCTTTCTGCGTTCTGGTTTGCCCCGATCTTGCTGTTGAACTGCGCCGAGAGGTGAAGGCATGAGTGAGAAGGTCTTGATGAAGGGGGCCGAGGCTCTGGCCGAGGGAGCAATCAGAGCTGGTTGTCGATACTACTTTGGCTATCCGATTACGCCCCAGAACGAAACCCCTGAGTACATGAGCCGTCGCATGCCAGAGGTAGGCGGACGCTTTGTCCAGGCCGAGAGCGAAATCGCATCGATCAACATGGTCTATGGAGCTGCGTGTGCCGGCGTGCGGGTGATGACGTCGTCGTCCAGCCCCGGCATTTCGCTCATGCAGGAGGGGATTTCGTACATCAGCGGTTCGAACGTTCCATGTGTCGTGATGAACGTCATGCGTGGCGGCCCCGGCCTCGGCAACATAGCACCCGCGCAGGCCGACTACTTCCAGGCGGTCAAGGGTGGTGGCAACGGTGACCATCGACGCATTGTTCTGGCTCCCTCTTCCATTCAGGAGGGCGTGGATCTCTTTGTGGATGCATTTGACCTGGCCGAGAAGTACCGTATGGTCGTCATGATTATCACGGACGGTCTCATTGGCCAGATGATGGAGCCAGTGGAATTCAAGACGACGGTGGACGTGTCCACACTGGTCACGCCCGAATGGGCCACGACGGGGCGGCACGGTCGTACGCACCCCAATATCATCACCAGCCTTACGCTGGATGCCGCCGGCCTCGAGAAGTGGAATCTGGCTCTGCAGAGGAAGTATGCAGACGTCGAAGCTGCCGAGTCCCGACTGGAAGAGTATCTCATGGATGATGCGGACTACGCAATCATCGCCTATGGCATTATGGCGCGTATCGCCAAGACGACGGTCAAGCTTGCGCGCGAGAAGGGTATCAGACTTGGGCTTCTTCGCCCGATTACCGTGTGGCCATTCCCGAGGAAGCAGATCCAGAGCTACGCAGGCAGGCTCAAGGGTTCCCTCACCGTAGAACTGGCCTATCGACAGCTTTTCGAAGATGTGCAGTTGACGTTGTGCGACAGAATGCCCCTTGGCTGGTACGGTCGCGGAGGCGGTGTCGTGCCGGGACCGCGCGAGATCCTCCAGGCCTTTGAAGAGCAACTGCTGAAAGGACGGTAGACCCATGGCTGAACAGGTGAAGGTCGTCTACGAACGCCCAAGGTCGTGGGCCAACAAGATCACCCACTACTGCCCGGGCTGTACTCACGGCATTGCGCACCGAATTGTCGCCGAGTTGGTCGATGAAATGGATCTTCTTGACAAGACCATAGGGGTGTGGCCGGTCGGTTGCGCAGTCCTCGGCTATGAGTACTTCAACTTCGACAGTGTCGAAGCCGCCCATGGACGAGCGCCAGCAATGGCGACAGGCATAAAGGTCACAAATCCTGACAACTTCGTCTTTGCCTATCAGGGGGATGGCGACGTCGCGAGTATTGGCATGGCCGAAATCGTGCATGCTGCGGCACGGGGTTGGCCGCTTACCGTTATCTTCATCAACAACGGCAACTACGGCATGACCGGTGGGCAGATGGCGCCGACGACCCTGGTTGGCCAGAAGACGACGACCAGCCCTCTCGGCCGGACTGCTCAAGCCAACGGCTTGCCCATCCGAGTCTCGGAGATGCTGGCACAGCTTGATGGACCGGCATACATCGCCCGCGTCTCGCTGGACTCGCCAGCGAACATCCGGAAGGCGAAAGATGCCATGCGGAAAGCGTTCAACGCACAAGTGCGAGGCATCGGGTTTTCACTGGTCGAATGCCTGTCAACGTGCCCGACAAACTGGAGGATGACGCCCGTCGAGTCCATGGACCACATCCGCAAGGAAGTCGTCGCGTACTATCCGCTCGGTGAGTTCAAGGTCGCAGATGGGGTGCTGTGATGGAGCATAACGTCGTCATTGCTGGGTTCGGAGGGCAAGGAGTCATGCTGGTTGGCGAACTGCTTGCACATGCGGGCATGGACGAAGGCAAGGAAGTCACGTGGCTGCCATCCTATGGTCCCGAGCAACGCGGGGGGACTGCCAACTGTGCTGTGGTGGTCGCGGACGAGCCTATCGCATCGCCGTTGCTGACCGAGCCGCAATCAGCGATTGTCTTCAACAGACAGTCGTTCGACAAATTCGCGCCCCTCGTTGCGAAGGGCGGCTTGTTGATTGTTGACTCTACGCTTGTTGAGAGTCGATGTGACCGATCTGACATTGAAACGGTGTACATCCCGGCGACGGACATCGCGTCGGAGTTGGGAAACTCGAAATTCACGAACATGGTCCTGCTGGGGGTCTATCTCAGCAAGGTAGGCCCCGTCCGACTCGATTCGGTGTTTGGAGCGCTCGAAGTGTATCTGACAGGCAAGAAGTCATCTCTCATCGAAGTGAATCGTCGTGCAATCCAGGCCGGAATCGACTACGTTATGACAAAATCGGACAGCGTCGGGTGAGCGACCTCCTCATACAGAACGCCCGCATCGTCTACCCCGCATCGGATGGCTTTGTCATCGATCGCGGCTGGCTTCTGGCACGCGATGGCTTCATTGAAGCCATCGCGTCAGGAGACGTGCCCTCGGAACGACTCCTGACTGTTCCAAAGGGATACACGAGTATCGATGCGAGGGGAATGACACTGCTCCCCGGCTTGCTCAATGCGCATATGCACCTGTACTCCCTGTATGCACGAGGAATCTCCGTCGGACGCGAGTCCCGGGACTTCCTCGAAGTGTTGCGGGATCTTTGGTGGAGGCTGGACCGATCGCTCTTGAAGGACGCCTGCTGGATGAGCGCGATGTTCAGCGGTATGGATTCGCTACGATGCGGAACGACGAGCATCGTAGATCATCATGCTTCGCCCAATTTCGTCACTGGGAGCCTTTCGACACTGTCTGATGCGCTGGTCGCTCTTGGAGTCCGGCACGTACTGTCCTATGAAGTCACCGACAGAAACGGAATGCAGCAGGCTCGCGACGGCATAGAAGAGAATGTGCGATTCATCAGCGAAGTAGGCCAGCAGAAGGGCCTAGCGTCGGGCATGGTGGGTCTGCATGCGTCCTTTACCGTCTCGGACGTAACACTGCAGGCGTTGCACGAGCTGGTCGGGTCACGCGACGTTGGCTATCACCTTCACGTTGCAGAAGGAGCTGTCGACGAGCAAGACAGCATTGGCCGCCACGGGAAACGCGTTGTCCAGCGACTGGCTGATGCGGGCCTTCTCGGAGAGCGGTCCCTGGCCGTCCACTGCATCGGGGTTGACGCGTCAGAACTTGGCATTCTCTCTCGGACACGGACCCCTGTGGTCATCAATACGATGTCGAACATGAACAATGGCGTCGGGCTTCCAGCCATGCGCGACATGGTCACTTCCAATGTCAAGGTCGGCATAGGGACGGACGGGTATTCCGCGAACATGTTTGAGGAGTTCCGAAACACGTTGGTGAGTATGCGGCATCGCTATGCCGAGCCGTCAGGCTTCTGGTCGGAGATCCAGCGATCTCAGTTCGAGCACAACGCCGATATCGTGTCCCACCTGACGGGACGGACTGTCGGCAGACTGGAGAAGGGAGCGGTGGCGGACGTCATCCTTCTGGACTATGCCAGCCCCACGCCGCTGACTGCCGCCAGTGCTTTCGGGCACGTCTTCTTCGGCATGTCTGCAGACCTGGTGGATACGGTCATTGTCGATGGACGCATCGTCGTGCGCGATCACCACGTGCTGGGCGTTGACCGCACAAGTCTCGAGAAGGAATCCATGAAGATCGCAAAGGCAGTCTGGAAGACGTTTGATGGCTTGACCTAGAGGAGGTCTCAAACAATTGCCTGTTTTCGCTTGACAGAATAGTAGAGGAATGGGCTCCAATACCGCTGTTCTGCGTTGCATTTCCCCCAATTCATGGTACGATTTAGAGACAGAAATCAGGAGGAATGCACATGCAGGATTCCCAGTATACCGCAAAGGACATTAAGGTACTCGAAGGCCTTGAACACGTTCGGACGAGGCCTTCCATGTATATTGGGTCGACCGATTCGCGTGGACTGCACCATCTGGTGCAGGAGGTTGTCGACAACGCCATTGACGAGTCCATGGCTGGATTCTGCACGAAGATCGCGGTGACGCTGAGTGCTGATCACCGTACTGTCGACGTACGAGACAACGGACGCGGCATCCCCACGGACTTGCACCCCACCCTCGGCATATCGGGAGTTGAGGTTGCGCTGACGCGCCTGAATGCAGGCGGCAAGTTCGACAAGAAGAGCTACCATGTCTCAGGAGGCCTCCACGGCGTGGGAGTGTCGGTCGTGAATGGCCTTTCGGATCGGCTATACGTTGAGGTCACGCAATGGGGGAAGGTCTATCAGCAGGAATTCTGCAGGGGAAGACCCCTCTATCATCTGCGCATCAAAGAAGAGGGGATTGCCGGGAATGTGTCGGGGACCTATGTCAGCTTCACGCCCGATGCCGAGATCTTCGGGGAATTCGCTTTCGAGCCGGAGCGGATTGCGAAGCGTCTACGTGAACTGGCGTTCCTGAACTCAGGTCTGGAGATCGGGTTTACCGATAGTGCTACGAACGAGACTCAGACGTTCCGATACGAGCGAGGACTGGTGGAATTCGTCCGCTACATGAACGAGGGCAGCGAGGTGGTTCCGCCAGAACCGATTCACTTTACGCGGGATACCGAGGGCCTGTATCTCGAGATTGCGTTCCAATACAACACGGGCTACAGTGAACAGATCATCTCGTACGTCAACAACATCAACACCGTCGACGGCGGTACGCACGAGCAGGCCTTCAAGAATGCCTTCTCGCGGCTGTTCAACTCAAAGGCCAGGCAGATCAAGCTCATCAAACCAGAGGAGAGTCTGAGCGGTGAGGACGTCCGGGAAGGCTTGGCCGTCATCCTGAACCTGCGTGTCGCGGATCCTCAGTTCGAAGGTCAGACAAAGACCCGCCTGGGCAACGCTGAGCTGAAGGTACCTATCGAAGCAGCAGTCGAGGAGGAGATCGAGCTGTACCTCGACAAGCATATCGATGAGTTCAAAGCGATGGCGAACAAGGCCGTCAGCGCTAAGCTGGCACGTGAAGCAGCGAGGAAGGCGCGCGACCTCGTACGCCGCAAGACCGAGTTGGACGGAGGAAGACTGCCGGGGAAGCTGGCTGACTGTTCATCACAGGACCCAGCAGAATCGGAGCTGTTCATCGTTGAAGGGGATTCGGCCGGCGGCAGTGCCAAGCAGGGGAGAAACAGGCGGACACAGGCGATTCTTCCTCTCCGAGGCAAGATCCTCAATGTGGAGAAGGTAGGCATACACCGAGCACTCGAGAACGAAGAGATCAAGGCACTGCTTACGTCAGTCGGCACAGGGGTCCTGGACGACGTCAAGCTAGAGAAGCTCCGCTATCACAAAATCGTCATCATGACGGACGCCGACGTTGACGGAGCTCACATACGGACACTGCTATTGACGTTCTTCTTCCGCTATATGCGTCCACTTGTCGTCAATCGGAATATCTACTTCGCTCAGCCGCCCCTGTTTGGCATTCCGGACGGCAAGGGTATGCGGTATGCATACTCAGACCAGGAGTTGCAGAGGACTCTTGCGGGCATGAAGGGGAAGCCTGACGTTCAGCGATACAAGGGTCTTGGGGAGATGACCGCAGAGCAGCTGTGGTCGACGACGATGGATCCCGCGACTCGCATGATGGGGCGAGTCACGCTTGAAGATACCGAGGAGGCTGAGCGTATTTTCACCCTGCTGATGGGCGAGAAGGTAGAGCCGCGTCGCAAGTTCATAACAGACCATGCGCGCGAAGCCTACAATCTCGACATTTGATGAAGTGAGGGACATCGATGCCTGAAAACGAGAGAGTATTCAACGTCTATATCGAGGAGGAGATGAAGAAGTCCTACCTCGACTACTCGATGAGTGTCATCATCGGCCGCGCGCTCCCGGACTTTCGCGACGGTCTCAAGCCCGTTCACCGTCGTATCCTCTACGCGATGTACGAACTGGGCTGTTTCTGGAACAAGCCGTACAAGAAAAGTGCTCGCATCGTGGGCGATGTCCTTGGAAAGTTCCATCCGCATGGAGACACGGCAATCTACGACTCGCTTGTGCGCATGGCTCAGGAATTCTCACTACGCTATCCGCTCGTCGATGGGCACGGCAACTTCGGCTCCATCGACGGCGATTCCGCTGCAGCCATGCGCTACACGGAAGTCCGACTAGCACCTATCTCTGCACTCATGCTGGACGAGCTCGACAAGGAAATCGTCACCTTCGTCCCTAACTTCGACAACAGCCTGGAAGAGCCTACGATCCTTCCGGCGCAAATCCCGCAGCTACTGTTGAACGGCACGAGCGGTATCGCTGTGGGAATGGCGACCAGTATTCCACCGCACAACCTCGGCGAATTGGCTGACGCTCTCAACTATATGCTGGAGTGCCGCATAAGCGGAGAACCCCTGGACATCGGCAGCATTCGCGCCCGAGTAAAGGGGCCAGACTTCCCCGGAGGTGGCGTCATTGCTGGGACCGAAGGGGTGGACGAATACATCGAAACGGGTCGTGGGAACATCGTGTGCCGCGGCAAGTACTCGATAGAAAAGGAAGGAAGCAAGACACGCTTGGTCATAACGGAATTGCCATTCGAGGTGAACAAAGCCGAGTTTGTCCAGAAAGTCGCCGGCCTCATGAGGGACAAGCGCCTGAGTCAGCTGTCCGACCTGCGAGACGAGTCCAATCGCGAGGGCATCCGCGTCGTTCTGGAACTCAAACGGGACGCCATACCCGAGCGTGTCGATCTGTTGCTGCGGAAGCATACGCAGTTTCAGGAGCACTTCCACGTCAGCATGCTCGGGATCCTGAACGGGGTTCCGCGCACTCTCTCCTTGACGGATGTTCTCTCCACGTTTCTCGATTTTCGTGAAGCCACGCTGGGCAAGAAGTTTGGGCTGGAGCTCCGCAAGAACGAGGAACGCCTTAACGTCCTGAAAGGTCTCGTCGTCGCCATTCACAATGTGAAATCGGTTACAGACATCCTGACGTCCTCCACCTCTCTGGAAGAGGCCTCAAGAAGACTGTCAGAGGAATTCGCACTGAATGAGCGTCAGGTTGAGGCTATCCTGGAGATGCGTATGCGCTCCCTGGTCTCACTCGAGGTTGAAAAGCTGAACAAGGAAGCGGAAGACAAGAGCGTCGAGATCAGCCGACTGGCTGGGCTCTTGGCTGATCCCAACAGGGTCCGAGCCCATATTCGGGACGAATTGTCCATGATAGCCCGCAAGTTTGGCAATCCGCGCAGAACCCAGATTCTGGGTGATGCAGGCCGTGAGGAAGACGACGACGAGCAGTTCATCGAAGACAAGGAAGTCATGGTCGTCATTTCCCGGAATGGCTATGCCAAGACGATCCCGAGCTCCACATTCAAGGTACAGGGCCGGGGAGGGCTCGGCGTGGCAAGCATGAACCTGAAGCGTGACGACTACATCAGCAAGTACTTCACGATTCGAACGAAACAGCGAATGCTTCTCTTCACGAACAAAGGACGCGTGTATTCCATTCCCGCATACAAATTGCCTGAGGAAAAGCGACAGGGTTCCGGGGAGAACCTCTCACTGCTGCTTGGTATGCAGGTTGACGAGCTGGTGACGGAAGCCACGGCTCTTCCGGCCGAGCAGGAGGGCGTTTCGTTCATTATCGTGACACGTCGAGGTCGCCTCAAGAAGATGGTGCCGGCTCAGTTCATGAAGATTCGAAGCACCGGCAAGACGTTCATCCGGCTATCGGAGGAAGACTCTGTCGTCTCGGTACGTCCCGTGCGAAACGTTGATGAGGTGCTCATTGCGTCAGATTCGGGTCACGCGGTTCGCATACGCTCGACGTCGGTACGCGCCATGGGAGCTGCCGCCGGAGGCGTGCGAGGCATGAGACTGTCACGCGGTGGGCGATTCGTGGTAGGCATGGAGGTACTGTGCGAGGGCGTGCCGTTCACTCTCATTACGGAACATGGGCACGGAAAACGACTCAATCCCTATGAAGTACGGCTTGTCGGCCGTGGGTCGGGTGGAGTCATCTGCTACCGAGTGACCGATAAGACGGGTCACCTGGCAGCCTTTACGACGGGTTCCGCAGACCAGGATATCATTGTTTCGACGAGCACCGGTCAAACGATTCGCACGCCGGCCGACAGGCTTCCTTTGCTCGGTCGAAACTCATCGGGCGTGAAGGTCATCCGGTTGAAGTCGAAAGGCAGCGGCGTCATTGCCGCAGAGGCCATCATCAAAGAAGCCATGCCATCGGAGGCAATAGATGAGGCTGACCAGCAAGGAAGTTAGCGCTCTGCGCGTCGTCCTGCTTTCAGTTCTGAGTATTGCGGTTGCTTTTGCAGCGCTATGGATGCTGTGGTCTCTTCGCAGCATTGTATTCTTGGCTATGGCTGCGGGATTCTCTGCTTTCCTCTTTCTTCCGGTTGCACACTGGCTTCACAAGAAGGCGCACTTGCCCATGAGCCTTGCATGCGCTGTCGTGGTAGGCGGCATCGTGGCGGTCTTTGCAGGGCTTCTCGCCGTCGCGATTCCTCCCCTGGTTCGGGAAACAAGATTGCTGCTCACGTCTCTTCCCGACTACGTCAAGACCGTCCAGGAGTACGTCGGCCGTTTCTCCACATGGTTGGACAGATATCAGCTTGGCGGAGCAAAAGAGACCATAGATGCGGTCCTTCAGGCAGCCCAGGAGACACTAATTCAATTTGGACAGAATCTGGTGACCACGTCGTCGAAGAAACTCTTGAGTGTTGGAGCCCTGTTCCCGTTCTTCGTGCTCATGTACTTCTTCATGAGAGGCTCTCATGAGTACTACGTGGCAGCTCTGTCCCTGCCCTTTGTCCGCTCTCAACGGGACCGCGCAAACGAGGCGCTGACGCAGATAGCGGCAAGCACCAGGAAGTACGTCGAGGCTCTTGCCATCATCTCGTTGACGACCGCAATCCTGCTTGGAAGCGCAAGCGCGCTGTTTCGGATCAACTACGCTCTGACCATCGGTGTCGTCGACTTCTTCGGCGAGTTCATTCCCTACGCAGGGCCAGCTGCGGTGGCGTTGCTGGGGGCCTTCTTCGCTGCGGTGACCGGACCCGGAAAACTCCTCATATGGATGATCGTGTTCACTGTCGTTGAGTCACTGACGAGTCAGATACTGGCTCCAAGGCTCATTTCACAGAAGACCGGCCTGAACCCGGGATTCGTCATCCTGCTGCTGCTGGCCGGTGGGTCGATTGCCGGTTTCTTCGGATTGCTGCTGGCGGTCCCGGTGGCGATGCTCGTGCGTGAAGTGATAGCAAGTGTGCGACTGCTGCAGGCCGGTGAAACGGACTCCACAAACCGGGCGGTTGACTGAGAGGTTGATTGCGGTATAGTAAATAGATATTGAGGCGTAATGACCCCTTTGTACCGGTTTGATGAAAGGAGGGGTGAGAGTAGTGGGCAACTATCGAGATCGGAACCGAGAAAGAACCGAACCCCAGGGCGAAGAGGCTCAGCTGGAAAATATGCTGAGACGCTACAAACAGGATTGTATTCGCGATGGACTGTTCGGGGAGCTGAAGAAGCGTCGCTTCTTCATGGCGCCGAGCGAAAAGCGGAAGCAGAAGTCTATTGCAGCACGCAGACGAAAGTAGTCGAGGTCTTGTGAGTCGAAACCGTGGGGGCGCTTAGGCGCCCCCTATTGCTTTCCTCTAGACTCCAGCGGACAGGAACCCTCCGTCAATCGGTATGATGGCACCGGATATGTACCCAGCCTCGGTGGACAAGAGGAACCGTATGAGCGCTGCGACTTCTTCTGGCAATCCTGGCCGACGCAGGGGGATGCTGTGCAGGAATGCCGCACGCGCGTCGTCAAACTCGCTCGAGAAGAATCCTTCCGTCATGGCCGTACGAATGAGACCGGGCACGACGCAGTTTGAACGTATTCCCTGAGCACCGCACTCTACTGCTATTGACTGGGCCAAACTCTCTAGAGCAGCTTTCGAGCCGTCGTATGCGACGGATGGAATGCCTGAAGGGTGGCGATGTGCGTCGATGGACGAGACAAAGACGAAACTGCTTCCGGGGACGGAGCGGGCCAGACTTGCCTGGGCGAGTACGAATGCGGCGAAAACGTTCACCTCGTAGACTTCGCGCAGTTCGCCAGTGCGGAACGACGACACCGCGCCGGTACGAAGTTCCGAAGACAGGAAGACAAACCCGTCGACGCGCTCCTGATCCAGAATGCGGCGGCGGCATGATTCGACGTCGTCCGCAACTCTGAAGTCGCCAGGTATGACGTCGAGAACGGATCCTGAAGGTAGTCGCCCCGCGACGTCGGTCAACCCTGGCAGGCGTCCTCCTGCAAGGACGAGGAACTTCCCGGTGGCTGCCAGCGACTCTGTGAGAGCAGACCCGATGGTCGACGTGGCACCGACGACGACGACGTTCTCTCGAGGCCTCATTGGTGCAATCTACGAACCTACTGGGATCACACAGAGAAAGATGAGGTCATCAGCTCCATCGTTGGCAAAACTGTGGATGGCGTCAGGCTGTATGTAGACGGCAAGTTCGGGACCGACAACCCGGGTCTCGCCTTCGCAGAAGACTGAGCACGTCCCCTGAAGAATGAAGAGTTCATGTTCCCAGGCGTGAGCATGCCTGGGTGTTCTTCCGCCTGGCTTCACGACGAAGTATCGCATTGCGAACGTCGGCATGCCGTCTTCAGCTTTCAGAAGCCACTGGACCGTCACATCACGAGCTCCTGCTTCCGTGACAGACACGGGTGCAACGTCACTAAGGGAACGCACTATCATCGGATCCTCCCGGTGTTGCTGTGTGCCGTGCAGTATAGCACCGAGAACGCCATTTTGGGCCGGTCGGTTTGTCACATGAGCTTGCATTTTCGTTTCGCCTCAGTATCATTGAAGAGACCCATTCTGTGTAGTCCACCCCTCAACCAAGAGGTCGCAATGTACAAGAGCCAATCCTTGGAAGACTTTCTGGCCGAACTGTCATCACGCAGTCCGACGCCGGGCGGAGGAACTGCCGCAGCATTGGCTGCAGCAATGGGGACTTCGCTGGTTGAAATGGTTGCCAACGTTGTGGGAAGTCGCGATGCACTGGAGAAGGAGCGTCTGGCCCCCTTCGTTTCGTACTGTTCGACTTCGCGCGCGGAGTTCCTGGTGATGATGGATCGGGACAGTGCGGCATTTGACGGCTACATGACGGCTGTTCGAATGTCTCGCGCGACAGATGAGGAGAAGGCTGTACGACGTACGGCGATGCAATTGGCTCTGGAACGGTCGACGCGGGCGCCGCTGGACCTTGCACGAGGTGTCTGCAGTTTCGTTGAAATGATGGTGACGTCTTTTCCCAACACGCCAAAGGATATCGCATCTGATCTCTATGTAGGTGCATCAATGCTCGATGCTGGCTTCTCCGGAGCGATCGCCAACGTGTACGTGAATCTGTCCTATCTTGGGGATCGGTCATTTGCCGAGAATGCTCGACTTGAACTAGGGACGTACCAGGAACGAGTTCGTGTGCTCCAGACGTTCAAAAACGATGTGGGTTGCCTGCTGTCGATAGGGCAAGCCCATGAAAGAGGGTAGAGGATTGTGAATTTCACTGAGCAGGAACTTCTCGAAAAGACTTCTCGCGAGCTCTATGAGATTGCAAAGGTACTGCACGTCAGAAACTACACCAGACTGAAGAAGCCAGAACTCATTGAAGAGCTACTGAAGCTTGGAGGTAAGGATGCCAATGAATTTGAGGAGCTGGACATGAGTTTCTCCGAGCCCATCGTAAACCACGAAAGACCTGAGGTTCTCGTGGAGCCTCGTGAACCGCGACAGGAGCCCATCGTTACACAAGCCGTCTCCGGGGCAGTACTGTCTGGATCCTCCGAACGTCGAAGCGGGGAGATGCCGCGGATGGGCCAGGAGGAGTTTTCTGCGTCAGGCCTCTGCGAGATACTGACCGAGGGCTACGGATTCATGCGAACAAACTACTTTCCATCATCTACAGACGTCTACATTTCCCCCCCCATGATCCGGAGATTTGGGCTCCGCACGGGTGACTGGCTGGAGGGACTTGTACACCTTCCTCGAGGCGACAAGGAGAAGTATTCGTCACTGGTCCGTATCCGGAGCATCAACGGGATTGCCGCAGAAGGGCATGTTGTTTCGCGTCCTCAATTCGAGTCCCTGACCCCTATCTTTCCCAACAAGCACCTCAAGATGGAGACACCTACGTGCAATATGGCGCTTCGCTTGATGGAGCTCGTGGCTCCGATTGGCAAGGGTCAGCGCGGGATGATCGTTTCGCCGCCCAAAGCAGGAAAGACCACGATTCTCAAGAGCATTGCCCAGAGCGTCGAATACAACCATCCGGACGTGACTCTCATGGTCTTGCTCATCGATGAGCGGCCAGAAGAAGTCACGGACATGAAACAGGCAATCCACAGCGAGGTCGTCAGCTCGACTTTTGATCAGGCGCCGGAGAACCACATTCGTGTCGTAGAGCTTGCGCTGGAAAGGGCCAAGCGACTGGTGGAGGTGAAGAAGGACGTCGTCATACTTCTGGACGGCATCACACGACTGACCCGAGCGTACAACCTCATCAGCTCCTCTTCCGGCAAGACGCTGTCGGGAGGTCTCGATCCCACCGCCATTCGTGGCCCAAAGCGCGTTATCGGAGCGGCGCGCAATATCGCAGAAGGCGGCAGTCTTACCATCATTGCAACGGCTCTCATAGAAACCGGCAGCCGGCTGGATCAAGTCATCTACGAGGAATTCAAGGGGACAGGCAACATGGAGCTCGTGCTTGACCGTGAGCTGGCAGAACGGCGGATCTTCCCGGCCATTGACGTTCGGAAGTCCGGTACGCGACGGGAGGAACTGCTCTACACCCCGGAAGAGTATCGAAAGATTTGGGCACTGCGACAGTTCATAAGCAACGAGGATCCCACCGAGAGCCTCGAGAAGCTCATTTCTATGCTGCAACGAACTGCCAACAACAGGGAGTTCCTGGGCAATATCGTCGCACAAGACAACATTGGACGATAGGTTCGCATGGACCTGCCCGCTGGAAGAATTGAGGTTGTGGCCGGATGCATGTTTTCGGGCAAGTCTGAGGAGCTCATCCGTCGTCTGAAGAGAGCACAAATCGCGAGGCAGCGTGTCATCGCACTGAAATCGTCACTCGACGACCGCTATGGAGCCGAGACCATCACGGCCCACTCTGGCAGCCGGCTTGAATCGGTACTGATAGCGAACCCGCTTGACATTCTCGAGATGCTCGAGGGACGCCAGATTGATGTCGTCGGGGTCGACGAGGTCCAGTTCTTCGACACGAAGATCGTGGACATCGCCGAGTACCTTGCAGCCAGGGGCATCAGAGTCATCTTGGCGGGTCTTGATCAGGACTTCCGTGGAGAGCCGTTCGGTCCGATGCCGCAACTCCTGGCACTGGCCGATGAAGTCACCAAACTGACGGCAGTCTGTATCGTCTGCGGCCGTCCTGCGACGCGAACTCAGCGCATCGTCAACGGAAAACCGGCACGATATGATGATCCAATTCTCCTGGTAGGTGCTTCCGACAGCTACGAAGCTCGCTGCCGCGAGCACCACGTCGTTCCCGGGCGTCCTGAGAGTGTCATTGAGCGAGAGAGGCTTATTTGAGGCTATGAGATGAGCGAAGAAACTGATCGACTGCAGAAGAGGATCGCCGAAATCGACTCGCATGTGGCAGGACTCCGTTTTGATAGTGACCAGAAGGAAATGCAGAAGATGGCACGTGACAGGAGGAGCCTCACTCTGATGCTGAATCTCCTGACACGTCGAGAGGGACTGGAGTGCGAGCTCGCCAACAATGAGAAGCTGCTGGGCGAAGGCCAGGACCCAGAGTTTGCGGGCGTGATCAAGGACGACCAGATTCGAATTGAGACCGAGCTTGCCGCGGTGCAGGAGTCCATCGAAGAGGAGCGTCTACCCAGAGACCCGGATGACGACAAGAACATCATCGTCGAGATCCGGGCGGGAGTGGGGGGAGACGAAGCTGCACTCTTTGCAGCGGACTTGTTCAGGATGTACTCCTACTTTGCTGCGCAGCACGGACTGAAGACAGAGGTGATATCGAGCCATCCAACCGAAATCGGTGGTTTCAAGGAGGTCATCTTCTCTGTCCTCGGGACCGGGAGTTACCGCCTTCTCAAGTATGAGAGTGGCGTCCACCGTGTCCAAAGGGTGCCAGAGACCGAAGCCAGCGGACGCATCCATACTTCGACTGCGACGATAGCAGTCCTTCCCGAGGCCGAGGACGTCGATGTCCATATCGACGAAGCCGACATCAAGCTTGAGCTTTTCCATGCTTCCGGCCACGGGGGGCAGAACGTACAGAAAGTGGAGACTGCAGTGCGCATGACACACATCCCAACTGGCATTACGGCGTCTTGCCAGGATGAGCGCTCTCAGCTGAAGAACAAGGAGAAGGCTTTGAAAGTGTTGAGGTCGCGTGTATACGAGCTCATGAAAGAGAAGGCGGCCAGTGAGATGACAACTGAGCGTCGGGCCCAGATAGGCAGTGCCATGCGTAACATGCGCATCAGGACCTACAATTTTCCGCAAGGGCGATTGACCGACCATCGCATCGGGTTCTCCTTGTATAACCTGCCCGCCATCATGGAGGGCGGTCTGGGCCCCGTCGTCGATGCGTTGCAGAGAGCATCTCGCGAGAGGGCTCTCCAGGTCCCGATCGGTACCGAAAGCGAAGACGATTGACCATCGTCCAGGCAATCAGGGACATCTCGATGCGGGAGCATCTTGCCGCATCAAAGCGGACGGAATTCGAGTACGTTGTTGCATGTCGTGCCGATTGGTCTCGGACGGAGTTCCTTGTCCACCTCGCAGATGACGTTTCCCCCGAGGCTGTCGGTGAGTGGAGGACGGCGGCTGCCCAGCTGTCGCTGGGGTATCCAGCCGAGTACCTGACCGGCCGCGCCCAATTCTGTGATCTATCGCTTGACATCGAAGAGGGAGTCCTTGTACCGCGCAGTGAGACCGAGTCGCTCGTGGAGCGTGCGGCAGACCGGGTAGGCGAGGTTCTGCAGAGCAGCCGACCCCTTGTGGGATTTGAACCCTGCAGCGGCTCTGGAGCCATTTCGCTTGCGATGGCGGATCGGCTCCCGACTGCTCGGATGATCGGTGTGGACATTGACGCAACAGCTGTTCGATGTGCTCTTCGATCCGCTCGCCGCATCGGTGTGACGGATCGTGTGACGTTCATGCAAGCAAACGTGCTGTGTTCCTGGAACGGTTTTCGGCGATTTGCGCCTGCAGGGTTCGACTTCGTCATCAGCAATCCGCCGTATGTCACGGGAGAGCGTATCCAGGCCGCTATCGAGTCTTCTCCGCGAGAACCGGTACATGCGTTGTACGGCGGCCCCGACGGGTTGCTGTTCTATCGGGCAATTGTCGAACGAGCGCGCCGCGCATTGCGCCCAGGAGGCCTGCTGTTTCTCGAGATTGACGAAGGGCTGGAGGCAGCTATTCTGAAGATGCTCTACGCTAGCGGGATGACGAACTGTCGGTGGTTCAAAGACTTGCAGGGACTGCCGCGATACATGGAGGCGAGGCAAGAGCAATGAGCGTGTCATCATATCTGTTTAGAGACGTTGTGGTCTTCATCGTGGCCTACTTGGTTGGGTCGCTGCCATTCAGCTACATCTTCGCGAGACTCATCAAGGGTGTCGATGTTACGAAGGAAGGCAGCCACAATATGGGGGCCACGAATGTTTTGCGCACCGCAGGGCCCTTTGCCGCGCTATGCGCCTTTCTGGGTGACTTCCTGAAGGCAGTGCTCCTGCTTGCCGTTCTCAGGCACCTTCTCCCGATGCCTTCACAGGAAACAGTACTGATTGCCAGTGTTGCGGTAGTGCTTGGTCATGACTTCTCGGTACTGGCGGGATTCAAGGGGGGCAAGGGTGTCGCTACGACGTTTGCGGTCGTCTCGATGCTGAGTTGGCCAGTCGCACTTGTTGCGCTGGGAATCTGGGCGGGCTGCATGTTCGCCACGAGAATCGTATCCATTGCATCAATAGCCACCCTCGGCGCGTTTCCCATCATTGCCCTGCTGTTCGGCGAGCCCTGGCTTGTCGTTGTCACGTATCTGCTATTGGCAGTGCTCGGGATTGTACGTCACGCCACGAACATCGACCGCCTGCGCAAGGGGACCGAATCACGGCTGGACGGTGCATATTTCCGAAAAAGGTAGAAGGTACCAGTTGGAATCGTACTTGCTTGAACAGTGTGGCGAAGGGGACTTGGATGACATCGCCGACCGCATCGTCATGGGAGACATATTCATATTCCCCAGCGATACCGTCTATGGCATTGGATGCTCGGCAAGAAACCAGGCAGCGGTAGAGCGGATCTTTGGCGTGAAGAAACGAGATGCTGGCAAACCACTTCCGGTCTTTGTCTCGTCTGTCGAGGCCGCTCTTGCAATGGCTGACCCGCTTGAACAGGACACGCTCGAGCGACTTGGCAGAGCGTTCTGGCCCGGTGGAGTCACGATAGTCGCCGATGTTGTTGACTCGGGCTTGTACGTCCAGCCATCGTCTCAAGGCGTGGCAACGTCCATAGGTTTTCGCGTACCTGCGCACGACGGATTGCTGCGTCTGCTGAAGAGGGGATTGGCGATTGCCCAAACGAGTCTGAACGAGAGTGGCTCGGAGACTATCAAAGACCTTTCCGACCAAGCGGTCGGGGTATTGCGGTCTGGTGTCGATTTTGAGCTTGATAGTAATCGCTGCCCCGAGGGAACATCATCGACAGTCGTCCGAGTCACGCGGATTGGCTTCAAGGTGCTTCGCGAAGGCACCGTCTCGGGAGCCGACATTGCGGACGTCATGGGTGGACATCGGTTGTGACGCGAGATATCGCAATCGATGGACCTTCCGGATCTGGGAAGACGTCCATCGGGGTGCGAGTTGCGGACGAACTGAGATTGATGTTCGTGGACTCGGGCCTGCTCTACAGAGTCTTTACTGCAGCATATTGTGAGCGCTTCGCCGACGTCGGCAGGGTCGACCTTGCAGGTCTGCGGGGCATCGCCAGTGAACGCGTTAGATACATGGAATCGGGGGAAGTTCTGTATGGCGGTCGACACCTTGCTGTTCCTCTTCATGGGGACCCAGTAGATGGACTGGTCTCTCCCGTCAGCGCTGTTCCTTCCGTCAGAAGTGCGGTGAACCGGGAGCTTCGAAGGATCTCAAACGTTCGGGATGTTGTCATGGCAGGGCGCGATATAGGAACAACCGTACTGCCCCACGCCTTTCTGAAGGTATTCATTACTGCTCCTGCGGAGGTACGAGCGCTGCGACGTGCCGCACAGTTGAATCGACTTGGCGTGCGCATTACTATGGACGATGCTCTGGCGAACATTGTCGAACGAGATCGTATCGATTCGACACGCAAGGACTCTCCGCTCCGCTGTACTCCTGACCACCTGCTGCTAGACAACTCCGGATGCGGAATCGATGGCATTGCTGCAGTGATTGCAGCAGAGTATGGCAGAAGGCTCAACGATGCTGTATGAACTCATCGTACCGTTCGGGCGCCTGTGGTTCCGCCTGCTTCATCACTTGCGCGTGCTGGGAATCGAGAATATGCCCGCACACGGTCCGGCACTCATCTGCAGCAATCATGTCAGCTACCTTGATCCCATGGTCACGGTGATCGGACTTCCCCGCAAGGTCCACAGCCTCTCGCGGAAAGAGGTCTACGGATCCCCGGTACTAGGGTTCTTCATTCGTCATCTTGGGGGAGTGAGAGTCAGCCGCGACTCTCTTGCTGACAAGTCGGCGATCGAGACAGTTCTGGCTATCATGAAACGCGGCGAGCCGTGTCTGATCTACCCGGAGGGTACGCGTTCACCGGACGGTCAACTGCAGACACCCAAGAACGGAGCAGCCTTTCTGGCTGTCAAGTCGGGCGCCCCTGTCATTCCGATGGCCGTCATCGGATCGTACGAATGCTGGCCTCGCCGTAGCCGGTTCTGTCGGCCCGGTCCTATCACCATTCGAATTGGCGAGCCCGTGTACTACGATCTTCCCGGGACACGTGGATGCCGCCGAGAGGAGTTGTCGGCGATCAGTGCCGACATCATGTCGCGCATCGGGACTCTTCTTGGAATGGGACATGCAAACGACCAAGGTACTTCTCGCGACTGACCTCGGATTCTGTTCGGGGGTTCGCCGAGCTGTTCTGGAAACGGAAAGGAGTCTGGCACACCACTCGATTGTCGCATCTACTGATGCGCTCCTTCACAACGTTCGCGAGATGTCTCGCTTGCGTAGCCTGGGACTCCGCTCACTCGAGACCCTCTCGAGAGAGCAGCTCGCAGAAACGACAGTGGTCCTTCCGGCTCACGGTTCCACAAGTGAGGAGCGTGCGATACTTGCGCGGAGCGTACCCCGCGTCGTTGATCTCACGTGCCCCATCGTGAATGCTGCTCGCCAAAGAGTAGAAGAACTGGTTGGGGCGGGTTTGCCGGTTCTCATTGTCGGAGACGGTGACCATCGCGAAACGAGGTACCTTATGGAAGGCGCTGGTGACAGTCTGGTCGGTGTCGTTGGGTCGGTCGATGATATGGAGCACCTCTTGCGCCTGCCGTCTCGTACCGGACTGGTCTGCCAAACGACCCAGACTCGTGAGAATCGCGACAGTATCCTGGGTTGGCTGGCTGTTCACCACGTCGATGTCGTGGAGACCTCGACACTCTGTCCAGAGGTTCTCCGTCGACAGAGTTCCATTGCAGGACTCGCGGCAGCGTGCTCGGCGGTCCTTGTCCTGGGTGACGCTTCGAGTGCGAATACGCGGCGATCAGTGCTCGTCGCCTCTCGCCACTGCAGTCGTGCGTTTCTGGTCTCGGATGCTGCTTCGGTCAGATCCCTCGGGCTTGTGCGTGGTGACACTATCGGCATTGCCAGCGGCACGTCATGTCCCGACTACGCTATACGCGATGCGCTTGACGTTCTGAGGGAGTCACTTGGCAGACTCATGGTATCCAAGGAACCACAGCCGCGAGACTGACTGTAGTCGGGCGGGGCGTCGCTGCGTGATGTGTGGGCTGGTGAGCGGAGAGTGACTGAGGGCCCGCCGGCGCAGGGAGTACTTGCAACAGAAGCCGAGTTGAGTATCATGAATAAGTCTGTAGTCCAGCAACTGCACGAAATCGTCGCTGGGAGTATCGTACTTCTGGTCGGTTTCCAGCGTTTGATGGGACGCGACATGAAAACCGAGTAGCGTTGGAAAGCACGAACGTTCCGGTGTCCGAGGAACGATGTCCAGAAGAGAGAGTCAGCAGGGAGTACTTGCCTGGGTGACGACGTCTTGCAGTGACTGGATTTGTGACTCGGTACCGGCGAAATCAAGTCAAGGGTTACCCTGACCGGTTTCGGAGCTCGTTGTTTGGTAGACCGAGAGAGCAATATCGATGAGTACCGGCGAGCTTTCGTCTTGGCGGCGCGAGTCATTCTCGGTACCAACTGGGAGCGTGAGATGCTGGTTTAAGCAGATAAGTCGGGGCGTGGCGTAGTTTGGCTAGCGCACCAGCATGGGGTGCTGGGGGTCACAAGTTCGAATCTTGTCGCCCCGACCATTGTTATCGGGATGTGGCTCAGCTTGGTAGAGCGCTTGGTTCGGGACTAAGAGGTCGTGGGTTCGAATCCCACCATCCCGACCAGAATTCCATCCGTACCGGGGGGTACCGTCATGATTGACGTCTTTATGCGAAGCTTACAGCAGGCCGAGCAGGAAGCCGATGCTGTTGTTCAGAATGCCCGCGAGAAGGTCAAGGCTCTCGAGAAGGAAACCGTGTCTTCTGTCAGCGCTCTGACAGATGCTCAGTCGAAGTCGCTGAAAGACGCACTGTCGGACATCGAACAGAGCGAAGCCGAGAGAATGCTTGAAAGGCGTGCGGTATACGAGAAAGAACAGGTGCTTTCCATACAGCACCTGGAGGAGACGGTTCTGGCCCGGAGAGACCGCGTCATCGCCGGGATCATCTCGTCTATCACCAAGCACTAGCATGGCCATTGACAGAGTACAGGAGTTCGCATTCGCGTTCCCTCACCGACAAGAGGGCGCAGCTCTGTCACGCCTGTTTGACGCAGGCATCGTACACCTGACGGGTGCTATTGGAGTCGACTTGCGAGCCTCCAGCGCAGCACCATCGGCCAGTGCCACCCAGACGACGCTCGATGCAGACGTGCTGCATATAGCAGAGGCGTTGGTGCTGACTGACACCGCTCTAGCGTTTCTCGACGAACAGAAGCCTAGTTCACGCGGGTTGGTCCAGAGCTTCTTTCCCAATGAGGTGTATGTAACGGCTACCGAATTGGTGCACACGTCGTCCCGCGACTATACTCCCCTGCTGCACGAGATCCTCGCTCTGCGAGACAGCCTCTCTCTAGCGCACCGTCAACGCGCAGAAATGAAGAACGAGCTGGCGAAGCTCTATCCCTGGTCTGGAGTCCCAATGAATCTCTCCGAGACCGGCCGGTCGCGTTGGCTGGCGTTGTTCTTTGGCGTTGTACCGTCATCGGTGTTCGCTGGAGTTGCCCAGACGCTTCAGACAGAGAGTATCACGTTCTCTATGGAAATCGTATTCGCGTCACGGACGAGTACTGGGTTCGTAGTTGCCTCGAGGAAGAGCGACATCGAGAGAGTGAGAGGGATTCTCACGGCATCAGGAGTGAAGGAGGAGGTTCTCGCCGGGATCCGGACGACGGTCGCCAGTGCCATCGAGGGTCTGGAGGACGATGTCGAGGCATTGGACACTCGCATCTTCGAGTCGAAGGTCTCTTTGGCGGAGATGCTGGCCAAGCGGCAGGATCTTGTCATATATCGCGAGTTCCTGCGCAACGAGCAGCACCGGATTGAGTCGGCGGGCGAACTGACTCGCACCGGGCGGCGCAGTATCGCCACGGGGTATGTGCGAGAGGCTGATCGGGAGGCGTTGGGCGAGGTTTGTGCCACTGTGGATGGCGCTGCGTGGTCCACCGGCGAACCTTCAGCGGGAGACAGTACGCCAGTCTCGATTTCCAACAGCAAGTGGCTCAGGCCTATGGAGATCCTGATCAACATGTTTGGATATCCGGTCCGCTCGACGTTCGACCCGACGGTCTTTCTCGCCATCCCCTTTCTCCTTTTCTACGGTCTGTGTCTCGGGGATGTTCTGTATGGGGCTATCCAAATAGGGATCTGCCTCTACTTCATGCGCAAGTACAAGCAGTCGGTGGGTGTCCACAACTTCATGATGGTGTTTCTCTATGGCGGAGTTGCGGCAATGGTCGGAGGTGCGCTTACTGGCAGTTGGGGAGGAGACCTTCTCTCCGAGACGTATCTCGGGAAGGGAAACGCCTTTTCAGGGTTCGTCAGGTCACTCACGATCATCGACCCTCTGCAGTCTGCGTTCCAGTTCCTGGTGATTGTCTGGGTTATCGGCGCGTTGAACCAGTTCTATGGAGTCGGCCTGGCTATCTACAAGGCAGCGCGGAGACACGACTATGCCACCATCGTCTATGATTGCGTCGGCTGGCTTCTGCTTCTCCCGGCTGTCTCAGCTCTGCTGTTCATCGGGGCCCAATGGGGCACGGCATTCAGGTCCGGCTACCTCATCGCCTTGGCGACGGGGACTGTTCTTCTCTTTCTTGGGGGAGCGCGACAAGGCAAAGGCGTGGGCAAGGTGTTGATGGGACTTGTGAATCTCTACGGTATCCAGAGTTCGTATGGTGCCGGTTCGTTTCTGGGCGATGTCCTCTCGTATTCGCGTTTGCTGGCACTGGGTTTGACCACCTCGATGCTTGGCTCTGCCTTCAACATGATCGGGTCGCTCGTGAAGATCCCTGTGCTTGGCCTGCTCCTCGGTGGTGCGGTGGTCTTGTTTGGACATGCCCTGAACTACTTCATGGGTACCATGGGGGCGTTCATTCACTCTGCGCGTCTCATTCTGCTCGAGTTCTTTGGACGGTTCTACGAGGGCGGAGCTCCCCGATTTCATCGTTTTGGGTTCTGGTCGGAAGTTGTCAAGGTCGTCGATACATCGACTGTTCTGAGAAAATAGGAGGTACATCATGGGTAGTGAAGCGCTGTGGTCAGTTCTCGTTGGAGGCGTCGTAACGGCGGTCAGTGCAGTGGGGGCAGCGTTTGCCTTCAAGCTCTCGAACACCCCGATGACGTCGCTGAGTTCGCTCTGGATATTCATGGGAGCGGCCTATGCCATCAGCCTTGGCAGTCTCGGTTCTGCTATTGGGATCCGTATCAGCGGATCTCAGGCGGCTGGAGTACTGTCCGAGAAGCCGGAGCTCTTCGGCAAGATGTTTGTCATGATAGCTCTTCCGGGCACACAAGGGTTCTACGCCTTCGTATACGGAATCATGATGATTGTTCTGTCCGGAGTACTCAGAGAGGGAGCCGTCATCTCCAACGCGAAGGGTCTTGCCATGATGGCCGCTGGGATCGCCGTCGGCTCTGTCGAGTGGCTGTCCGCCATTGCCCAGGGCCAGGCGTCTGCCGCCGCAGAGAGTCTGACGGGGCGCCAGCCAAACAGTTTTGGCCAGGCCATCCTCATACCCGCCCTCGTCGAGACCTACGCCGTCCTGGCCCTGGTCTCAGGCATTCTGCTCCTGCTCTGGATCTCTCAGGCACCCTTCTAGGATGCTTTGCACATGGGGACCGAGGAACTCAGAACTGCGGTTCTGCGGGAGGCTGAGGCTGAAGCATCTGGAGTCCTGGAAGCCGGCCGTGCCCAGTCGGTGATGACGATCGATGCAGAGAGGATGCGCCTTGAGAATCAGCGTCGGCACGTGCTGGAAGAGCGGAAGCAGCGTGTTGATCACGATCGCGCGGTCAGCGAGGCTTCTCTCAAGGTCGAATCGAGAAATGCGCTCCTTCTGCGAAAGCAGCAGCTGATTGAGGAGGTCTTCTCCGAGGCGGAGAGACGAATCGGCTCGGACGCTGAAGCGTATGCAGCCTTCTTGCGCTGGGCCATCGACCAGATTCCGCCAGCAGGACCAGTGCGCATCGTTTGCAGACCAGAGGATCGCGAGGTCGTTCAGGGTCTTCTCTCGACACACCCTCCCATGGTGGCGTCGGTTGTCGAGAGTCCGGCCGGCACGACGGAGCTGGGCTTGATGGTTCTCCTCGCAGACTCGGAGGTTGACCTTACGTTAAGGGCTGCATGCCAGAACCTTCGAGAGCGCACGCTGGTGGATGTCGCCTCTGATCTGTTCAGGATTGAGGGATGATCGGATCCTGTAAACCAAGGCAGTCATACCCGGAGGCATATGCCTACGCTGCTGGCTCGTACGCCGTACGGCGAGGGTTTCTGCTTACGCCTGACGACCTGCGGAGAACACCTGCGGAAGGAGCAGCTGAGTTCCTCATTGGACTGGTGAATCGCGGGAGCTATGGTGCAGTCTCCAGCGGAACGCCGTTGTTGGAGGTCGTCGCAATCGTCGAGGAAGCTTGGCGTTCCTTTCTCGCTCGTGCAGAGCAGGACTTGCCCGAGCCCTTTCTGCCGTATCTGCTCAGAATCTTGGCCGAGAAGGAGTATGCGAAGGCTGGCTTGGCAGCGTGGAGCTTGTACGGAACGAGTCTTCCGTCGTCCATCTCAGGCCCCACGAGGGAGTACGCGGAATACTGCCGGCTCTTGCAGAACACGGTGGCGGATAGCGATGCAGCCGACCAGGAGTCCGTATTTGCTGATGCGCTGCGCGAAGGACTGTCTGTCTGGCGCGCAGGCGGCTTGGCGCAGGAGTCACAGACCGTGTTTGACCTTTCGTTCGTCACCGGAACACTTCGTAGCCTTGCGGTCCAGTATGCATATCCGGCGATCATCAACTACGTGGACTCGATACTGGATACGATGATCGCTGGGTTGGCTCTCAAGGCGAAGCTTCGCAGCGAGGCCGGTATGGGCCTGCCAGCCGAAGGACTCTTCAGGTGGATTCCCAAGGAGACTGCGGCCCGCCTTCGGAACGTCGTTGACCGGGTTCGGGACACGGCCTGGGAAAGCATCCAGCCCGAAGATCTGGTGCCGACGTCGATGGCCGAGCAGATCTCAAGTGCGCCCCGATACACGCAGAGCGGTCGCATGGCCATTCTGGCCGAGATGCTTGATGAAGCCGCTTCGCGAGAGATATCCTCGCTGGGCACGGAGCCGTACGGAGTAGGCGTCATATTCTCCTACATGATGGACTTCCGTCGAGAAGTGTGGTCACTGCGCCGTCAGCTGAGATCGGTGGATGCTGGTGGAACGCATCTGCGTGCTCGAGAGTCAGTCGCATGAGCAAAGCCGCGGTCATAGCTACACAGCTTCGCGTCAGCGCGTTTCAAGCGCTCGGTTTTGAGGGAGTGGCTGTGGCGGACAGCCACGAAGCGCTCGTTCGAGCGGAAGCCCTTGTACGGTCAGCCCGCTACGCCGTCATTTTGATCACGTCTGACGTAGCGACGGACTGGGTGAGGTCGGCGACCGCCCGTGCGCTCACCAAGCCAGTGGTGCTCGTCATTCCTGTGGAACAGAGACATGGTGAATCTGAGAGTTCCGCCATCAGACGGCTTGTCGAAAGGGCGGTAGGTATGGACCTTGTTGGAAAAATGATGAAGGAGAACGAATCATGACACACGGCGATATCGTAAAGGTGGCGGGCCCCCTGGTCGTTGCGCGGGGTTTGACAAATCCCCAAATGTACGAGTTGGTGCGAGTGGGAGAGGCAAGCCTGTTTGGCGAGATCATCGAGCTCCGAGGAGACCTCGCAAGTATCCAGGTGTACGAAGAGACCAGCGGGATCGGCCCTGGAGAACCGGTCGTTCAGACTGGCACGTCGCTCACCGTTGAACTTGGCCCAGGACTCATCACGTCTATCTATGACGGCATCCAGCGACCATTGGATGCTCTCCTGCTTCAATACGGTGACTTCATTCCGAGGGGTGTCTCTCTTCCGGCACTGCCACGAGACAAGGCGTGGCACTTCCATCCACTCGTTCGGGAAGGAGATGCTGTCGAGGAGGGCGATCTGCTTGGGTTCGTTGATGAGACGACCGCCGTGACTCACCGCATCATGATGCCAAAGGGCCGTGCTGGGACTGTCACGGCCATTGCTGAAGGCAACTACACGATCGACCAGGGAATCGCAACCGTTCGCGACGCAAGCGGAAAAGAGGAAGCCGTTACCATGCTCCAGAAGTGGCCGGTACGAACCAGCAGGCCCTTCGCCCGGCGTCTGCCTCCGGAGACCCCGCTCGTCACAGGGCAGCGCGTCATCGACGCATTGTTTCCGGTCGCCAAGGGCGGGACTGCCTGTGTACCTGGACCATTTGGAAGTGGAAAGACCGTCATTCAGCATCAACTTGCGAAGTGGTCAGATGCGGACATCATCGTGTACGTAGGTTGTGGAGAACGTGGCAATGAGATGACTGACGTACTTCAGGAATTTCCACGGTTGAAGGACCCCAAGACGGGGGAAGTCCTGATGAACAGGACTGTCCTCATTGCAAATACCTCCAACATGCCTGTCGCTGCTCGTGAAGCGTCCGTCTTCACCGGAATCACGATTGCCGAGTACTTCCGCGACATGGGATACAGCGTCGCACTGATGGCAGACTCCACGTCACGATGGGCAGAGGCGATGCGCGAAATCTCCGGACGGTTGGAGGAGATGCCAGGAGAAGAGGGATACCCGGCATACCTCGCGTCACGCATTGCCTCGTTCTACGAGCGTGCCGGCAGAGTTATGAGTCTTGGATCACCTCCGCGTGAGGGTAGTCTCAGCGTCATCGGGGCAGTATCGCCCCCCGGGGGTGACCTGTCGGAGCCGGTTGTCCAATCCACGTTGCGAGCTGTCAAGGTCTTCTGGGCTCTCGATTCGCGGCTGGCGTACGCACGTCACTTTCCCGCCATCGACTGGTTGCAGTCCTATTCGCTGTATCCCGACTCTCTGGCAGGCTACTACTCCCAGAACCTTGGCGAACGGTGGATTCCCCAGATACAGGAAGCACGGACGGTGTTACAGAAGGAAGCCGAACTCCAAGAGCTGGTACGGCTTGTCGGCGTCGATGCGCTTTCAAGCGTTGACCGCCTGACGCTCGAATGGGCAAAGTCAATCAGGGAGGACTTTCTGCAGCAGAGTGCCTTTAGCGATACTGACAGCTATACATCGCTCGGCAAGCAGCTGAGGATGCTCGACGCCATCATGTTGTTTGCCCACTTGGCTCAAGAAGCTACCGCACAGGGCGTTCCCCTGGATCGGGTGCTCTCATTGCCGATCCGTGTCGACATAGCACGCAGCAAGGCAATCGACGAGTCGAGCATGAAGGGATTCGACACACTGGAAGCGTCGATCAGGGCAGGCTTCGCGGACCTGCTCAAGGAATCCGTCGACGTGGAGGAGTATCGTGAATAGGGACTACCGCACGACAAGGGAAATTGTTGGGCCGCTGGTCCTGCTTGAAGGAACGCCGGGCGTCAAGTACGGGGAGCTCGTCGAGTTTCGTACGGTTGCGGGATTGCGCCGGGGGCAGGTCCTTGAGGCGTCAAGCGGAACCGTGCTAGTGCAGGTATTCGAGGGAACCTCTGGCATGAACCTTGGCCAGACGGTCACTCGATTTCTGGGACACGGCGTGCAGTTCGGCGTGTCGCGGGACATTGTCGGGAGAGTTTTCGGCGGGCTTGGCCAGCCCATCGATGAGTGCGCCCCCATCTTGCCCGAGAGATTGGTGGACATCAACGGCAATCCGATGAATCCGTATGCTCGGGACTATCCAGACGAGTTCATTCAGACGGGAATATCCGCAATCGATGGATTGAACACGCTTGTGCGCGGCCAGAAGCTGCCAGTATTCTCCGGCAGTGGACTGCCTCACGCCGAGCTGGCTGCTCAGATTGCACGTCAGGCACGCGTTCTTGCGGGCGATGACGAGTTCGCGGTTGTTTTTGGCGCAATGGGGATCACGTTCGAAGAGGCGGACTTCTTCATCAGCGATTTCAAGCGTAGTGGGGCAATCAACCAGTCCGTGCTCTTCATGAATCTGGCCAGCGACCCGGTCATCGAGCGCATTGCCACCCCTCGCTTCGCCCTGTCGGCTGCCGAGTATCTGGCTTTCGAGCTGGGGATGCACGTGCTCGTCATTCTGTCGGATATGACCAACTACTGTGAGGCATTGCGTGAGGTTTCGGCGGCTCGCAAGGAGGTCCCGGGACGTAGAGGCTACCCAGGGTATCTGTACACCGACCTTGCTACGATCTATGAACGAGCAGGGCGTATCAAGGGAAAGAAGGGTTCGATCACCCAACTGCCGATTCTCACCATGCCTGAGGATGACAAGACGCATCCGATTCCGGATCTTACCGGATACATTACCGAAGGGCAGATCTTCCTGAGCCGTTCCCTGCACCAGGCCGGTGTGTATCCGCCCATCGATGTGCTGCCGTCCCTGTCGCGCCTCAAAGACAAGGGTATCGGTCGTGGCAAGACGCGCGAAGACCATGCGGGCCTGTTGAACGAGCTCTTTGCAGCATATGCGCGTGGACGCGATGGAAAGGAGCTGGCGGTTGTCCTTGGCGAGTCGGCATTGACCGAGACAGACCGTACATTCGTACGTTTCTCCGAGGAGTTCGAACGCCGCTTCGTGCACCAGGCGCACGACGAAAACAGAACCATCGAGCGGACGCTCGACATTGGGTGGGACCTGCTGGCGATGCTGCCCTTGCCAGAGCTGAAGCGAGTGGCGCCGGCCATGGTCGAGAAGTACATGCCGAAGCCATCTGCATCAAGTAGCCGATGATTCTCAGGGTCAACCCCACGCGCATGGAGCTGTTGCGCCTGCGCAAGCGGCACCAGCTGGCAAAGCGTGGACACAAGCTTCTGAAGGACAAGCAGGAAGGCCTCATGAAGCGGTTCATCGAACTTGCTGAACAGTACGTTCGCTACCAGAGAAGAGTCAGCAGAGAACTGCCGACTATCCTTGCCGACTTCGTCGGACAGACCGCCGGGTATCCGGTGGATGTTGTCGACATTCTCTCACGTACGACGTCGACCGAACTCGACGTTCGCGTTCTGACGCAATCGGTCATGAACGTTCCTCTTCCCAAACTGACCTTTTCCGTTGAGAAGTTCGAGTCTCCAACATTCTCAGGCATAGACGGTGCGGGCATCGAAGCATCGCTCCTGCATCTCTATCGGCTGCTGCCTTCTCTCATGAAGGTAGCAGAGATAGAGACGGGAATCCGTCTGATGGCCGACGAAATCGAACGCACCCGTCGGCGCGTGAATGCGCTCGAGTACGTGATGATCCCGAACTTGGAAGAGACGATCCGCTTCATATCGTCCAAACTGGATGAAGGCGAACGAGCCACCATTACCAGATTGCTCAAAATCAAGGAGATGATCCTTTCTCACTGATGAAGCACCGTACCCTGACGCAATCTGTCTGTTCTACTCATGAGGCGTATCATGGGGCGGCGATTGCTGTGCTGGACAAGATTGTCAGACTCCCGGATGGCAGCATGGTTCATAGAGACGTTGTGACGTATCCGGGGGGAGCGGTAGGCGTTCTTGCTTTGACAGAAGATCAGCGGATTGTACTGGTGCGACAGTATCGGCCGACAAGCAATGCGCTCATGCTCGAGATACCAGCCGGCCGCAGGAACGTTGGAGAGTCCTTTCTCGCCGCTGCTCGCCGCGAACTGCGCGAGGAAACAGGCTACACTGCTTCACTGTGGACTCGGTCCATCGGCTTCTGGCCCAGTCCGGGGATTCTGGACGAGCGAATCGTCCTGTATGTTGCGCAAGGTCTCACGAAGGGGGATCAGTCACTTGATGACGACGAGTTCATTCGATCTGCTGTGATTCCGATGGATGAAGTCCTGGACCGCTGCAGGAGAGGAACGATAGTGGACGCCAAGACCATTGTAGGCGTCTTGTGGTACGCGCGGTTCGGGACGCAGTAGAGGATCTCAGTGGGGTTTCTCTATCACATTGCGTTTCGGCTGGCCCGAGTAGTCCCGTTGGGGATAGCGTCGGCAATCGGATGGATCTTTGCTGTGGCGCACTTCACCCTCCACCGCTCGGAACGAAGGGGCGTCTTCGCCAATCTTGCGGTGATTCGACCGGACGCCCAGCGTCGTGAGCGATCCGGCCTTGCGTTCGAGACATTCATCCAGGCCGGACGAAACATGGTGGACTTCTTCCGGTTGCCGTCATTGACCGGCAGCCAGGTTCGGAGGATGATAGACAATGCTGCAGATGTACGCACACTTCTCGATGCGAGAGTTCGTGGTGTTCCAGCGTGTATCATGGCGGCACACTATGGCAGCTGGGAGCTGGCCGGGGCAGTCCTCGGTGACGCCGGGTACCAAGTCCACGCTATCGCACTTCCGCACCGCGATCGTCTGGTGGAGAAGCTGTATGCGGACACGAGGAACAGGTTTGGCGTAGTTGCGCATGACATGAGGCTTGGGTTGCGAGATCTGCTGAGACATCTGCCGGCAGAAGGTATTCCCGCGATTGTCTCGGATCGGAGTTTCGGGAACGTAGGAGAAAGTGTCCTGTTCTTCGGCAGACGAGTGTACTTCCCTCGAGGTGCAGCCGTATTGGCCTATCGCAAGCATCTTGTCGGGATCCCCGGATTCCTGGTACGTCAGTCAGACGGAAGGTTCCACCTCGTCTTCGGTGAAGCCATCAGCCCCGCGGCGGCAGATGAACGGTCGTTCGTCTCAGAGTTTGTTCAGGAGTTCGCGCGGCAGTATGAGGCTGTCGTCGGCGCCGACCCCACACAGTTTCTGAATTTCTACAACTATTGGCAGGGGGCCGAATGAGATTCGGCGTCATCATTCCTGCGTTCAACGAGGAACACAATATCGCAGGTGTCGTTGCCAAGGCCCTGTCGTATGCAGACACAGTGGTAGTCGTAGACGATGGATCGTCTGACTCGACAGCTGCCGTTGCTCATGCGGCGGGTGCCGCCGTTGTCTCGCATGACAGGAACAAGGGGAAGGGTGCGGCAATAAAGACCGGGTTCGCATACCTCCGTGATCTGGGCTTTGAGGGAGCTATCACGCTTGACGCAGACGGCCAGCATGACCCCGCAGAGATACCCGCGTTCGTTCAGGAGGCTGCCAAGGGATACGACATGGTCATTGGCAACCGCATGGGGGATGTCGCTACGATGCCATTGATCAGGAGGTTCGCCAACTACGCTTCGTCCCTTCTCACTACGCTGTTTCTCAAGCAACACATCCCCGATAGCCAGAACGGATACCGCTACTACAGGCTAGCGACGGTGGCTGTGCTGCCCCTTGAAGCCGACAAGTACGACTTCGAGACAGAGGTGATCTTCAGAGCGGCGCGCGCAAGGTACCGCATAGGGTTCGTTCCTACTCGGACAATCTATCGAAGCGAAGCTCGCAGCAAGGTCAACTCGCTCACGGATACGCTGCGCTTCATCGGAATCCTGCTGCGCTATGGCTTGAGAAGGACGTGAATCGCTGTGTGTTCACGGGACTTGAGAAGGACGTGAGTTGCTGTGCGTTCACGGGACCGCGACTCCGAAAAGGACATGTACCACGAATCACGACGCGGCAACTGCGAACCGACAGAGTAACCGATCGGCAAACGTGGGAAGGCATCATGGACGAGTGCGGTTGGCCGGGCGAGGCAAATATGCAGTTGACTCTCGCATTTGGGAGAGTATAATTTCATTTTGACCGTTTTCTTTCTCCATCCCGGAATGAAAGGAGAGTCATGGCTGCGGCGACCAATATTATAGACTTTACCAAAATCAAATCAAGCTACACGATGCCCGACCTGCTCCAGCTCCAGAAAGCCTCCTACGACTGGCTTCTAGGGGCTGGCCTCGCCCAGATCTTTGCGAGAGTCTTTCCAATTGACACGGCCAAGCTGCGTATCGAGTACGTGACGCACAAGGTCGAGGAGCCGGCGAAATCCATGGAGGACTGCCGCAAGGCGGGACTAAGTTACGAGGCCATGGTGCGTGCCAACTTCCGTCTCATCAATAAGGAGACCGGGGAGATTCGTGAGCAGGCTCTTATTGTCACACAGATCCCGCTTATGACTCCGTATGGCACCTTTCTCATCAACGGAGCCGAGCGCGTCATTGTGTCACAGTTGGTGCGGTCACCGGGCATCTACTTTGAAGGCGGGAAGGACAAGCTGTCCGGAGCTCAAGTCTATATGGTGACGCTCATCCCTGACCGCGGAAACTGGATGGAAATCGAAGCAGGAAAGGACGAGATCGTCTACACACGTCTTCGCAAGAAGGCTCGCAAGATCCCCGTAACGCTTGTATTGAAAGCGCTTGGCATGGATTCAAACGAAGATATCCTGCGCGAGTTCACCGAGAAGAGAACGGAGCGGCTGACTGTCGACCAGCTTCAACAGACATACGACCAGTCGGAGTACTCTGCAGCGGAGCCACTTCTTGGAACAACCGGCAAGGAACTCATCAAAGAGGGAGCGCCGATAACGGCCAAAGCCGTCGAGTTGCTGCGAAAGCGCAATGCGACGAGTCTCGTTGTTACAAGCAGACAGCCGGATCGCTGGGTACTGCGCACTCTCAAGTCCGACAAGACCACGAATCAGGAAGAAGCAGTCAAACAGATCTTCAAGGAGATGCAGCCCAAGGAGCGGCTGACCCCTGAAGCGGCACAGAACCTGCTTTCCACGCTGCTGCTGGACCCGTCGTACAACACGTTTAATCCGATTGGGCGCTACAAGATCGACAGACGATTTGGCCTCAAGAATGTTTCTCCTATCCTCACCAAGGAAGACTATATCGCTGTCATGCATCACCTCATCGACATTCGCGAACGCAAGGCAAATTTCGATGACATCGACAGTCTTGCCAACCGGCGCATTCGACGGGTAGGTGAGTTGCTGGCGGAAGAGGTACAGGACAGCATGCTCAAGGTTGCAAAGGCAACCAAGGACAAGGTCAGTATCTACTCTCCTGAGCAGATGATGAATCTGCAGAACGTTCTCAATACGAAACCTATCATCTCGTCCATCCGCAACTTCTTTGGGCAGAGTCAGCTGTCACAATTCATGGAGCAGATCAACCCGCTCTCCAGTCTTGCGCACAAGCGTCGCCTCAGCTCTCTCGGACCGGGAGGACTCAACCGAAAACGGGCTGGAGTCGAGGTACGAGACATTCACTCTTCGCACTATAGCCGCATCTGTCCCATCGAAACACCGGAAGGCGGGAACATCGGGCTCATCAACAGCCTCAGTTCGTATGCCAGACTCGACGAATATGGCTTCATTACCGCCCCGTATGCTCATGTCCAGCATGGACGCAAAGACGAGGCCGGTGTCGTCTACATGGATGCTGAGGAGGAGGAACGTCACTCCATCGCTCAAGCCAACACCGACGTAGACGAGCGCAACCGCGTCATATCCCGTACTGTCATTGCTCGTCAGCGATCGGAGGGAGGAGAAATCCTTCCCAAAGAGCTGTCGGCTGGGAAGATCGATTACATCGACCTTGTTCCCGCACAGGTATTTGGCGTATCAGCCTCCCTGATCCCGTTTCTCGAACATGACGACGCCAACCGGGCACTTATGGGCTGCAATATGCAGCGCCAGGCGGTTCCGCTCGTCAATCCTGATCGGGCGCGCGTTTCGACCAGCATGGAGGGCCGCGTCGTTCACGACAACGGCGACTTGGTTCTGTGCGATCTGGATGGTGTAGTAACATACGTGGATGCAGAGAAGGTCCGTGTGTCTCCGGAGCCAGACGCAGCCAGCCTCCGGGAGGGGAACGTCCAGGTTGACGTTGTCCCCGTGATGCTCGCCTCCGATGCGGCTGTGGAAGCAGCCCGCTCAGGAGATGTACGTATGGTGCCGATATCGTTCCTTCCGGAGGCCGTTTCCAGTGACGTACTGCAGATGGTCGGACACGAACTGACACGGGAACAGCTTGATGCCATGCCTGATCAGGGAATTGAATCGTTTCAGTACGTACCGGCCGGTTCTATTGTGCAGAACTCGCTCAAGGACCTCATTGAGATCCAAACCAATGATGATCTCGTTGGCAGGACTCTCGCGATAGACGTCCAGGAGGGCAAGAGCAAGATCCACAAGGCCGGCACCAAGATCACCGAGACGCTGCTGGGACGGCTCATCAACAATGCCAAGGTAGACTCGTTGCCGGTGGTTGGGCTATTCGGCAATGAGACCGAAGAGGTCGCACTCCAGACTCTCACGATGACACCCATCGGGCAGCAGGTGCTTGGGCATCACATTCTCACTGTCTCCTCGACCAAGGACCTCCGTGATGCGGCGGGTCTCGTGGTCAGCGAGACTTCACTGCATCGCCTATTCGAGCAGGATCGAAACGCCAGCGTCCTGACCTTCGACCCAGCACGGGCTTCTGTCTATGAGCTATTCCGGGTCAATGGATCGCTTGCAGGGCAGACGCTTGCCGAAGATATCAAGCTCAAGAAGCCGAGAACGAGGAAACTGGCCATAGGCCGGAGACTCACGCGAGACGACCTTATCCTGCTTGCGAAGAACGGCGTCACTCATGTTTCGGTGCCGCGCCCGCGCACGTACGAACTCCTGAAGTTCAAGCGGACAAACCAGGATACGTGCATCAATCAGCACCCTGCTGTCTCTGCCGGGGATGAGGTACATGTCGGGGATCTTCTTGCGAACGGATATGCGTGCGCTGATGGCGAGCTTGCGCTGGGGAAGAATCTGCTTCTGGCGTACGTTCCATGGCGTGGATACAACTATCAGGACGGCGTGATTGTCAGCGAGAGACTGGTTCACGATGACAGCCTCTCATCCATCCACATCAAGGAACACAAGATAGAAGTGCGTTCTACGGAGTTTGGAAAGGAAGAGATCACGCGAGACCCCCCGAATGTCTCGAAGGAACTGACGCGCCACCTCGACGAACGCGGTATCGTGCGCGTAGGAGCTCACGTCAAAGCCGAGGATGTGCTGGTGGGGAAGATAACGCCTCGGGCTGAACAGGAAGAGTCACCCGAAGTCCGAGTCTACTTTGCACTGTTTCACGACAAGGCGCGCGACTACAAGAATACGTCATACAAGGTTCCACCTGGAGAAGATGGTGTCGTCATCGATGTCCAGGAGATTACGAAGGACAGTACCAGCGATGCCTTGCCAGTGGGGGTCGAACGGATCGTCAAGGTCTATGTGGCCAAGAAGCGGAAGATCATTGTGGGTGACAAGGTCGCAGGCCGACATGGCAACAAGGGTGTCATTACGCGCATTCTTCCCCTGGAGGACATGCCGTTCCTCGAGGATGGTACGCCTGTCGACGTCATTCTGAGTCCTCTGGGAGTCCCCTCGCGCATGAACATTGGACAGCTTCTCGAGGCGAGCTTGGGAATGGCCGCCCGAAAGCTGAACGTTCGTGCCGTTACGCCGGTCTTCAATGGAGCTACCGAGGAGGAGATTCGCGGACTACTGCTCAAGGCTGGCATGAGCGATTCGGGCAAAGAGAGCGTACGAGACGGAATTGATGGAGGGTACTTCGACAACCAGGTCACCGTTGGCGAAGCCTACATTCTCAAACTGATTCATCTTGCCGAGGACAAGATGCACGCGCGGTCCACTGGACGATACACCCTCATTACTCAGCAGCCTATCGGGGGGAAAGCTCAGTTTGGTGGCCAGCGGTTCGGAGAAATGGAAGTCTGGGCACTCGAGGCCTATGGTGCATCGACGGTGCTCCAGGAGATGCTCACCGTGAAGTCGGACGACCTTGAGGGGCGTCGGATAGCGTATGAGCGCCTGACGAAGGGAAGCAATCTGTTCGAGACCGGCCAACCCGAGTCATTCAATGTGCTCGTCAAGGAGCTGAGAGGCCTTGGGCTCGACCTTGAGACTCTTCCCAAGGCGGGCGATACCCGCAGCAGGAGCGTCAAGAACCTGTACGAAGACAACGAAGAATAACACTACGGGAGGAAAAGGTGAGTAAATTCGCACCGAGCAGCATTAGAAACTTTGTACTCGTAGGACAAGGTGGCTCTGGAAAGACGATGATTACAGAGCATGTTGTTTTTCGTGCAGGTGCCAGTCAGCGGGTCGGGCGCACTGAAGACGGAACGACCGTGTCTGACTATCTCGACGAAGAGACCAAGCGTGGCATCAGCACCAATCTAGCGCTGTGCCAGTTTGACTACAGAGGGGTTCGGTACAATCTGCTCGACACTCCCGGATATGCAGACTTCATGACCGAGGCGCAAGAGGCGGTCAGAGTAGCAGATACGGCTGTGCTTGCTATCAATGCGGGAGCGGGTGTCGAGGTCCAGACACCCCGCTTCTGGGACCTTTGCGAAGCGAACAGCCTGCCAGTGGTCTTCGTGCTCAATAAGATGGATCTTGAGAACCTGGATTTTGGCGTACGGTTGGCGGAGCTGCAGGAGACATTCGGGCACAAAGTGGTCGCACTCACGATTCCGGTCTCCACAGGATCTCGTTTCGCCGGATTCGTCAATGTGCTGACAGGGAAACTCTACAGTTATGCGCCCGGGAAGGATGAAGCGGTGCTGAGCGACGTCATTCCAGAGAGTCTGCGGCCAGAGGTCGAGGCTGCTCGTATCGCTTTGACAGAAGCGGTGGCAGAATCTGACGACGCGATCATGGAGAAGTATCTTGGCGGCGAAGCTCTGTCGCAGGAGGAGCTCTTCATGGTGTTCGGCAAGGCCTTCAAGAGCAGACAGGTGTTTCCCGTGCTGGTATTGTCAGCATCACAAGGCATCGGTCCTGACTATCTCATGGAGTTCCTGGCGCAACATGCACCCTCGCCAGAGGATCTCACGTGGGTAGCGGGCAGGAAGACGTCCGAGGAAGCGGTTCAACTCCGGGCCGACCCGTCGGCACCGCCTGCAGCGCTGGTCTTCAAGACGACATCAGATCCATTTGTGGGGAAGCTCTCATTTGTGCGTATCTACAGTGGGAAGGTCAATCAAAGTATCTACAACGCCTCCAAGGAAATCGTAGAGAAGGTGGGGGGCCTGTTTCATATGGTAGGGAAGAAGCAGGAGCCGGTAGAAGAAGGCATCGCAGGGGACATCGTCGTGTTGTCGAAACTGGTCCAGACGTCGACAAATGATACGATTTCGGCGAAGGACGCGCCACTAGACCTTGCACCGATCGTCTTCTCTCCACCGCTGCTGACACGGTCGTTGAAACCAAAAACGCGTGCGGACGATGACAAGCTGAGCTCAACACTGAATCGACTCAAGGAAGAGGAGCCTGCGGTTGTGATCGAGAAGAACGCCGAGACGCACGAAACCCTTCTCAGCGGTCTTGGCGAAGCGCACCTGCAGGTGATCGTAGAACGCCTGCAGAAGAAATTCAACGTCAATATCGACCTCGAAACGCCAAAGGTTCCCTATCGCGAGACGATCAAGGGCAAAGCACGCGTTCAAGGAAAACACAAGAAACAAACAGGCGGCCACGGCCAATTCGGCGATTGCTGGATCGAGATGGAGCCGAACGATCGGGGAAGCGGATGGCACTTCGAGAACAAGGTCTTTGGCGGTTCGATTCCGAAGCAGTTCATCCCTGCCATTGAGAAGGGCATGCTAGAGACGATGACCAAGGGCCTTCTCGCCGGATACCCCGTTGTGGACATCAAGGTTGCCGTCGTGGATGGATCCTATCATCCCGTCGACTCGTCGGAGATGGCATTTAAGCTTGCCGGGTCACTCGCTTTCAAGAAGGGGTTTGAACAGTGCAGCCCGATTCTGCTTGAGCCCATTGTCACTCTCGACGTTGTCGTCGATGAGAAGTACATGGGAGACGTCATGGGAGACCTGACCAGCAAGCGCGGGAAGATCTCCGGCGTTGAGAACGCCAAGGGAAGACAGATCATCAAAGCGCTGGTACCGTTCGGCGAAATGCTGAGCTACGGCATCGACCTGGGGTCTATCACGCAGGGTACCGGTGCCTATTCCATGAAGGTTGACCACTACGAGGAAGTGCCGGAAAGAACTGCCGAGAAGATCATTGCGGATGCGAAAGCCACGATGGTCGCCGAGGACGAGGAATAGCCCGAAGGGAGGAAGATTGAGAAACAACAAGATAGAGGCTCTGACCCTTCATCTGGCTTCGCCGGAGGAAATTCGGGGCTGGTCACATGGTGAGGTCACTGAAGCGGAGACTCTTGACTACAGGAGTGGCAAGCCGAAGCCCCATGGGCTGTTCTGCGAGATCATCTTTGGACCAACGAAGAGCTATCAGTGCCGCTGCGGAAAACTGAAAGGCAAGAGCTTCGAGGGGCAGGTCTGCGACAAGTGCCACGTCGAAGTTGCCGATTCCAGTGTCCGTCGTGAGCGCATGGGACACATCGAACTCCACGCTCCGGTTGCCCATATCTGGTACTTCCGCAATTCTGTCAATTACATTGCACTCCTTCTCGAAATGCCGAGCAAGAACGTCGAGAAGGTGGTCTACTTCAGCACATGGCTGGTGCTGGATCCCGGTACTGCCCAGGGATTGGCTCGCAAGCAGCTGCTCTCCGATGAGGAGTATCGTGACCGTCGTCTGCATGGCGAGAAGTTTACTGCAAGGAAGGGCGCTGAAGCCTTCCTTGAGCTCCTCAAGGACCTGGACCTGTACAAGATTCGCGACGAGCTTCTTGCGAAGATCAAGGGGAAATCTCGCGCTGACAGGGCAAAGGCAGTCAAACAGCTTGACATCGTGGCCGCGCTCATCGCGAACGGGCGCAAGCCGACCGATATGGTCATGACACGCATTCCAGTCATACCACCCGACTTGAGACCGCTGGTCCAGCTTGAGGGGGGCAGATTCGCCTCCGATGATCTCAATGAGCTGTACCGTCGCGTCATCAACCGCAACAATCGTCTGGGCAAGATGCTGGATGAGAATGCCCCCGAGATTCTCCTGCAGAACGAGAAGCGCATGCTGCAGGATGCCGTTGATGCCTTGCTCGACAACAGCAAACGGCAGTACCCGGTCGTCAACGCGAACGGTCGTGCGTTGCGGTCACTGAGCGACAAGTTGAAGGGAAAAGAGGGACGTTTCCGTCAGAACCTTCTTGGAAAGCGCGTCGACTATTCGGGGCGCGCCGTCATTGTTTCCGGTCCGCAGCTGCGCATCCACCAGTGCGGCGTTCCCAAGGAGATGGCGCTGGAGCTCTTCAAGCCGCACGTCATCCATCGTCTCATGGCAGACGGTGTGGTCGGCAGCATGAAGGTTGCCAAAGATGTGGTCGAAAAGCCGACCCCGGAGGTCTGGAATGTCCTTGAGCGCGTCGTCAAGGGCAACGTCGTGCTACTCAACCGTGCCCCCACATTGCACCGCCTGTCCATCCAGGCATTCGAACCGGTCCTTACCGACGACAAGGCAATTCAGATCTCGCCGCTGGTCTGCACACCGTTCAATGCCGACTTCGATGGCGACCAGATGGCCATCCATCTCCCGCTGAGCTTCGCTGCACAGACGGAGGCTCGGCTGCTGATGCTGTCGTCGTACAACATCTTCTCACCGGCGAGTGGCAACCCTATGGCGGGACCTGTTCAGGACATGGTGCTGGGCGCCTACTATCTGACGTACGAACTGAAAGAGAAGATGAAGAGCATGAAGTGGAACGCTGCTCCGCTCCATACAGAGCAGGAGGTTCTGTATCTGTACGAATCCGGCAACCTGCTTGTCCATGATCCCGTCGCTGTCCGGATCGCAGGACAGCACTTTCATACGACGGTCGGCCGCGTCGTGTTCAACGACGAAATCCGCGTGGACATCCTTAAGGGCGAGGCGAAGTACCGCGACTTCCCATTCCAGAACAGGACGATGGCCAAGAGAGACATCGAGTCCATGATCCTTGAGTTCTCGAAGCAGTTTGGCATCTCCAGCACCAATGTCCTGCTGGACAACATCAAGTCGCTGGGTTTCAAGTACGCCACGCAGTCTGGTATCTCTATCGGCCTTTCAGATATGCAGGTTCCCGAGGAACGAAGCCGCATTCTCGAAGATGCCGACCGGATGGTCCATCGCTACAACGCCGCATACGACGAGGGGCTTCTTGCGTACAACGACCGCTATCTGAAGGTCGTGGCAGTATGGCAGACCACTGGTGCGGAAATCGAGAAGGCAGTTTTCAAGAACCTCACAGAGGAGAACTCGGTACGCATCATGGCGGACTCCGGAGCTCGGGGAAGCAAGAAGCAGATCGTTCAGATGACGGGCATACGCGGACTCATGTCGGATCCGTCCGGAAAGATCATCGAGTTCCCCATCAAGTCGAATCTTCGCGAAGGACTATCTGTTCTCGAGTACTTCCTTTCCACCCACGGCACTCGCAAAGGGCAGGCAGACACAGCGTTGAAGACGTCTGACTCGGGATATCTGACCCGCCGTCTTGTCGATGTAGCTCATGAGCTCGTCGTACGCGAAGAAGACTGCACACACTCGATCGCCCGTGAGATCAAGATCGGGAACCTCATTGTGTCTTCATTGTCGGAGGAGCTTGCTGGCAAGATCGCCGATGAGGAAGTGGCCAATCCACTGACGGGGGAGACGATCATCGCCCCTGGCGAGGAAATCAGCTGGGAGAAGGCAAAGCGCCTGGAGTCCATGGGACTCAAATCCCTGCATATCCAGCGCTATGTCGGCGGATTGACCGTCGAGCCTGTCAAGGACGGCGGTGCGACCATCGTTCCTCTCAGGGAACAGATACGAGGCAGGTATGCAGCGGACGACATCGTTGTGCACGGAGGGGACGTCATCCGCGTGAACCCCTCCTGGGATCCCCGGCAGTTGAAGTTCGTTCTGGACAAGCCCACGGTCGCGACGTTCAATGATCGTATCATGAGTTCGGACGGAAAGAAGGTTCTCATCGGCGTCGGTGAGACCATCACTGAGAAAGCTCTGCAGTCCCAGGCGCTTCGAAGGCGAGTCGCCGAGCGAGCTGAACAGGAGCGGGCGAGTGGAGCCAGAGACGTCATGGAAGGCGTCGAAATCGCCATACACGATGATCTGGTGCTTGTTGTGAAGGATGGTCTGATTACCGACGAACTCGCCGCCATGGTCGAGCAATTTGGCATCACCAGCGTACGGCTTCGTTCGGCCATCACCTGCCAGAGCGAGAACGGGGTTTGCGCGAGGTGCTACGGTCGCGATCTGTCGACCGGCGACGATGTCCAAGTCGGCGAAGCGGTAGGCGTCATTGCCGCACAGTCTATCGGCGAGCCCGGCACACAGCTGACGCTGAGGACGTTCCATACCGGAGGTATTGCGGTCGCGGACATCACTACCGGTCTTCCTCGCGTTGAGGAGATCTTCGAGGGTCGTACTCCAAAGGGTCAAGCGATCGTCGCGAGCGTCGACGGGACGATGCATATCGTGGATGTCAAAGAGAAGAATGCCGAGGAACGCCGGCAGATTCTCATCAAGGGGAAGTCAGGACAGGAAGCGAAGTTCAAGATCTCGCCAATTGCACGCTTCCGCTTCAAGCAGGGGCAGCACGTTGTCATCGGCGACCAGCTTACGGAAGGTTCCGTCGATCCAAAAGAACTGCTGTCACTTGTCGGCGTCGAGGAGACGGCGCGCTACCTGGTCCAGGAGGTCCAGAAGGTCTATCGGTCTCAGGGTGTCGACATCAACGTCAAGCACATCGAGATGATCATTCGCCAGATGCTCAAGAAGGTACGGGTTGTCGATCCTGGGGACACGACCTTCTTCACCGACCAAATTGTGAGCAAGCACGAACTACTGCTTCAGAATCGCAAGGTTCGCGCCCAAGGCGGCAAGTCCGCCTCATTTGACCTGGTCCTGCAGGGTATCACAAAGTCGTCGCTGGAGACTGACAGTTTCCTGTCCGCGGCATCATTCCAGGAGACGCCGAGAGTGCTGTCAGATGCGGCTATCAAGGGCAAGATTGATCGTTTGACTGGCCTCAAGGAAGCAGTGATCGTAGGGAAGCCCATTCCGGCAGGGACGTCGTCTCCAGAACTGCTGCTGGAGATGAGTCCCAAGTAGGAAGCACTGAAGTCTTGCTTCCTCATTCTCGGATGTGCGGGCAGGATGATTTCGCTATTGCAGAGGGGGCCAGTGCTTGACACTGACCCCCTAATGCATATCATTTAGAGATGCGTATTTACGTTGTTGGGAGGAAACTAGATGTCAACATTTAATCAGCTGGTGCGGTCTCCGCGTGTGCAGCCGAAGTACAAGACCAAGACTCCGGCTCTCAAGGAGTGTCCCCAGAAGAGGGGCGTTTGCACCCAGGTGAAGACAGCGACGCCGAAGAAGCCGAATTCCGCACTGCGCAAGATTGCCAGGGTGCGCCTTACGAATGGAATGGAAGTAACAGCCTACATCGGAGGCATCGGGCATAATCTCCAAGAGCACTCTATGGTGCTGATCCGCGGCGGAAGGGTGAAGGATCTTCCCGGCGTGCGGTATCACATCATCCGAGGTACTCTCGATACGGCAGGAGTAACCAATCGCATGAAGGCTCGCTCCAAGTATGGGGCAAAGCGTCCAAAGAAGGTCGCTGCTGCGAAGAAAGGCGGTAAGTAATGCCTAGAAAGAAGAGACAGTTCCGCAAGCCCGCAGTCGCTGACCCCATCTACGGCAGCGAACTGCTGAACCATTTCATCAACAAGATCCTCAAGAAGGGCAAGAAGGTAAAGGCGCAGGGCATCGTGTACGGTTCGATCAAGATTGTCGATGCGAAAGGTGGAAAACCTGGCATCGAGGTTTTCCAGCAGGCTGTCGAGAAGTGTCGTCCTCTCGTTGAAGTCAAGCCGCGTCGTGTCGGTGGGGCTACGCTTCAGGTACCGGTCGAAGTGGAATCTCGCCGGGGCATCAACCTCAGCATGGAGTGGATTGTCGATGCTGCCAAGAAGCGCAGTGGGAGATCGATGGCCGAGAAGATCGCGTATGAGATGCTCGATGCCGTTTCCGAAGCCGGATCCGCGTTCAAGAAGAAATCCGATGTACACAGAATGGCCGAGGCCAATAAGTCGTACTCTCACTATCGTTGGTAGAGCCGGTCATCGCTGGAGAGGTTGCCTCTGTAAATGGTTAGCCAGAACGAACTGACAAACATACGAAACATTGGCATCATCGCTCATATCGATGCGGGCAAGACAACCACGTCGGAACGGATTCTCTATTTCACGGGATCGACGTACAAGCTGGGGAATGTGGATGATGGCAATACGACGACGGACTTTCTTCCGCAGGAGAGAGAGCGCGGGATTACCATTCAGTCCGCTGTCGTCACGGCGGCGTGGCGGGGATTCAAAATAAACATCGTTGATACGCCCGGCCACGTGGACTTCACTGCCGAGGTGGAACGTGCTCTTAGAGTGCTTGATGGAGGCGTTATCATCATCTCGGGTGTAGAAGGTGTTCAGGCCCAGTCTGAGACGGTATGGCGTCAGGCCGACAAGTATCACGTTCCGCGAATCGTCTACATCAACAAATTCGACCGTGTGGGCGCCAGTTTCAGCAGAGTCATTGAGTCGATCCGCGAGAAACTGGGTGGACGCCCTGCGCTCATTCAGCTGCCCGTCGGCAAAGAGGACACATTCGCGGGCGTCATTGACGTGCTGGAAGCCAAGAAGTACCTGTTCAGCGATCCGACCGGGGAGTCGTACGAAACACTGGAGTTGGATGCGGCCGAGACTGTCCTCGTAGAGAAGGCTCGCGCTGTCCTTTCCGAGACGGTTGCAGAAGTCGATGATGAGGCACTTGAGGAGTACGTGGCAACTGGAACGGTTGCGCTGGAGCACCTGAAACCCGCTATCCGACGAGCGACGATTGCGAACATGCTGGTACCCGTATTCATTGGCTCGTCATTTCGCAACAAGGGCATTCAGCCCCTGCTGGACGGCATCATCGACTATCTCCCGTCACCTCTGGATGTGAAGCCTGCAGTCGGGAAGATTCCAGGCTCAGACGAGAAGGTCGAAGTGAAGAGCGACGTCAACGGTCCGCTTGTAGCGCTTGTGTTCAAGATTGTTGCAGATCCATACGTCGGCATCCTCTCATACATCAGAGTGTACTCCGGCGTCATGAGAAGCAGCTCCTACGTTGTCAACGCCGCGAAGGGAGACAAGCAGAGGGTCAGCCGGCTCCTTCGAATGCACGCGAACAAGCGTGAGGATCTCGAGGAGCTCGGAGCCGGTGATCTTGGTGCCATTGTTGGGTCACGCGACGTCATAACGGGCACTACCCTGTGCGAGGAGGGGAAGCTGGTTCAGCTGGAGACCATGCAGTTCCCCGAGCCGGTCATATCTGTTGCTGTTGAGCCAAAGACCAAGGCTGACCAGCAGAAACTGTCGGCCTCGCTGGCCAAGTTTGCCATCGAGGACCCGACATTTCGCATCAAGACAGACGAGGAAACATCAGAAACCATTATCTCGGGTATGGGTGAACTGCATCTGGAGATCATCATTGACCGGTTGCTCAGGGAATATGGCGTCAATGCAACGGTCGGGGAGCCGCAAGTTGCGTATCGTGAGGCAATTGGCCGCGAAGTTGTCCAGCAGGGCAGGTACATCAAGCAGACGGGGGGACATGGCCAGTACGGTGACGTCGTTCTCAAAATCGCGCCTGGAGAACGAGGTTCAGGCATTGTCTTCGAGAACAAGACCGTGGGAGGTTCCGTGCCCAAGCAGTTTGTTCCCGCAGTCGAAGCCGGAGTACGTGACACTGTCACCTCAGGCCCCATCCTTGGGTTCCCTCTGGTTGACGTCTATGTGGCTCTTGTCGATGGATCGTTTCACCCGGTTGACTCGTCAGAAATGGCATTCAAGATTGCCGCATCCAAAGCTTTCCGGGAAGGCGCCAGCAAGGCGTCGCCCTTTCTTCTCGAGCCGATCATGAAACTCGAAATTGTCGTCCCGAAGGAGAACATCGGCGACGTCATCGGAAGCGTCACGGTCAGGAGGGGTACGATCCAACAGATCCAGGACCGCGGACACCTGCAGGTCGTGGAATCTTCCGCTCCTATGGCGGCCATGTTCGGCTACGCTACGGCTTTGCGGTCTCTCACACAAGGACGCGGTTCCTACTCGATGGAGTTCTCGCACTATCAGAAGGTTGCTGATGACGTGAAGGAACAGGTCATTGCCAAGTTCGAAGGTTCGTCAGGCAAGGCATAATTAACCAGGGAGGTTATAATGGCGAAAGAGAAGTTCGAGCGTACCAAGCCTCATGTCAACGTCGGCACCATTGGTCACATTGATCATGGCAAGACGACATTGACGGCAGCCATCACGAGGTGCCTCGCGACCTTGGGCCACACGGCCGTCAAGCGGTACGACGAGATCGACAACGCTCCGGAAGAGAAGGCCCGTGGCGTGACGATCAATGCCCATCATGCCGAATATGAGACCGAGAAGCGTCACTATGCGCACATCGA
>JAUSAI010000012.1 GCA_030652945.1 Caldisericota bacterium | reverse complement strand
GGGCAGCGGCGTTGCCTTCAGCGCCATCCCTGTCCTGGTCATCCAGGGCAGTCTTACCCTGCTGGGTTCGGCGCTGGGGTTCCTTATGGAGCCGTATATCCTCAACGAGCTCACGGCGACCGGCGGCCTCATGGTCGTCGCCATTGGCATCAACCTGCTGGGCATCAAGAAGATCAAGCTGGCGAACTTCCTGCCCGGGCTCGTCTTCGCAGTCCTCTACTCCCTGCTGTTCCGCGCGCTGAAGCTGGTCTGACCAGCTCTCCGCACGCACGCCGTCGCCGGTGCGGTCGGTCTGCACCGCACTGTGTGCCCTCTCTGGAAAGTCGTGGGTGTGTGCTCGCCGCATAATACCGGCGAGGCAACCCCTCGAGAGGAGGCACGACCATGGATGAGCTCGTAGGTCTCATCGGCAACATCGGTTTTCCCATTGCGGTGAGTGCGTATCTTCTGACGGTGTTTGGCGGCAAGCTTGACAGGATGCAGTCCAGCATCGACCGGCTTGCCGACGTCATCGAAACCGCACTACGCATGAACGGCACTCCCGCTACGCCGTGACGCGGCGTCTCACACACATCATCCTGCATCACAGCGCGACCGAACCCACCCTCCGGGCGAACGACCCGGAGGGTGCCCGGCTGTGGGCCGCCATTCAGCGGTACCACCAGAAGCGCTGGCGGTCCGAGGTGCCGGGTTACGTCTGCGACTATCACTTCGGCGTTGGCCCGACGGGCGTCATCCTTGCCGGCCAGCCATTGCCGATGATCGCGTTCAACTGCGGAAATGCACCGCTCAACGCGGTCAGCATCGCCATCTGCTTCCTGGGTGACTTCCAGAGGGCGGCCATGCCCCGCCGCCAGCTCGATGGCGGCATCACGCTCCTGCGCCTGCTCATTGCGCGGAGGAGGATCCCGGTGGTCCGTGTCCTCCTGCATCGTGAAGTCCCGAGCGCCGTGACGGGCAAGGCTGGCTTCACCGCATGTCCCGGCAGGTTCTTTCCCGCGGCGGTCCTGCGTGCGGCTCTGGGACCGGCAGGCGGTGGCCGGCCCGCTTCCATGAACGCTTGAATTGGGGTCTTGAATTGGGGTCAGCTGGTAATTAGGTCGCCAGCGGTAACGTCGCTTTCTGAGTCGGATGTGTGTACCGCTTTGGACCGGAGTGAGCAGTCGACCCAAGAAGGGCAGTCGACGCGCGAGCATTGACCAGCGGCGCGCATGGCTATACTGAATCATCTGCTACGTTCAGGAGAGAGCCACATGAAGGTACTGGTCACAGGTTTTGAGCCATTTGCTGGAGACAACGTCAATCCATCGTGGGAGGCCGTACAGCGGCTGGTCTGGTCGACCGACCGCATCGAGCTCGCACGCCTTCAGGTCCCTGCCACGTACTCGGGTAGCATACCGACAGTAACAGGTGCCATCGAGCGTCTGCATCCCGATGTCGTGCTCATGGTCGGTCAGGCCGGAGGGCGAGCCGAGCTGTCCGTTGAGCGCCTGGCCATCAATATGGATGACGCGCCTGCCGCCGACAACGAAGGCAAGCGCATCGAGGGCATTCCGGTCGTCGAAGGCGGGCCGCCGGCGTACTTTGCCACTATTCCAGTCGACGAGGTCGTCGAGATCCTGCATAAGTCCCACGTGCCAGTGGTCATGAGCAACTCGGCGGGTACCTTCGTCTGCAATCACCTCATGTACGGTGTTCTGCACTACATCGCCGCGAAGCGGTTGGGTACGACAGCCGGATTCATTCACGTTCCCTTCCTGCCCGAGCAGGTGGTCACGAAACCGGGGACGCCATCGATGGCCCTCGAGTTCGTCGTCCAGGCGCTGACATTCCTCTTGCCCGGCGTTGAGCCGCGCAAGCCATTCCGATAGCGGAGAACCACTAGGTCAACGGATTATCCGGGAGGGATCATGAGGAGTCGCAGCAAAGTAGCTTGCTTTGTCATTCTGGTCGTCGCGATGTTCCTGACGGCAGCACCGTCCGCCAGCGCGTGGAACAGCCACGGAGCATGCACGGCGATCATCATCGAGGACCAGCGTTGGCTGGACGCCTATCGGACGGTGTCGGTGACGGAGTGGACCTACGCGGACGTGGACACGGAGGCGACCGGTCCGAACTTCACACTGCGCTACCTTGAGGGTGGACCGGGGACCGTCACCAGCGCAACTGCCATCCTGGCCAACTATGCCGATGAGCCGGACTGGTACATGGACACGGACCTCTCACTCAGCGCCTTCCAGGCATTGACCGGCGGGTCGCAGGGCTGGCGGCACTGCTACGCCGGTCTGGGATGGCTGAGGTTCGGCACTGGTCCAGCTCGAGCTCAGTACTTCTACGACTTGGCCGTCACGGCCAAGGACAAGGGGGACCTTTACTGGACCTTCCGGTACCTGGCGCGGTCCATGCACTATGTGCAGGACCTGACCCAGCAGTACCACGGCGTTCCGGCTCCAACCGGTATCATCCTCAAGAACATCGGCAGCTTCGGCACGCTGGTCGAGATGTGCGCCAATCACCACTACAACATGGAGGAATACCAGGGCCTCATGGTGGCGCGCCGCAGTCCGGCGTACATGCGGACTCTTCGCGATGGCAAGCCATTCGAAGCTACCAAGGGTATAACGGCAGCCTGGCTGGGAAGGCGCGGTACGTGGCTGGGTCGTCCTGAAGTCCGTCAGTTGTGGCCACTCGAGAACACATTCTTTGGCGAGAAGATCAACAGCGGCGAAGCGTGGACCTTTGACAAGACAACCGCACTGCGCACCGCCAAGCCGGGAACGCCCCAAGCCGACTATGATACGTTGATACTGACAAGCCTCGAGCGCATGTCCGGCTACACCAGGACGCTGCTGCAGATCGCGCGTGAGGGTCTGAGCCTGTAGCTGATACTTGCTTGATTGTAATTGTGAACCCCTTGGTACCTGGTACCAAGGGGTTCACAATTGGGGGAAAGATGGGTAGGTGTAGGTTGTCTCCTACTCCTGCCGCGCCCGGTCGAAGATACGGTCCATCAGGTCGC
>JAUSAI010000261.1 GCA_030652945.1 Caldisericota bacterium | reverse complement strand
AGGTGCAGCGCCGAACAGAACTCGGTGCAGTAGTACGGATAGACGCCTTCCTTGTCGGCCTTGAACTTGACCGAGACGGTCTTGCCCGGCTCGACCGAGGCATGCACGTTGTAGGTCGATACCGCAAAGCCGTGGGTCTCGTCCTGCGCCCGCTCGAGGTTGGTCAGGTGGATCGTCACTTCGTCGCCGACATCGACCTCGATGGTTTCCGGGGTGATGTGCGAGCGGATCAGGGTGCCGAACACTTCAACCTTGTTGCCTTTCTTGACGGTCTTCTCCTCGCCGGCACGCACGGCGCCCGGATGCGGCTTGTCGGTGCGGCTGTCGGTGCCCATCTTGTAGCGCACGCCCGGCTTCAGCTTGGACGCTTCGATGGCGACGACGTAGTGCGGCTCGCCCAGCGGCAGCGGCATGTCGTAGAGCAGTTGCATCTTGTCGCCGCTGATGTCGATGAGCTGGTGGTTCTGCGGGTGCAGGGGGCCGACCGGCACGAAGCGGTCGATCGCCAGCTTGTTCAGCGCGACCAGATAACGGCCTTTCGGATCCATGGAATCGCCTTCCATGGTCATCAGGTGGCCGATGTTGTAATGCACGGAGAGCTTGTCGAGTACCTTGCCTTCGCAGTAGTTCCACTTGGCGACCTGGCTATCCACATACAGCGACGTATAGGCCACGCAGGGCTTGGCATCGTACTGCGTGTGCAGCGGGCCGAGACCCAGCGACACTTGCGTGTGCAGCGCGTCCTTCATGCCGATCACCGGAATGCCGTAGGGATCCTTGGATTCGAACTTGCCGGCCTGAATGGCGGCCATGATCTTCTCGAAGGAGAACACGGAGACATGGGTGTCGAGCTTGCCGGCGACGATGATGTGCTTGCCGTCCGGGGTGACGTCGACGCCGTGCGGCGACTTGGGTTCGGGAACCAGGAAGAGGATGCCTTCCTTGATGGCCGTCTCCATCATGATGATGTTGTGACCGTTGATCTTCTGCGCCTTGCCCTGCTTGACCAGCTCGGCGGCTTTCTTCCAGTTGATCACGTGCATGTAGTCGGTGTCCTTGGCGGAGCAGCCGGCTTCGTACGGCGGGCGACCTTTCTCGATGCCGCCAACGTAGCGCTCGGAACAGAAGG
>JAUSAI010000250.1 GCA_030652945.1 Caldisericota bacterium | reverse complement strand
AGGATGATGGGCTTGACCTCGGGGTTGAGCGGGTCGATGAGCGTATAGGCGCCATTGACGCGTGCCGTGTTCTTGCCGATCCACAGCTCGAGGACCTTGGTGCCCAGGGTAACGGTGGCCTTGCGCTCCACCGCATCCCATGTGACATCCGCGCCAAGCGCCTCCGCGATGTAGCGGACGGGGCCTAGTGTCCGGCTTTCCAGGATGACGGGCGCCACGTCCATCATCATCGGCACGCCGTTCACTGTATAGGCCTTCTCGCCGATGATGAGCTTGATGACAGTGGTCTGCATTTCGGCCGGTGTCGTGACAGTGACCTCGTTGGACCAGCCGGACTCGCCTCCAGCGTTGTATGTCCGCACTCTGTAGCTATAGGCGGTCGAGGGCACGACCGTTTCGTCGAGCCACTTGATGGCGTCTGTCCCGAGTGTCTTGACGAGCGTCCACCCTCCCGATCCTGTACGGCGCTCGATCCGGAATCCGTCTTCGTTGGACGCATTGTCGATCCAGTTGATCTCGACCGACCGTGGGGTCCCTGCCACTGCATTGAGCGATGTTGGAGCGGATGGTGGAACGATCGGCGCGGCGGGAGTCGTCACCGGAGCCTCATTGGACCATCCCGAGTCTCCGGCGGCATTGCGTGCCTTGACGGCATAGGTATACAGGGATGACGGAGCTACGCCGACGTCCTGCCAGCTCGTTGTGCCGGCGGGCAGGTCAGGGGATGCCTGCGTGAAGGAAATGACAGCCCCATCTCGACGGTAGACGCGATACGAATCCTCGTTGTCGGCATTGTCCGCCCACGTGAGACCCACTGCAGTAGCAGACTGGGCCACGGCCGTGAGACCAGTCGGTGTTGCCGGCGGCGTCAGAGCAACGGGCGTCGTGACTGACGAAGAAGCAGGGGAAAGCTCGGACACGTCATCATCCCTCACCGCCTGCAGCTTGTAGGCATATGCTGTTCCGGGAAGGCAGGTCGTGTCGGCGAACGAGGTGATGTTCGCTGCGACCGTGGCAAGGTCGGCAAACGGCCCTGCAGTAACGCTACGCAAGATGCGCACGCTCGTTGCATTGGCATCAGGAGTGCCCCACGTGAGGTTAGCGGTGGTAGCACCGCCAACTGTTGCCAAGGGCGCAGAGGGTGCTGTCAGCACCCAGACGTCGAGCGGCGGCTCATCGGGACTGTATCCTCCATTGTTCCATGCACTGATCTTGACCATCCACCTCCCGTATTCTGCATCCACGATTGCCTTGGACCGCTGGGTGGAGGGGAGGATATCCGGCATGACTGGATCGGTCACGCGCGTAGGCTTGGACCAGACGTGGAAGCTTTCGCACGCCCCGGAGTGAGTCCAGGATATGGTGATCGTGCGGCCGGAACTGGTAGCTGTCTTTGCGGTCGGCACGGCGGGCACGGTCAGGATGGACAGCATTGGCGACATTGCCGACACGTCCCTGTCCGCACTCTCGATCCCGGCCTTCCATGCACGCACGTAATAGTAGTAGTTCTTGTTCGGGTCGAGTCCCGTGTTCACCCAGAACGTGTCCGTACGGGGACCCTCATGGACGACGGGGGCGCGCATGAGGGGATTTGTGGTCCTCAGGATCTCGTAGCCTGCCGCAAGAGCATCAAGCCCTGTCCAGATGACGCGAACATCCCCCGTGTCCAGAACGTGCTGCACAGCAGCGCCGGTCGGCGTTGCAAGCACCCACGCAGTCACTGCCGCTGACCACTCACTTTCTGTCGTCGTGGTCCAGATGAAGCTGACGGTCTCCACTGCTCTCACGCGGTACGTGTTCTGCCCTGCAGACTGGCCGTCAAGCGTCAGCGTCGTCGCTGGGTAGGCCACTGTTCCGACGTCAAGCCAGAGTGGAGGGAAGACGCTGATCCGCCTCTCCACTTCAAATGAAAGGCTATGGAAGAGGGACTCTGTGTAGGTGTACTCCCAGTCTACGGTGACAGAGGTCCCGAGGGAATGAGCTTCGACAGCTCCGGGAACCGACAGCACGGTGATGTCCGCCTGTTCCCAGCATGCCCAGTCCTGCTGGGAACTCCCGTTGGCGCTAACCAGAAGATCGAAGTCACCGGTCTTGCCCGCCAGGTCCTGCAGTGACCAGCTAAGGGTCCACATACTTCCACTGTACGTCTTCAGATGGCCCGCGTTGTACGTCGTGCTACCAGCTGGGAAGTAGTACGGGATTAACGCCCCATTCTCCAGGAAGCGGACTGAGTACAGAACACCGTTGCTCGCCGTTGCGCCCTTCAGGAACCCGGCCTTGAGGTTGAGTGTCGCTTCCGAGGGAATCGTGATGTTGTGGTACGTTCCCCGGATCCATCCATCGTTGACCCATTGGGGGTGAGTCTCAAGCACTTTTCGCTGGCTGGTACCATCCTCCATCGTTGCTGGGGCAACGTACATGGCGAAGCCACGAGTGTCGTTGTCGGGGCCGCCAAACGACAGGGGAACCGCCGAACTGCGCCAACTGGCAGAAGCAGCATTCGCGATGAAATCATACACTACGGTCGTCTGCTTCGTTTCTGCGCTGGCAGGAGATACGGACCCGACAAATGGGACACACATGGCTAGAATGAGAAGTGCAGTGAACAGTCTTCGACTCATGGCTCCTCCTTGATTCTCTTACGGCCGATTGAGACCCGAAGAACACTTCTTCCGCTACATACAGCGGTATATCTACCCCTATCATAGGCTGTGCGTGTGCGAGTCAAGGCCATTTGTGAGTGTACCGTTGCGCAAGACGTCTGCCAAAGAGCCTGTTCTCGAGCCCTGGTGCCGGATGAGTTGATTGGAGAGTATGGTGTGATACCATGAACATGCATCGAAAGATAGCAGCAGGAGGCTGACATGGTGGACGTGTTCGTTATCGGCGGTGGCCCGGGAGGGTATGTCGCAGCTATCAGGGCGTCTCAGCTCGGCCTGTCGGTCGCTCTTGCCGAACAGGCGGACATCGGCGGCACCTGCACGAACCTGGGGTGCATCCCGACCAAGACCATGCTCGCCAGCAGTAGACTGCTCTCACGGATGCAAAGCGCACGCAGGTTTGGGCTGACCGCGGAGAACACCAGCGTAGATATCACCGCCGTCATGGCACGCAAGGACCAGGTAGTCGTGCGCATGCGCAAAGGCATCGAGTACCTGATGAAAAAGAACGGCGTACAGTTGTACGCCAGCCGCGCGACACTGCGCGATGCCACCCACGTCTGCATCGACGCGACCGGCGAGATCGTCGAGGCAAGGAACGTCATCATCGCAACCGGCAGTATGCCGGTCCGCTTTCCCCCCTTTGAGGACCCAGGCATCTGGACGAGCGACGACGTCTTTCGTGTCGACAGTCTGCCGGCAAGCCTTGTCATCATCGGCGGCGGGGTCATCGGCGTCGA
>JAUSAI010000229.1 GCA_030652945.1 Caldisericota bacterium | reverse complement strand
CGGCTTGAGGGTGTATTCACGCGGTTCAGAAACGGGGGAACGGATAGTGAGGGTCCACATCATGAGAACTCTGCCGAACGGGTCGTACGTTGATTATAAATCCTTTCTTGCATGGGGCTCGGTATCTTCCTGTGGGGGATCGTTTCCTGCGCGAGTCGGGGGGAGGTTGTCCGCACTAACGTTGGCGTTCACCCGCTCGCGCGGGTCTAGTCGAACCTGCTGGCAGGCACGGTACTTGGCGACGAACACCCGGTAGTTTTGGCGATGCGTAGCGCGAGTCGGGTGCAAGCGGTGGTTGGGCGGGCCACAAGATTGCTCACTACCGTACTGCAGTGATACATCTGATTAAAGGCCTGTGGGTTCCTTATCCGTGTTGTTCAAGCCACTCCAGCATAGCCCGCACACTGCCGGTGGCCAGGGCAATGCTCGTATCCGCCGCGCCATAATACAGGTGGAGGGTGTCGCCATCGGGGGCCAGGGTGTAGCCGCACGGAAAGACGACGTTGCCTACATCCCCGCGCTGCTCGTAGGGGTCTTCCGGGCCGAAGACCCACTCGTTGCCGCGTTTCAGGCAACGCTCCGGTGTCTGCAGATCAAACAGCGCCAGCCCTAGACGGTAAAGGGAGCCGGCCGCTGTCTGCCGCACACCGTGATAAATCACCAGCCAACCCTGCGGGGTTTCGATCGGCGGGGGCGAGAGGCCGATCTTGTTCGCATCCCACCACCCACCCTGCCGGGCTTCCAGCATCAGCTTGTGACTGCCCCAATGCCGCAGGTCGGGCGAATAGGACATCCACATGTGCGCGCCGTGATCACCGACCGGGCGATGGACCAAAACCCAATGGCCGTCAATCCGATGAGGCAACAGGGCCGCATCTTTATCTTCCGGTGACATGATCATCCCGTAACGCTCAAAGGTGTGGAAATCTTCCGTGAGCGCCAGGGCTATGCCCGGGCCGCTGCTAGTGTAGGCAATATAAACGATGGCATACTTGCCTAGTTCGGGGACGTAGGTGATGCGCGGGTCTTCAATGCCCCACAATTCCTCGGGGAAGTGTTCGGGATCGGCCAACAGGGTAGGCTGGGCGTCAATCTGCCAGCCATCCACACCATTGGTAGAGCGGGCGGCACACAAGTGGGAATGCCCGCGCCGATCCTCCACGCGGCATAACAGCAGGGTGTTTCCATCGGGAAGCAACGTAGCGCCGGGGTTAAGCACGCTGTTGACGGGATACGGCCAATTGGTGGCAGTCAAGATGGGATTGAGCTTATGACGGTGAAAGAGTTCGGGGTGTTGATTGTTCATTATGATTGTGTCTCCACTGATAGAAGAGTGTTCTCAGCCAGGCGCAGTTCCAACAAGGCCTGAAGAAAGGCGAGCGTAGACTCCGCTCCCTGATTCTCATTTGGGCGGTCGGGATGCAGACCGTCTCGGCAGCCGCCGGTCGTCGGGTCGTAGATGGGCAGGTTCAGGTCGTTGCGCCCGAGGAACCACTCGAAGGCGCGGCGGGCTTCCTTGCGCCAGCGCTTGTCTCCCGTGATCCGGTAGGCTTCGAGGCAGGCGGAGACCATGGCTTGCGTCTCCACCGGCTGTTGATCGAACCGAGCCCGTTCACCGCCGCGCTGATAAAAGCCATTGGAGCCGATGGGGACAAAATGACCCCCAGCCGCGTCCGCGCGCTGCAAGTCGGCCAGCCAATTGAGCGACTCCAGTCCGGCCTCGGTCATGGCGTTATTCGGTATTGATTGGCCGCACATGAGCATGGCATGCGGCAGCGCGGCGTTGCAATAGGTCAGCCCGGCTTCGTACCATCGCCATTCGTCCGAGCGATGGCTTTGATACAACCTCAGCAGCCGCCCGGCCAATTCCTCCCGGACCTGGCTGGCCCGGCGGTCACCGGCAAACCGCTGTAGGTACTCGTGAATGCCGATGAGCGCGAAGGCCCAGGCCCGTGGGCTGGTCGTGTCGCGAATGGCGGGCAGGGCCTGCTCGAACACCCGGCCAGCCATACTATGGAGGGCCGGTGTGTTAGAGCGGCCCAACACGGTGCCCAACGCCCACAACGCGCGGCCGTGGCTGTCGTCGGAACCGCCGTCTTCCAGCCAGTGGCGCCGGTAATCCATGAAGTTGCGAAAGCGTCCGGTCTCGGTATTGAAGGCATACCAGATGAAGGCGAGATAACGGGAAGCCAGTTCGAATGCCTCTCCGTTGCCCAGTGCCTCCAGGAGAGCGCTCACCATCAGCGCGCGGGCGTTGTCGTCGGTGCTGTAGCCCTCGCGATAGTTGGGCACCGTGAAAATGGCGTGTTGCAACATGCCGGTTTCGTCCGTCATGTGGCGTAAGTGATCGAGTTTGAGGGGGGGCAGTTCGCCCGGACGTTCGTCTAGCGCTTTGACCGTGAAGCCGGGGGAGGGGGTGAAATGCCGGCGTTCGGCTCGGGCGCGCTCAAAACTCTCCATGTAGCGTCGCGCCACCTTCGGCCAGATCATCGCCCGCCCAAACAGATAGGCTTGCTTGCGCATGGCGTGGCGCTTGGCCTCGTTGTCCAACAGGTTGATCACTTGCTCGGCCAACGCCGCCGGATCACGGAACGGTACCAGCGCTCCCCGTCCCTCGGCCAGCATCTCTTCAGCATACCAATACGGCGTCGAAATCACGGCCTTGCCCGCCCCCAGGGTGTAGGCCAGTGTGCCGGAGACGATCTGCGCCGGATTGAGATAGGGCGTGAGGTAAATATCGGACGCGCCGATGAACTTAACGAGTTCCTCCGAACTGACAAAGCGGTTGTAGAAGATCACCTGACCTTCCACGCCTTTCTCTTGGGCCATCCATTGCAGGGACAGTCGATACGTTTCGCCGTCGAGCCGCTTGACGTGGGGATGGGTCGCGCCGAGGATGATGTACACCACGTTCGGATAGCGGGCCACAATGGCCGGCAGGGCGGCGATGACATTTTCGATCCCTTTGTTCGCCGAGAGCAATCCAAAGCTGAGCAAGACGATTTTGCCCTCCACGCCAAACAGGTCTTTGTGGAAACTCGGGTCCACAAACGGCACATCGGGGATGCCGTGCGGGATCAGATCGATCTTCTCGGGCAGCACACGATAGACCTCCTGCAGGAATCCCGCGCCACGCTTGCTCATGACGATCACCCGATCCGACAGGGCCGCGACTTCTTCCAACACCCGTCGCTGATCCGGGTCGGGGTCGCGCAGAATAGTGTGCAAGGTGGTGACGATGGGCATGCGCAATTCGCGCAAGAGGGCCAGGATATGACTACCTGCCCGCCCACCGAAGATGCCATATTCGAATTGCAGGCACACGAGGTCGACGTTGTTGATATTCAGAAAGTCGGCGGCGCGGCGATAAGAGTCGATGTCCTTCTCTGTCAGTTCAAATCGAACGCGGGCCGGATAGGCGTAGCCGGGCTCGACGTCGTTGACGGGCAGGGCAATGCACGTTGTGTCACCGTATTCGGTCGCGATGGCTTCGCACAAGTCGGTGGTGAACGTAGCGATGCCGCACTGGCGCGGCAGGTAGTTGCCGATAAAGGCAATGCGATTGATGGTTGAATTGGTTGAGCTGTCTTCCATAATGAACATCTCCTGACTGGCAACCACCCTCCTTTTTAGTTACCTCTTGTTTAGTTACCTCTTGGCCCATTAACGCAAAGAGGCGGTTGCCCTGGTGACCGCCTCTGCCATATCCAGAAAAGATTGGGGCCGAGTGTTTTCTGTGTGGAAGGTGAGCCGGCAATGATTACATTGTCAATCAATATACCACAGACGGTTACGGGTAATCCTAACCCGCTCTCCTTGCTCCATTTGCTGAGACAGATTCAATCAGTACACGATATTGTCTGAGATGTTGCCATTGTGCGAAATGCCCGCCCAACTATTTTTTCAGCCGCCAAATGGCGGCTCAACGGCTTATGGGCGGCGCAAGATTAGAATTTTGTAATTCATTATAGCACTGCTGTCAACTGCCTAGATACTTCCTTTGCCACTCGAACAACTTGTTCAACGCCTCGATCGGTAATTAGAGCGGGAGGAATTGAATATGATTCGTGA
>JAUSAI010000273.1 GCA_030652945.1 Caldisericota bacterium | reverse complement strand
CCTTTTTACTTGGGCCGCGCGCCTCCTGGTATAGGGAGTAGGGCCGTTAAGCGGAAACGTTTCGTGCCCACCCCGCTCTCGACCAGCACTGACCCTCTGAAGACCCACAAGAAGTCGATCCTCAAGAGTCCAACCACCAATTCCCTGTTCCAACGGCTTTGGCCGTCGCAGGCATAACCCCTCACGACAAGACACAGAAATGTCGTCGTGAAGGACCAATAGAAAGGAAATAGCCAATGAATAACCAACACACAGTGACGATCGACGTGGTCTGCCGCCCCGCAGACCGGAACAAGTTCGTGACGCTCGGCTTTGTGGAGGCGGCCGGAAAGGTCTCCGGGCCTGCGGTCCGGATGGTTCACCGACAGTCCAACATCGCTCTCGTTTCGACGTTGGTCAGCTTGGGCGGGAGCGGAGTGCGATTCTGGGCGCGGACCGACGCACTCGGAGAGCACGCCGGGGTGGTGATGGCCGGCGATGGAAGTCTGTTCATTGTGGTGCCCGCGGCCGGAAGAACGGGCAACCCGATAGTTCAAGTAGACGAGTCCGGCAGCCTACACGGTCTTGAAGCAGCGAAGGACTTTTGGACCGTGAGGACGAGTCTCTTCGGCCAGCTGCGTTCCAAAACGGAAGTCAATCCATGAACTCGCAGCGCCAGATCTGCTGTAGCGTGTTCGACCTTGATCGTTCACACCCATCGGGCGAGCTGAACGAGTAGGGTTCGTCGAAAGATAGGCCGCGGGGCGGTTTTGCTCCCGGCCTATCGCGCGAAAACAACAGTTTAAAGGCGCTGCAAACCCAGGTCGCTCACGAGACGACTACGGCTTCCGCCACACTTCGAGGCCGTTTTCGGGCTGTGTGCCACGATCTACTAAGTATAGGATTTCGTGAACCAACCATGACCTGCTGACGTCGGTCGTTGAGTCGACATTGGATGAAGACTCATCGTTTTCGCGGGCGGCACTGAACCGATGGAGGCGTCTACACTAAGCCGCACCTACGGGCACAGGACGTTTCACAACGGCGCTGAGTTGCAGCATCGCCTTTTCACTTTCCCAGATGCACGGGAACACTTGGCACATCGGCAACTCCTACATCAGGGTGCCGCCCTGGCGTCCATCTGCCTGGTGGCGCGAACAAAGAGAATCGCGCAGGGGTATGCGGCCCAGCTTCAATCGGCCGGTCTGGATGTTTACGAGATCAAGCGCAACCTCGCTGAGCAGCGGGACAAGCCTGGTGTCCGCTTGGCCACGCTCCATCGTGTGAAGGGGCTCGAGTTCGAGCATGTGCTGGTTGTCTCTGCGAACAAGGGCGTAATCCCTCTCGACGCTGCCCTAGCTGAGAGCGAGGATGGTGTGGCGAAGCGAAACGTCGATACCAGCGAGCGGTCACTTCTATACGCGGCCCTAACACGCGCGAAGCGTTCAGCCGTGTTCAGCGTCCAATTCTCCAACTTCATGAGGTCTTGACGGATCATGCGGGTTACGCTCCGGATACACAAGACGAACAATATGCACAACGTGTTACGAGCGAGTTTGATGGCGGCGTACCGGGCCGGTGATCGCACGACAAGGCAGGGATCTCAACGCCTCTTCACAGCCGAACTCCTCCGTGAGATCCGCCAGCGAGCCTGTCGCCGAAGTCTCGCACGCGGGGCCTTTTTACTTGGGCCGCGCGCCTCCTGGTATAGGGAGTAGGGCCGTTAAGCGGAAACGTTTCGTGCCCACCCCGCTCTCGACCAGCACTGACCCTCTGAAGACCCACAAGAAGTCGATCCTCAAGAGTCCAACCACCAAT
>JAUSAI010000246.1 GCA_030652945.1 Caldisericota bacterium | reverse complement strand
AGTGTCAGACAGAGGGAAGTGATGATGATCCTGGTGACGATGATTCTGTTCACGGTACTCCTTTGAAGCAAGTTTAGAGGTCATGTCCTGCGACTTACAGGCCGAATCCTGCACCTACACTTCGTTTAGAGCGAGTTTAGATGTCACGTCCAGCACTTCACGCGTCATGTCGAGCGGTGGTACCTATACTTCTTACAGGCGAATGATAACACAGGAATCCCAATGTGCTAGAGCGACATAATGAAGACTATGTGAAGAAACACGAATGCCTGTTTAAATACTGGTCGCCAGACGAGACTCCCACGTTACTTTGCGCATCTGTGGGCATTTGCCTCCTCCGGGAAGAGTGAGCTGACCTTCACTGTCTGCAGACGCGCCTGCAGACAGATTCGCCTTAGCGTGCTGACGTCGTCCGGTGGATGACAACACACTCCTCTTGCAAATCCTGAGGAAAACTGTAGAACGTTAGCTGTTGATGAACCCGGGATGCCCTGGGGGGTCAGCAATGCGCCGGCAACGGCCGCATCGCATGGCCACGGGGCGACTTGGGCAGATCTACCCAGAGAATCCCTGATACAGAAGAAGCTTGGAGAGAGGCTCCCATCATGGAAGATGCACTCAGTCTTGCGGACGTTTTTGGCATTCTTCGGCGTCGTTTCCGGATCCTGCTCCTCGTCATCTTCGTTGTAGTGAGTTTGGCCGCCCTGCTTTCCTACGTCGTGCTGCCGCCTGTCTACCAAGCCGACACCTCACTGATTGTCAACGAGCGTCCGAGTACAGTTCAGGGTACCGGCGGCGTCGACTACGGTCAGATCGAGACCAACCGTTCCTTGGCCGTTACCTACGCGCGGATTATCGCGAGTCGTGCCATCCTTCAAGACACCATTGACACGCTTGGGTTGCCTGAGACGACAAAACAGCTCGCCAAGATGACCACTGTGCAAGTGCAGGGCCAGACCGAGATCATCGCAGTCAGGGTTACGGACAAGAGTGCTACGCGCGCGGCTATCATTGCAAACGCCATAGCCAAGTCTTTCATAGCGCAACTACCCACACTGGTTAACCGGGTAGAGAACGTCAGTGTCATTGACCGGGCCGTTCCGGTGACTGAGCAGGTCAGCCCACGCCCGCTTCTCAACATCGCAGTGGCGTTCGTTGCCGCGCTGATACTTGGCGTCCTGCTTGCCTTCCTCGTAGACTACTTTGACGACGTCGTCAAGACGCCCGACGACATCAAGAAGCTTTTCGGCCTCCGCGTACTGGCTGTGGTCCCGGACATAAGTACAGAGGAGGCTCGCCGTGGCAACGCCTACTAAGACCGACGGCTACAGCAACTATAAGGGTTCACACGGTCCGGTGAGCGAGGCATTCCGTGTCCTGCGTACGAATCTGCAGTTCGCTGCCGTCGACAAGGAGCTGAAGGTCATCCTCGTGACCAGCACTACCCCCAATGAGGGCAAGAGCACGGTCGCCCAGTACCTCGCGCAGACCATATCTCAGACGGGCAAGAAGGTTGTGGTGGTGGATGCCGATCTCATCAATCCAACCCTGCACCGCCGATTTGACATCCCCAACCAGCGAGGTCTGTCCAACCTGATTGTGGGCGACGTCGATGGCAGTGTGTTCGCGCGCGTCAAGGACTACCCCAATTTGTCGGTGATCACCAGCGGGCCCGTCCCCCCCAACAGCTCTGAGCTGTTGGGTAGTACACAGATGAAGCACCTGATGGACCTCCTGCGGGAGGAGTACGACGTAATCATTATGGACACGCCGCCCATCCTTCCCGTCACAGACGCTGTCGTGGCCTCGTCGCTGGCCGACGGTGTCATCCTGGTCGTCCAGGCCGGGAAGACCCGCAACGGCGAGGTGCACCATGCGCAGGAGGTACTGGAGGCTGCACACGCCAATCTCCTGGGCGTCGTGCTCAATCGTGCCCGCCTTCGCATCAACAGCTACTATACCGGTACCTACAGCGGGCCTGGAGCACAATCGGCAAGACCCGAGGAGGCGCCGACGGCGGAGTCATGAGCGTCGTCGACATCCACTGCCACATCCTGCCGGGGCTGGACGACGGCTCGCCGGACATGACCACCAGTATCGCTATGGCGCGGCTCGCCATATCAGTTGGCATCAGCACCGCTATCGGCACACCCCACTGGATAGAGGATGAACACGAGACGGATCCCGCTCAGGTTCGCCAGATGAGCGCTGACCTTCAGGCGGAGCTGGACAGAGAGGACATTCCCCTCTCTGTTCTGCCCGGCAATGAGGCGTTTGTCTGCCCCAGCCTGCCCGACCGGGTGAAGAAGGGCGACGTCCTGACACTCGCCGACAAAGGCACACACTTACTGCTCGAATTGCCCTACGAAGACCTGCCCAACTACGTGGACGACGTCATCTTCAGGCTGCAGCTACAGGGGCTCATCCCCGTCCTTGCCCACGTCGAGCGCTACGCGTTTGTCCGCAGTGACTGGCACGTGCTGGACCGCTGGGTCCAGCACGGCTGTCTTGCCCAGGTCAATGCGTCGAGCCTGGACCGGACCATGGGCGACGGACTTGCACAGGACCTCGTGGACCGCGGCCTGATCGCCTGCACGGCGACAGACGCGCATGACACCGCTCATCGAGCGCCGCGCAGTATCTGGAATGAGTGGGGGATGTGCCTGCTTCGGGAGGTAACATGAGGATCGCGGTCATTGGAGTCGGATACGTCGGCCTCACGACCGGTGTCTGCCTGGCGAACCGCGGGCATGACGTCCTGTGCGTGGATAGTGACGTTGAGAGGGTGATTGCGCTTCGAAGCGGTCATTGCCCGATTCTCGAAATTGGGCTCGAAGCACTCATGCGCAGAGGTCTCCAATTCGGGCGGCTTAGCTTCGATTCATCGTTGTCAGCCCTTGAGACCCATTCGGACCTGGTTTTCGTGGCGGTTGGCACGCCGGAAGGCGACGGAGGCGAGCCCGATTTGACGTATGTTCGCCAAGCCTTGCGTCAAGTGGCATTGATGGCATCACCCGGATCGGTGGTCGTGGTCAAGAGCACGGTGCCACCAAGTGCTCTCGCCGTTCTTGAGGCGGAGATGCAAGCTTCTGCATGTTCCAAGGAACTCGCCTTTGCCGTCAATCCGGAGTTCCTGCGTCAAGGCATGGCTGTCGCTGACACACTGCATCCGGAGCGTATCGTCATTGGAGTGGCGGATGCAGAGGCGCGCAACCGCCTCCTTGAACTATACGCTCCGTTCGCCGTGCCGATTGTCGTGACGGATCCCGTATCAGCCATGACCATAAAGTACGTCGCCAATTGTTTCCTGGCCACGAAGATCTCATTCGTCAACGAGGTGGCAAACCTGTGTGAGCGATTGGGCGCGGACGTGGATGCGGTAACGCAGGGGATGGGCCTTGACAGCAGAATCGGACCCAAGTTTCTGCAGGCAGGCATCGGCTTCGGGGGTTCGTGCTTCCCCAAGGACACGGTCGGGCTTCTCCATGTGGCTCGCAGCGTAGGCTACGATTTCCAGGTCCTTGCATCAGCGGTGGCCGTCAACGACCAGCAGTACAAGGTAGTGCTGGACCGCTTGACCGAGCGACTGGGATCCCTGCGGGGAACAACGATCGCAGTCCTGGGTCTTACCTTCAAGGGCGGGACGGATGACACTCGTGAGACAAGGTCATTTCCCATTATTCGTGGGCTGTTGTCAGCCGGTGCGGAGGTTCGCACATATGATGCCAGTGTTGTGCACGCCCGTTTGCCGGGCGACATCGCGGCGACTGCGCGAGACTCGCTGGAGTCTTGTATTGCAGATGCAGACGGCGTTGTCATAGCAAATGACGCGACGGAATGGGCAGGTGTGGAGTGGAGATCGATCGCTCGGGCGATGAGGGGTACGCTGGTCATCGATGGCCGCAATACGCTGGACGCCGACTTGGTCCTGGAGGCGGGACTCGAGTACTGGGGTGTTGGCCGAACTCGCGTTGGCAGACCTTCAGCTAAAGCCTTTTCGAAAGTGGAGCCCGAGTTATGAGTACGGAGTTCGCCCTGGTCGGATGTGGCAGGATCTCACCCAAGCACTGCGAAGCGTTGAAGATGGTGGAGGGGTCGAAGCTGGTAGGTGTTTGTGACCTGGTGCGGGAAAGGGCAGAGGTGACGGGCACGCAGTGGGGTGTCCCATGGTACACATCTTACGAGAGGATGATGAGTGAGACTCATCCCGCCATTGTGAATGTCTGTACCGAGAGCGGCAACCATGCCAGGGTGGCGATTGACATCATGAAGAGGTTTGGGTGCAGCGTCATCGTCGAGAAGCCGATGGCACTGCGCCTGTCGGACGCTGATGCGATGATCCAGACGGCCCGAGAGACGGGCGTCCGGCTGTTCACCGTGAAGCAGAATCGTTTCAACCGACCCATTAAGCTGTTGAAGCGAGCAGTTGATGAAGGCAGGTTCGGACGCGTCTTGATGGTGACGTCGCGAGTCCGGTGGCATCGAACGCAAGAGTACTATGATCAAGCGCCGTGGCGTGGCACGTGGGCTCAGGATGGTGGCTGTGTCACCAACCAGGCCATCCACTACGTGGATCTCATGCAGTGGCTGGGCGGGCCTGTCTCCTCCGTCTATGCGGTATCGCGCCGATTCTTGCACAGCATGGAAGCCGAGGACGCTGCGGTCGCAACGTGGCAGTTCCAGTCTGACGCTCTCGGTGCGTTCGAGGCGACGACGTGTGCGAACCCGCTAGATGTCGAAGGTTCAATCACGGTTCTGGGTGAGACTGGAGAGGTCGAGATAGCGGGCTTTGCTGTCAACCAAGTGCGGACATGGGCGTTTGCCGACGAACGTCCTGAGGATGAGCAAGTCCAGGATGCCAGCTACTCTCCGGATAGCGTGTACGGATTCGGCCACGAAGCGTTGTTCCGCTCTGTCATCGATTCTCTTGCCACCGGTGAGCAGAACATGCTCGAGGGTGGTGAGGGTCGCAAAGCCCTGGAGCTTGTCACGGCGATGTATGAGGCGATCGAAACCGGCCATCCGGTGGACATCGGAGCGTCATACGCACACAGTCGTCTGGGAGGAAGCTTGCATGGCGATTAGTCTCGACGCTCGCGTAGCGTGTGATGTCGTCGTAGGCGACAACGTTGTCATTGAAGGCGACGTCGTGGTAGGCGCGGGATGTGTTCTTGGACACAACGTGGTCATTCGTGCCGGCAGTCGTCTGGACTGTCGTGTGACGGTAGGTGACAATACGGTCATCGGACGTCGCCCCATGCGTAGCGTCCGATCCGCACTGCCCCCCGTGACCAACTGTGGTGCGTGCAGTATTGCGGAGGATGTCCAGATTGGCTGCGGTTGCGTCTTGTATGCGGGGGTCACTCTCGGACACCAGGTCATGGTAGCCGATCTGGTAACGATCCGCGAGGCAGTCTCCATCGGTGAACAGACAATCGTCGGGCGCGGCGTCGCTATCGAGAATCGGTGCACCATCGGCAAACGGTGCAAGCTGGAGACCAACGCGTACATCACAGCATATTCTGAGCTGGAGGACGACGTCTTCGTCGCTCCCATGGTCGCGACATCCAATGACAACTACATGGCGCGCGGCAACGAGCGCTTCGAGCACTTCAAGGGCGCTACGGTCAGGCGTGGCGCACGCATCGGCGTCAACGCGACGATCCTGCCCGGCCGGACCATTGAGGAGCAGGGTGTCGTGGCTGCGGGATCCGTCGTGACGCACGATGTTCCTGCACGGACCATTGTTGCGGGCAATCCAGCACGCGTCTTTCGCGATGTCCCGGATGATCAACTGCTGGAGAACCAGAAGAAGACCGAAGGAGCCGAGTGAATCAGCAGATGCCGATGATTGATCTAGCTGGCGAGTATCGCGAGATCAAGAGCGAGATCGACAGCGCGGTTCAACGCGTTCTGGACAGCGGACACTTCATATTGGGCGACGAGGTCGACGCTCTTGAGCAGGAGATAGCCGCCTATCTGGGTGTCCGGCATGCCATTGGTGTCGCGTCAGGCTCCGATGCCCTTTTTCTTGCGCTCATGGCGCTGGATGTCGGACCGGGAGACAAGGTCATCACGACCCCATTCAGCTTCTTCGCCACGGCGAGCTGCATCGTGCGCCTCGGGGCGGTGCCGGTCTTCTGTGACATCGACCATCGCACCTTCGACCTTGACCCCGAGAGCGTGCGCAAGTATCTTCAAGCATCCTATACGCCAGCCGTCAAGGCCATCATTCCCGTCCATCTCTACGGTCAATGTTGTGACATGGACCCGTTGTTCGGGCTTGCGGCTACATACGGGATCAAGATTGTGGAGGACTGTGCTCAGTCCTTCGGGTCCACATACAAGGGGCGCCAATCGGGTGGAATGGGCGACATCGGATGTTTCAGCTTCTTCCCGACCAAGAATCTCGGTGCCTATGGCGATGGCGGCATGGTGACTACGAACGATGACGGACTGGCCGAGCATGTGCGCATGCTGCGTGTCCACGGTGCGCGTCACAAGTATCATCATGAGGAGTTGGGCATCAACAGCCGGCTGGATGCCATGCAGGCCGCTATCCTGCGTGTGAAGCTGGCCCACGTTGATGAGTGGACCGAGCGAAGACGAGTGCTGGCAGCCGTGTACGACAGGGAGTTGTCAGCCATTCAGTGGCTCCAGGTGCCATACGTGATGCCGGAGTGCAGACACACGTACCACCAGTACACGATCAGAGTTCCGAGGGAACGACGGGCGATGATTCAGGAGACGTTGGCAAGCTCAAGCATCCCGACGCAGGTCTATTACCCCGAACCTCTGCACCAGCAGCCCTGCTTTGCGAGCACCCAGGAGCTGGGGGGGCAACTCTCGAACGCTGAGGCCGCTGTGCCGAGCGTGCTGAGCTTGCCAATGTACCAAGGTCTTAAGGACTGCGACCAAGTGGAGATCGGCTTCTTGATTGGGGAATCGGGCAACGGGACTGTTTGATGAATGGTCGCAGCTGTGGCATGGACCGGAATCGGGCGATTCCCGAGGCATAGTGGGCTCCTGCTCATGATCAGACTGTTCCGCTTGCATCTGCTCCCGGCACTTGGTTGCCGGATTGGGAATGGGACGCCGCACGGGTGCTCTCATGAGTGACTTGACCGTCTGCGAGCTGGGGCAATCGGAATGGGAGCATTGGGACCAGTGGCTGGCTCTTCAGCCTTGGGGTTCTCCGTTCTCCGCGGCTTGGTGGCTGGACGCCAACTGCAGGGCATTCGGCGGCCGTCCCTTGCTCCTTGGCGTTCTTGACAGGGACCAACTGGTCGGCGGCGTGGCTCTGCGAGTCATGGACGTCGGCCCCCTGCACATGGTACGTTCTTCCATGCTTTACAACCCCGTTGTGATTGCCGCAGGAAGCGCGCACAGCAGACAGAAGGTTCTTGGGACGCTTCTTGAGGACGTAGCCCGACGAAGGCTGGTCGTACCACCCCTCACCTGCACGCCCGACATGGTGGATCTGCGGCAGGCAGTCTGGCATCACTGGAACATGACGGCCGGATGGACCGTGATGTCAGACCTGACGACGTGGACGGTAGAAGATGTCTCTCGCTCAGAACGCGAGAAGATCAAGAAGTCGAGGCGTGCGGAGGTTACGGCGTGCATTGAGCCCCCTGACGCAGACCTCTTGTACGAGCTCCTGCAGGCGACCATGTCGCGGCAGGGACAGAGCATGCGCTTGACAAGGGGGCAGCTTCGTACGCTGATAGAGGCCGCCGGCACTCACGGTATGCAGACCACCGTGCGAGACGAAGACGGCACGCCACTGAGTTCGGGCTTCGACATGTCCCACGGAACACGGGTTGCCTATGACATCTGGAGCGGTACGTCTGCGAGCGGACTGGCCAAGGGTGCGGCTGTGGCGAGGTATGTCTTCCGGCAAAGGGAACTCCGGGCAAGGGGCTATGAGTATCTCGATTGGTGCGGAGCGAACTTGCCCGGCGTATCGGACTTCAAGCTTGAGTTTGGGGGTGCCCTGACAACGCGTCTGGCAATCTCAAGAGAACCTCTGTGGTTCAGGGCACTCTTCCCGGCATATGTGCGCCTGTCGGAGCTGAGGGGTTCGCTGAAGCAGCGCGAAGGATGAGTACGAAGGTCAGATACTGCGTTGGCAACGTGGGGCACCCGCGTGCTGCCCAATATGCCCTGCGCACTCTTCTGGAGATGGTAGTCCCCCCCAGCTGTTTGGTCCTCGGATCCGGAGTCGACGCTCAGCGCGAAGACGAAGCCGTTGTGACGTACGGGATGGTGCGTGAGGGCATGGAGAGCGGTGTCAGGGTGTTTGACTCCGGCTTCTTCGACCATCACTACGGGAGTATCGATGCTATGCCCAAGCGCCCGTTGGTTCGAATCCAGAACACCCCGGCAATCTACCGGGATGACCGGGATGCAACAGACAGGTTCTACAGTTTCCAGCATGGTGCGCAAGGCGTCACGGTCGACTGTCATGTCGATATCGTTGCAGGAGCTTTCTTCCTGCTTTCTCGCTACGAAGAGACGATCGTACGCACAACTGACACATTCGGCCGTTTCCCGGCCGAGTCGAGCGTCGCGTATCAGGAAGGGTTCCTGCAGGAGCCGGTCGTGAATCAATATGCTGAACAGCTTCTCACGATGTTGCGTATCGCAGGTTTCACAGGGGAACGGCGGAGCTGGTGGAGAGGAGCTCCGTGGGCGATTGCGCTCACTCACGATGTCGATCAGCAGTATCGCTTCCCTCATGGCAGGCCCCCTGCGCTCGCCGTTGCTCGCTCATTGGCGGGAAGAGCTTCGGCGGATGCGCCTCGATGGGACCGCTTGCTGGCCGACTACGCAGCTACAGCCACGCACAGGAAAAAGGACGAGTACGACTGCTTGGCAGAAATGGCAGCCTGGGAAGTGTCGGTCGGGATACGTGCTTCCTATTACTTCCTGGGCGACAGTTCCGGACGGCGTGGCGCAGACTACGCTACTGATGCACCGGGTGTCACCTTGCAGATGAAGACGGTGGCAAGCATGGGACACGAAATCGGTTTTCATGCCGGGTTCTGGGCCTCTGACGACATGCAGCGTTTTCGCACGGAGTTGACCAAAGTGCGATCGGCAGGCCTTCCCGTCGTCGGGGGGCGTCAGCACTACCTGCGGTGGAAGACTCCCGTCACGTGGCGTCTTTGGGAAGCAGAGGGGCTGGCCTACGACGCGAGTTTGGGATTCAGCAAAGCAGCGGGCTTCAGATGCGGAACATGTCTCCCTTTCCATCCCTTTGACATCGAGAGTGATAGAGAGATGTCGATTCTGGAGTGGCCGCTCATGTTCATGGACGCAACGTACGTCTCATCGTGGTCTGAAGGGACGAGGCTCTTGGATGATCTATCGCAGAAGTGTCAGCGATACGGTGGCGTGTTGGTTCTGCTTTGGCACAACAGGAATTGGAGCAGCGTATATGCTCCTGCCATTCGCGAGTGCTTCAGGTCCTTGCTGGAACGATGTATTGCTCAAGGTGTAGCGGTGAGTTCCATCGTTGGTCTGGCACAGTTGGCTGATGCGACGTTGTCTAGTCAGGGTGCTGTGCTGGGTGAGCGAGTGGAATCATCGAGTACTGTTTCTGTGCCCGGTGAGCGTCACGGAAAAGCATGAGGACTCCCATGCTCGAGCCGGCAGGTGAGTACGACGAGATCAGAGACGGACCGACGAGGCTATCTGCAGCGTTCCTGGGATTAGGCACTTCCTATCGGGTGATACCGGTCGGAGGCGCCTGATGCACGTCCTGTTTCTGCCTTCTTCGTATCCGACGATGTCGGCGCCCCGTGCCGGCTCGCACTGTGAGGACCAAGCGATCGCGCTGTCGACGCTCGGTGTCGACGTTGGAGTATGCTATCCGGACCTGCGGTCGTTGCGTACTCTTGCGGGTCCGGCACCCTTCCACAACCGTTTCCAGTGGAGTTGTGCCGAGGAGCGAAATATGCATGTCGTGCGATGGCATGGCTGGAATGTGCCGTCAGCTAGAGTGAGGGCGCGACTGTACATCGAGGAGTTTCGCAAGGCCTACCGGATCTACGAGGGAACATTCGGAAGGCCCGACGTCATGCATGCCCAGAACGCTCTTTGGGGCGGAGTTGCTGCCATGAGCCTGTCCGCTGAGACAGGTATCCCATTCATTGTTACCGAGCACTCTTCGGACTATCCCCGACATTTGATTCGTCCCTGGGAGTGGCCATCGGTAGAGCGCTGCTTTCGCGCGTCGTCGCTGGCCGTGTGCGTCAGTTCATCATTGGCTGACGAGCTTCGTACCGCGTTACCCGGGGTGTCATTTGCAGTGATACCGAACATGGTTGATGCCGTCTTCTTCACTCTGCCTTCCGCCCCGAGAGTCAACGCCAGGCCGAGGTTTCTCGCAATTGCCGGTCTGAATGAGAACAAGAGGATAGACGTGCTCTTGGAGGCTTTTGCCCTCTACAGACAGTCGGAGGATTGCTGGAGTCTGGAGATAGGCGGAGACGGGCCGCTCAGGGAAGAACTTGGCCGGCAGGCAAGAAGACTGCGTTTGGAGGAGTCTGTCAGGTTTCTGGGCCCCTTGACCCGAGAGCAGGTTCGTGAGGCGATGTGGCGAGCTTCGGCGCTGGTCATCTCAAGCAAGGTTGAGACGTTTGGACTCGTCGCCGTAGAGGCTCTGGCGACCGGACTGCCAGTTATTGCATCGAGATGCGGAGGTCCTGAGGAAGTACTTGCGCCGGAAGACGGATTGCTTGTTGAACCGGACAATCGTTTGGAGTTGGCCAACGCTTTGACAGCAATCGCGCGGACAGCCGCGTCGTACGCCGCCCAGGACCTGCGTGATCGCTGCATCGAACGTTTTGGCTCTATCGCTGTTGGCAAGAAGCTTCTGGACGTGTACGCTCGTGTGGCTCGACGGCATGGTGGTGTTTGATGGTACGCTCACGCGATGTCTTGACCCGTGTGTCCCAAGGGGTCGTGTTTGCGTTGGCCGTTTCTGCACCCTTGGGGTCGTACGCTTCAGGATTCCAGGCGTTCGGACTCAGTATCTTCCTCTTTCGCCTGGCTGTCTTGGGAGCGCTACCTCTGGCAGTCGCCACGGCAGGTCGGCATTCGAAGCGCCTGGCACGTCCGATTCTTGGCCTGATGCTAGTCGTGGCGGTCTGGTGGCTCGTCGGGGCAGCCGGTTTCCAGTGGTGGTCACTCGGCACGGAGACCGGCCTCAAGTCGCTGGCCGCTGTCGGTTTCGGATTGGCGTTGCTCGTGCTTGTCTGGCTGCTTCCCTGCGAGTGGGAACAGATCGGGGACGCACTCGTAACTGGGTGGCAGGTTGGCTTCATGATCACATCGCTCGTCGCGTTTTGGGAGGTTGTCTTCATGCGGCATTTGCCCGGGTATCTCATGGATACGGCGCCCGCATACTTTCTGGACAACAGGTTCGCAATGTCGACACTAGGGAATCCAAACAACTACGGTGCCTATCTCCTGTACGTGCTGGCCATTCTGCTCGCCGGGGCAGTCTCCACAACTTCTCCACGGGCACGCATTCTGCACTATTTGGGTGTGGGGCTGACGGTCGGGCTGTTGGTCATGTCTGGTGCCCGGGTCGCACTGCTGGGATGTGTGGTCGAGGTCGCAGTGCTCGTCGCTGTATCAGCACGTCGCCAACGTGGACGTGTGGCACTGCTGGTTCTTCTGCTCGCCGGCGTTGCCTACGTGGTAGTCGTGAACTGGGGAGGCTACGCACTGGCGAAGCTGGGCACACTTGTGTCCGGTTTCTCAAGCCAAGGCTCGCTGCAGGTCAGGCTCAACCTTGCCCTTAATGGAGCGTACTTGTCATTCCAGCACTTCGGGCTAGGTGTCGGTCCCGGTGGGTTTGGACCGTCAGTAGCGTCGGGCACAGTGCCGTTCAATACGTTCGGCTTTGTCGACCCGCACAGCTTCTTCACCGAGGTTGGATCGGAGTATGGCGTGTTTTCGCTCGCCGGGTTCCTACTGTGGCTGGTCGGACTTCTGCGCTTGACGGTACGGCGGGTCGGCTTTGACGGCACAACTCCAAGCGCGGCAAAGCGTTGGAGATTGATGTTGCTGCTGGGTCTCACCGCATACGTGTTTGCCGTGTTTGAGAACAGCACGTACATGAGCGAATCGACCAACTGGGCTTTCCTGACGACTTTGGCTGTCTTTGCGTGTTCGCTGAAGGCAGAGGCGAAGAGGACCGAAGCAAAGGGACACCGATCGGCAAGCAGACTGCGAGTACCGGCTTCAAGCGAATCAGGTCTTGAAAGCGACGACACGGTCACCAGAGGGCGACAGGCAGACCGTTTTGCAGCTGGAAGCAAGGTTGTCCCGATGAAGGAGAGTTGACGCGCCAGTGACAGACAGTGCAAGATTGGATGCGATGCCGACTGGAGAAGCGAGAGTCCCGACCGCAGGAACGGGGAAGCGCATCGCGCTGGTATCGATTGGCCGCGGTCCGAGTGATCCACGAGCCATGCACAAGCAGGCTCGGTCTCTGGCAGGTTGGGGACATCAGGTCACCTACATTTGCAACGCTGCATCCGGTCCTATGGTCACGGACGACCTTGTTCGCGTGGATGCTCTGCGGATGCCGGCGTGGCGCTTGGTACGGCAGATCTGCGGACCCGGCATGGCATTGCGCGAAGCAATGCGTTCTCGGCCGGACGTCGTGCATGTCTTCGACACGGCACTGATTGTTCCTGCGCTCCGCCTCGGACGGCGCTACGCGGTGAAGGTCGTCGTCGACCTGCCCGAAGACAACGCAAAGCAGATCCTTCAGAAGAGCTACTTGGGCCCCATGTCGACGAGGAGACTGGCCTCGTGCGTTTACAAGAGACTGTCTCGGCGATGGTTTGTGGCAGCCGACCTTGTCATTGCCGCCACTCCATCGATAGCGGAGTCTCTTCCGGCAGAGTGTCAACGGATCGTTGTCAGGAACTTCGCCGCAATCTCGGAGATTGACGCTGTGCCACCAGCGGGACTCTCTTGCAGTACGGCCGACACTCACGTGCTTCGCGTGGTCTACGTCGGTGGGATAAGCCCCATACGAGGCATTCGTGAGCTCGTTTCCGTCGCAGGCATGCTGGGCGGAGCGGTTGAATTGCACCTGGCCGGGCCGGTCTATGATGATGCTCTCCTGGATGAGCTGAAGTCCACGACAGCTTGGCAGTTCTGTCGCTACCACGGTTGGCTGGACTGGCCAGGCTCCATCGCGCTTGTCAAGGCTTGTGATGTCGGGGCGTGCGTTCTGCAGGCAACGCCCAACCAGGTTGAGGCTCTCCCCGTGAAGGTTTTCGAGTACATGGCTTGCGGAAAAGCAAGCATCGTCAGCTCGTTTCCCCTATGGCGTCGACTGTTTGCCGGTGCGGCACTATTCGTCGACCCAGCGGATCCCGGATCCATTGTGCGACTCATGGAGACTTTGGTTGCCCACCCGGCGCTGCTCCGTCGCCTGTCTGAGCGTAGCCGTCTGCTTGCTGAGACACGCTACTCATGGGAATCCGAAGCTGAGCGACTGGTTCACGCATATGCCGGATTGTGGCCGGCGAGATAGCCAAGAGAGATGTATCGCATGGTCTTGAGCGTAGGGGAAGACATGAAACGAGCTGGGACGTCAACCTGTGGCGTCACTGGAAGACGCATTGCCCCAGCTGCTGTATCGAGTCACTACCGATGCCCAGTGGGAGCAACCGTGGTGACGCAGATGCCTGGATGCACGTTCCGTAGTGAGAACCGCTGTCAACTGAGGCGTCTTCCATGAACATCCTTACAGTAAATCACTACGCCGGCTCACCGTTGATGGGGATGGAGTATCGGTCCTACTCTCTTGCGCGCGAACTGAACGGGCGGGGTCATCATTGTGCAATTGTGGCGGGGACCTACTCACACCTGCGGCAACGGAACCCGGACTCGTCGCCTTTCAAGGTTCGCCGAACGAGTGTGGAAGGGGTCGACTGGTACTGGATCCCCGCCGGACGGTACAACGGTAACGGAGTCCGACGCGTGGTGAGCATGATGGACTTCACGACGAGGGCCTGGCTTTGCGCAAGGCGCCTTGCAGAGGAACAGCGGCCGGATGTCGTGATCGCCAGCTCAACCTACCCTCTCGACATCTATGCCGCAGCTCGGATAGCCCGCATTGCCGGAGCCTCGCTGGTCTTCGAACTGCATGACATGTGGCCCTTGACGCCGCAGCTGCTGGGAGGACTCTCGGAGCGACACCCGTTCATCATGACCATGCAGCGTGCCGAGGACTACTACTGTCGGAATGCGGATCTGGTCATCTCCGTTCTGCCCAACGCAATCGAGCACTTGGCAACCAGGGGACTGACGCCCGACCGATATGTCGTTGTACCGAACGGCGTGGATGACGTGGCGGCGTGCGTGTCGCAGGCTCCGCCGGAGAGTCACCTGGCTGTGCTCCAGAAAGCGCGAGCTGCGGGACGATTCATCGTACTCTACGCCGGGTCAATCGGCCTGTCCAATCGGCTCGACGCACTTCTGCATGCAGTCAAGCTCGTCAACGGCATTCCACTCCATCTGGCGATCATCGGACAGGGACCCGACACAGGATCCCTCAAGAGCCTGGCCCTCAGCTTGGGTATGCAGAATGTGTCGTTTCTGTCACCTGTCCCCAGAAGCCAGCTGCAGGGACTGCTCGAGGCGGCGGACATTGCCTATGCCGGTGTCGAGGCAAGCCCCCTGTATCGCTACGGGATCTCACTCAACAAGCTCTACGAGTACATGATTGCGGGAGCCTGTGTCTTGTTTGCGGGGGCAGTCGACGTCTTCAACGACCTGGTATCGGAGGCTGGAGCCGGAGTGTCGGTGGCCCATGCGGTTCCAGAGGATATCGCCAACGGCATCCGCAGACTGTACGCATTGACGCGAGACGAGCGCGCCCAACTCGGACAGAGCGGGGCAGACTACTGCCGGCGACACTTCGCGTATGGGGTCCTGGTTGAGCGCTACGAAGCGGCGCTCCTGTGGGCATGTCTGCATCGGAGGACGCGACGTTGAGTGCGTTTGTGATTGGCTGTCTGTCTCTGATTACGACGTCTGCTATGATACCGCTCGTGCGATCCGTCGCTGTGCGTCGGGGCCTCGTGGACAGGCCGGATGGTCCGCTCAGACCTCAGCCCCGAGCGATACCATATGGCGGTGGCATAGCGGTTGCTGTTGGCATGAGCATTGTGCTGTTGTGGGCGCGACTACAGGTGCCGACTATCGTTGTCGTCGGAGCCGTAGCAGTGCTTCTTCTCGGCATCGTTGATGACTTGCGCGGAGTGAGACCACTTCAGCGGCTGATTGTCGAGTTGGTGGCCGGCAGTACACTCGTCGCGCTCTGGCCGACGGCCGCGTCATTTTGGGTACCGATGGCAGGCGCAGGTGTGAGCTGTGCATTCCTGGGAAGCGCAAGTATGAATGCTTACAACATGACAGACGGCAGCGACGGCCTATCGGGCACAGTGGGCCTGTTTGCGGCGGGTGGCCTTCTGGCCGGGTGGCTGCTTGCCGGTGAAGCCGTCTTTGCAGGCATCGCTGCTGCATCCTGCGGGAGTATCGTGGGCTTTCTCATCTTCAACTGGCCGCCTGCGCGGGTGTACCTCGGCGACGCGGGTGCATATTGGATGGGTTTCCTGCTGACGGCATTGTGCATCCCTGCGCTGTTGTCATGGCATGCCGTCGTTGGCGTCGTGTGTATCATGGCGCTGCTGGAGCTTGAGCTGCTCGCCTCTGTCCTGAGACGCGTACGCGGACATCAGGGACTGACGGGCGGCGACCGGGAGCACATCTATGATGTCGTCCACCTACGACTTGGCCTGTCTGCAACAAGGATGAACGTATTGTATGGTCTTATCGGTCTGGTCAGCTCAGGCATTGGGGTCATGGTATGGCGAGGCGCGCCGGCTATACTGGGTCTTGCTTGGCTGGCAGTGCTGTGCGTCTCCATAGTTCTGCTGTACCGAAGATTGCGGTCTGGAAGGGTGGTTGCGAAGTGAATGTCCCTCTGTCGTGTCATTGGATTGATGCGAGTGACGAACAAGCAGTACTAGGAGTACTACGGAGCGATCGGCTGAGCCTGGGGCCACGAGTGCCTGAGTTCGAAGCGGGGTTGGCGCGTGTGGCGCAAGTCACGCACGGCGTCGCGGTGAACAGCGGGACATCGGCGTTGCACCTGATCGTCCGATCACTCGGGCTGGGGGAGGGAGACGAGGTCATCACGACGCCGTTCAGCTTCATCGCCTCCGCCAACTGCCTGCTCTTTGAACGCGTGAAACCCGTCTTCGTGGATGTCCGGCCAGATACCTACAACATCGATCCCGTCCGTATAGCTGCAGCGATGACACAGCGGACCAAGGGCATCCTGGCCGTGGACGCCTTTGGCCAACCGGCCGAGCTGGATGCGATCGAGAGAATTGCTGATCAAAATGGCCTGCAGGTCATCGAGGACTCGTGCGAGTCTCTCGGGTCCGAGTGGCAAGGTCGACGCTGTGGCAGTTGGGGTGCCGCCGGGGCGTTCGCGTTTTACCCCAACAAACAGATAACGACAGGCGAGGGCGGATGCGTCGTCACACAATCGGACGACATCGCTTCATTCTGTCGCAGTATGCGCAATCAGGGGCGTGGGTCAACCAGCGAGTGGCTGGAGCATGAGCGCCTCGGGTACAACTACCGCATCTCGGATATCAGCTGTGCGCTGGGATCGTCACAGCTGAAGCGGTTGGACAAGATCATCGAGCTCAGAGGACAGGCAGCCGAACGGTACAAGGCCTTGCTCCGTGATGTGCCGGAAGTCGTTACACAGACGATCCTGCCAGATGTGACGCGGATGAGCTGGTTCGTGTTCGTCGTCCGACTCGTAGACCGATTCACGCAGGCTGACCGCGACTGGCTCATCGGCTGGTTGAGCGACCGCGGTATCCAAAGCCGCCCCTACTTCACGCCTATCCACCTGCAGCCTTTCTACATGCGGGAATTCGGGTACAAGGCCGGCGACTTCCCAATTACGGAACAAGTCGCCGCACGGACCATTGCCCTGCCGTTTTTCACGATGATCACGCACGATCAGCAAGACTATGTTGTCACGTGTCTGAAGGATGGACTGGCTGTATGCCGGAGGGAGCACAGATGATGATGCCTCCAATCATGAGCAAGGCGAGACGCTCAAGCTGGATGGGACCGATCGTGAAGCTACTCATCGATCTGGTCCTGCTCAACCTCACGACTATCTTGGCGGTGGTGATTCGGCTCGACTTTCGAGAGGCGCCGTGGCCATGGGTCTACACCCTCGAGTTTCCGGGACTCGTAGAGAACATGCTGTTTGTCGCAATGTCTCTGCTGCTTCAGACGCCAATGGCACTGTGGTCCTACAGCAGTCTGCGCGACGTGGAACGCGTGGTTCTCGTCGTCGCTGCCACAAAGGCTCTGGCACTGCCACTGCTCACAGCCATGCAGGGAGATGTACAGTGGTCCGGGGGGGCATTTGCGGCGTCCGCCGTACTGTGTTTCCTGTCGATGATAGCTGCACGAGCACTTGCATTGTGGTGGTATGGGCGACACACGAGGCAGGCGAGGGTCGAGGAACCGGTTCAGCGCACCGCGCCCCCGGCCCGTGTTCTGATAGTGGGGGCCGGCGATGCGGGCGACACGGTCTTGCGGGAGTTCGATGCGCATCCCGAGTTGGGCAAGGTGGTTGGTCTGGTCGATGACGATCCCGTCAAGCGTGGATGTACGATACGCGGCATTCGGGTGCTGGGCCCTGTGGCCATGATTGCTGACGTGGTGCGGCGGGCAGGTGCCAACCAGGTTGTCATCGCCATCCCGTCACATGCGGCGGCTATTACCCGCGCCGTGTTGTCCAACCTGGCTGACACTGACGTACAGGTACGGACCCTTCCGGGCATGTGGGAGCTGGTGGATGGATCCATACGCGTGGACGACCTGCGCCCCATTCAGCTGGAGGACCTGCTGACCAGGACGCCAGTGTCCACGGACCTGGGACCGGTGCGGGCCTACGTGGAGGGCAAACGCATTCTTGTGACAGGCGCGGGGGGTTCCATCGGCTCCGAGATCGTGCGGCAAGTGGCGCGACTCAACCCATCACAGCTGATCATGCTGGGAAGGGGCGAGAATCGGATCTTCCACATTGACCGCGAGGTGCAGGAGCGTCGGCCCGCGACGGTTGCACTACCCGTCATCGGCGATATGCGTGATGAGGCACGCATGACGTGGCTGTTCGACACCTACCGTCCCGACATCGTCTTCCATGCTGCAGCGCACAAGCACGTGCCGCTCATGGAACGGAATCCGGAGGAGGCCATCCTCAACAACGTAGGAGGGACGCGCAGTCTGCTGAGGCTGGCCATGTCGCATGGGGTCGAACGGTTCGTCAACATTTCCACCGACAAGGCAGTAGATCCCATCAGCTTCATGGGTGCCAGCAAGCGGGTTGCCGAACTGCTGGTACAGGACTGCAACGCAACGGAATACTTGCAGTGCTCAAGCGTGCGGTTCGGGAATGTGCTGGGTAGCAGCGGAAGCGTCACAGAAGTGTTCGAGCGGCAGTTGCGGGAGACAAGGACGTTACAGATTACGGACCCCGACATGGAGAGGTACTTCATGCTCATTCCGGAGGCAGTGCAGTTGGTCCTGCATGCAGGGACACTGGAGCGAGGAAGTGGCACCTTTGTTCTCAGGATGGGTGACCCCATTCGCATCATGGACTTGGCACGCAGCTACATCAAGCTGTCCGGTCTGGAACTGGGGCGCGATGCGTCGATCGTCATCACCGGCAACCGTGGGAACGAGAAGCTCACGGAGCGGTTGTGGTCCGATGATTCTACCATAGAGGAGACGGGAAACCCGGGCATCATGAACGTCATCTCCCCCGTCGCCATTTCAGGTCGGGAGCTGAGGGGACTCGTCGATCTCCTGTGTGCCGCCGCCCAGCACAATGACGTGTCGTCCATGCGTTCACTCCTGCACGACATCGACCCGTCCATCAACATCCCTGTGGGGTCAGCTCTCAGCTAGCGATCCAAGAGGTACCCCAAACACCGAGGATGGGGGCATCTGAAGACTGTTGCCGAGACATGCAATGGGACTGGCGCGTGTGCCGTAGTGGTCTTGAACGGTGGGCTGCCGGTCTAGTGACGCAATCAGCTACGGGATCTGCTGACCGAACGAGATACTGCTCATGTCGTCGGTTCTAAGCGCGCGTGACAGCTGGGCCATCTTGGCGTCGTCTACAATGTCGATCGAGGCGCCCTGTGGGCTGGTGCCGAAGCCGGTGATAGGTGCGGTTATGAACACAATGTCGCTACTGCGCAGATTCCTCATGGCCAATGCCTGCGAGTAGATATCGGCGACGGAGAGTGTGTCGTCCACGGTGACGTTGCGGGTGGCCGCGTCCACGAACTGGGCGAGTCGAACTGGGTTGGTCAGTGTCTCCTTGCTCAGTGCCTTGAGCACCAGTGCCTTGACAAATGCCTGCTGGCGGCGCCCTCGGGAGATGTCGCCCTGGCTGAGGTCGTACCGCTCACGCACAAACCCCAGTGCGGCTGCACCGTCGAGATGATTCATGCCCACGTGCACCGGGATATCCCACCCCTGGGTGAAGTCTTCATTGTAGACCTCGTCGATGCTGGCTTCCTCGGCGTAGACGTCGACCCCGCCGACCGCATCAGTCATGGCCCTGAAACCCTCGAAGCCGACGACGGCTACGTGGTCGATGGATACGTCGACCAGGTTCTGAAGAGTGCGGACAAGCAACTGGGGTCCACCGTACGCGTAGGCCGCGTTGATCTTGTCCATGCCGTACCCTGGCACATCAACGTAGATGTCGCGTGGGAAGTGCACAAGATAGACCTTCTGGCGGTCACTGCTGATGTGCATCAGGATAATGACGTCGGAACGTCCGTTGGCTACGCTGTCTCTACTGTCTGAGCCAATCAACAGGATGTTCTGGGCATCTTCGGCCGAGGGACTCTCGGTGGGTACCGACTCACCGACACTGGGGGTAGGCAGCATTTCCTCATGCTTGACGTTGGTTGTGACCATGCGGTCCAGGAGCGCCACATACACCGCGCCAGTCCCAACTGCGAGGACGAGAAGGAACAAGACTACTCTTCTTATGATACGACGAGTGTGACCAGCCTTCGGGGAAGCAGTATGTGCCGGCTGGTTTGTGGAGTCTTCCACTGCTCGGTTCACGGTACTGGAGGCGTAGGCTGAGGGTGATGCTTCTCGACATGTGCCAGTCGGCAGAGAAGGATAGATGTTCCGAGAGCAGCTATCGACCTCGTCGAGTCGCAGGCGACGTGTCGGAAGCTGGAGGGAAGCCCGAGCATGGGACTGATGGTGTCATCGTGCGTGTTCCGGGTCTGAAGCCGGTTCGTGCCTACGTTCATCGTGACCTCTCATTGGGCCCTGGAGTGGCCTGTCCTACAGTGAACACGGTGCTCCCCGCCGGGCAGCAGCAAGGAGCGAGTACCTTCTTGAGGCAATCGCGAGCGTTTTCCATTGCCTGGCAACCATGATAGCACTTTTTCGGGGACGCTGGTGACTACGTGTGACGGCTCATCCCAAGGAGGCGTGTCGCCAGCCCGCTGAAGCGATCCGCGATGGTCTGCCACGCGTGGAGACGCAGGACAATACTGCAGACGGCGTAGGCGAAGACGGCAGCGCCACAGACGGCCATGGTCCTGAGGAGCAGGGGGATGAATGCGGTGACTGGCGTGATCCAGCCGAGGCCCAGCCAGGCTATGAGCCCGACGGGAATGGTCGCCAGCGCTGTCTTGAACACCTGTGCCCAAAGCGGGTATGGTGGACTGACACGATCTTCTGCACGGAAGTAGCGGCGCAGGAGAACAGTGTAGACTGCCGTGCCCAGTGCCACGGTGATGGACGTTGCCAGTGCGATGCCTGCTGCCCCCAGGTATCTGCTGAGAATGATGTTGCCAGCCACGTTGGCGCCGACGATGCTAACACCGATGAGCAGGGGCGTCACCGTGTTCTTGAACGCGTAGAAGACCTTTCCCAGGATGGGGAGTACCGCCTGGAACGCAAGACCCAGGGCATACATCTGGACGCAGGAGGCGGTGACGGTGGTTGCAGCCGCGTCAAAGGCTCCCCGCTGGAAGAGGAGGCGGGTAATTGGGGTTGCCAGAACGATGATACCCACAGAGGACGGGATGACGATGTAGGAGATGAAAGCCACGGTACGCCGTACCTTGTCATCCATCGCATGCAGGGCCGAGCCGTCCACGGCCATGGACGAGAATGCGGGGAAGGTCGCTGTGGCGATGGGGCCGGCAAGAAGGGTGATGGGGATCGTCCATATGCGTCCCGAGAAGTTGAGGGCGGCGATGGCACCCTCCGGGAGGCGCGAAGCGACCCAACGGTCCACCATGACGTTGAGTGTTCCCACGCCGCCGGCGAGAACCAGCGGGATGAGCAGAGCAGCAAACTGTACAATGACTCGCCACTCAATGTGTCGGAGACTGAGGCGGCCAAAGAAGCCGTACCGGCGGCCGCCCAGCAGAAGAATGAGCGGTGCGAACCCGACCACGGCGGCAACCGTCTGCCCTAGCGTCCAGGCATGGATTCCCAGAGCGGAGGTAAGTGTCAACAGGCAGACCACCGTACCGACGTTGCCGAGGAAGGTCCACATGTGTGCGACGAGGAAGCTGCTCTCGGCCTGCAGGAGTCCCGTGAAGAGGCCCGTGAGCGCCAGCATGAATCCCACGGGAATGAGGAGGCGGGTCACCTGGACAGCCAATGCATAGCGGGCGCCCTCGAAACCACGCGCAAGGATACTCACCAGCTGAGGGGCGAATGCCCACACCGCGAGACAAAGAACAGCAAAGAGAATGGTCCACACCAGCGTCACCTGATCAACCAGGAGGCGTGCGCGGTCCGGATCCTCCTTCTTGTGGCCAAGATACCACGGCACGATGAGCGTGCCCAGTCCTCCCGCAAAGAGGCCGAGCACCAATCCGGGGACCATCATGCCGACAAGGAAGGCGTCGGTTTGGCCGGTGGCGCCGAACTGGCGGGCGATGACCATCTCGCGAGCGAAGCCTACGAACTTGCTGAGGAAGGAGACGATGGCAATAAGCACTGCCGCCTGGGCCACGGACTGCCTATGGAGGAGATGTGTCAGAGACGATCGGCGCGAGGCTTTCGTGTCTTGCATGTTCTGAGACAACTGTGGTGCCTCCAGCTTAGGAGTAGCTCCGACAGTATAGCCGTAGGGTTGGCCACTGTCCACCTTTGGGGTCAGCTGGTAATGAGAGTTCAAAGTGGTAAGATGAGCCATGACGTGTCGACTCGCGCAAGATACACCCAAAGCGATAGGGAGGAACAGGCAATGGTAAGACTCTGCCGGCTTCTGGTCGTGGGAGTGGTCCTAGTGACAGTGGTGGTGGCGAACGGTGCAGGGATGCTGAATGCATCTGCTGTCCCGGAGCGTACTGCAGGGTTTGTGACGAGCGCTATCGACGCGGGAAGCGCGAGCCCAGATGACGTTCTGACGTCGACCGATGACAGCGCGGACCAGCCGGAGAAGAACGTCATAGACGGCAAGCCGCCGCTGGTCAAGATGCAGGCGTCCAACCTTCCCGAGCCGAATCCATTCGGGGCGACGAGCGTTCTGTCGAACGTACCCGCCTTCGATTGGTCCTACGGCTGTTCAGCGACTGCTGCGGCCATGTTGTTCGGATACTATGACAATGCGGGCTACCCCAATATGTACACGGGCCCGGCCAATGGCGGAGTCTGCCCCATGACCAACGCCGTGTGGGGACAGACCGTCTACCCCGGGGTAACCTGCGGGGAGTGCCCTCTGAGCGCTTCGCATCTGGGCGTCGATGGCCGCACGACGAAAGGCCACGTCGACGACTACTGGGTAGACTACGGCAGTCTCACGGACCCCTTCACTGGCAATTGGTCCGAGCACACGCCGTCTGACTCCCTGGGGGACTTCATGGGGACGAACCAGTCCAAGTATGGCAACAGTGACGGCAGTACGAATTTCTGGCTCTACTCTGACGGAACACCGCTGTACGACTATGTTCCCCCCTCACCGAACGACCGGGACGGCTGTCATGGCCTGCACCTCTTCGCGGAATCTCGCGGCTACACTGTCGTGACGAACTTCACCCAGCGCATAGCTGAGGGGCTACAAGGGGTGACGGGTGGGTTCACTTTCACCAACCTCGTGAACGAGATCGATGCGGGGCGGCCCGTACTCATCCATGTCACGGGCCACACCATGCTTGCGTACGGATACAACACGGCTGACCAGACCGTCCAGATTCGCGACACGTGGGACTACTCGGCACACACGATGACTTGGGGTGGCACGTATTCCGGCCTTCAGCACTACTCCGTCACGGTCATTCGTCTTGCTCCTGTCACGAGCTACACCCTGACGGTATCGGCATCCCCAACCGCAGGCGGCTCCGTCACCAAGTTGCCTGACCAAGCCACGTATGGCCCCGGAACGGTCGTCACCCTCAGCGCCAGCGTGAATCCCGGCTACCACTTCGAGGCCTGGTCCGGCAGTATCACCAGCACAACCACCCCGGTGGACGTCACGATGGATGGCAACAAGACCATCACCGCCACCTTCGCCCCCAATGACGTTACCGTCACGGTCGCCTCAGGCGGCAACGGCACCGTCACTCCCGTCAGTCCCTTCACCCAGACCTATGGTGCCTCGGGGACCGCCATCACGGCTTCTCCTGCAGTCGGCTACCACTTCGTGAGTTGGTCGGCAACGTCCAACTCCACATACGTCACCATCGCCGACAGGTCCCTTGCATCGACGACAGTCACCACGACCTCGTCTGCCCCGGACGGCGGCACCGCCATGGTCACCGCCACCTTTGCCATCAACACCTACACCGTTACGATTTCGGGAGTCCCCGCTGAACGTGCAACGAGCATTACCCCTGCATCTGGTCAGACGGTCGACCACGCCAGCAGCATCACCTTCAGCGTGACGCCCCAACAGCTGTACTACATCTTCAGCACCACGCGCAACGGTGAGACGACCGAATTGGACGTGGTCGGCCGGAACCTCGGGGGAGTCAGAAATCTCGAGTTCCTGAACATCACAGAGACCACGACCATCACCGTGCAGATCTACCGCCGCGGCGACATCACCGGCAACGGGGCTTCCGGCCCTGACACGCATGTCGACGTCCTTGATGCTTCGATTCTCATCACCCAGTGGGGCAAAACGATCGACGACTATCCCGATACGCTGCTGGCCGACCTCAACTGCGACGGCGTCGTGAACATCTACGACCTCAGCATGATGATGTCTCTCTGGAACTGAACGGATCCGCTGGGCACGGCCAATCGATATGGGGTCAGCTGGTAATGAGCGGTCAACGTGGAAAGATCGCCCGAGCACGGCAGGCTCGCCATAGCCTCTTGCGGTTCGGCCACCACACCTACTCATGAACGTCACTTCTGAAGAGGGATGCGTCGAGTGTGTCTATCTTGCTATACAAGATGGCTGTTGACTTGTACAGCAAGATGTGCATGATGTTTGCGGGAGGTCCTGCGTGAGCATCATCATTCGCAAGACAGGCAATAGGGAGTATGCATACGTGGCGCACCGGGATGGCGCGCGCATGGTCCAATCCTACGTCGGTCCGCTCGCCCAACCGGACGTGCGGCGGAGGGTCGAAGCGGCGCAGTGGGCGACGACGATGCCGGCGCATACGATGCGCCTGTTCCCCGGCGTGGACCCCGACGCCCTCCGCTTGCAGAGGGCCGCTGGCGCCATCATCGCTTGCGTGCTGGAGCAAGGCGACCTGGAGGACCTGAGGTGGCTCACCTGCGTCTACCCTGCCGCTGCCGTCATCGACGTTCTGCTTTCGGCGAATGGCATGTCGGACCGTGCGCGCAACTTCTGGACGGTGTGGTTCGAGGTGCGTGATGCATCCTGAATGCGTGGAGGAGAAGGCTCGCCTCCTGATGAGCGGGCTCGGGCCGAGCCTGGGGATGCATGGAGGGGTGCTGGCAGGCGGGACGGGGCTGGCCCTGCACCTGGGGCACCGCATCTCGGGCGACTTGGAGTTCTTCACTCACTGGGCCGTCAACATGTCCGAAGTCCTCGAGGAACTGAGGGCGCTTGCCGGCGCCGTAGATCTGGTGAAGATGGACGGCTATACGATAACCGTGCAGGCCGACGGCGCACGGCTCTCGCTCACGCAGACTCCGATACACTTCATGGAGCCCACTTCACGGGTGAACGGCTGTGACGTGGCCAGTGCTATCGACATTGCAGGCATGAAGCTGGTGGCAATCAGCCGGGGCGGAATGCGCGCGGACTTCGCGGACCTCTATGCCGTCCTCCAGAGCGTCCCCTTCCGCAAGGTTGCGCACTGCGCGCTGGAGCAGTACGGTGCAGCTGCCCTCGAGCCGCTCGTGGTCGGCAAGGGACTCGTCTGGTTCGGAGACGCGGATGACCAGGCGGATCCCGTCTACGTCGGTGCCCCTGTCCCGTGGAACCGCATCACGGACTTCTTCCGCTCAAGTCTGCGGCAGTTCGTCTTCGATATGGGGTCAGCTGGTAATGAGCAGGCAAAATGGTAACATGAGCCGATAGGATCTCGCTCGGTCAATCCGAAAACGGAGGGCATCATGGCACGACCGCTGAGACTGGAATCGCCCGGCAACTACTATCACGTCACCGTCCGGGGTGACCGCCAGGAGCGCATCTTCGAGAGCGACGCAGACCGGATCAGTCTCCTTCAGCTCATCAACGAAGCAGCCAACCTACACCACTGGCACCTTCTTGCCTACTGTCTGATGGACAACCACTACCATCTCGAGGTCGAGACACCTCTCGCCAACCTGGCGGCGGGCATGCGCCGCATCAACGGCGCTTACACTCAGCGGTACAATGCCCGCTACGAGCGCGTCGGGCACGTCTTTCAGGGGCGGTACAAGGCCCTGCCGCTCCTTACCGACCAGCACCTCTTTGGCGCCTGTCGCTACATCGTGCGCAACCCACTGCGCGCCGGCTTGGTGCGGGACCCGGCCGAGTGGCAGTGGAGCAGCTATCGGGCGTCAGCCCAGTTGACTCCCGGCATCAGCGGCTGTGACGCCACGTGGATACGCACTGCCGTGGCAGACGGAGACCCGGGGCGATATCGCTCGTGGGTCATGGCGGGTTTGGACGACACCTGCGACTACCTGCATCCCCTCAGGAAGACGCCGGGCCGCCAGACTGGTCAGCAGGCACCCACGGCTCAGACGGCCCCTCCCGAGAAGACATGGCAACCGCCGGTGGTTCCCGTCATTCAGCCGTTGGGTGAAATCCTGAAAGGTTGTACTTGGCGGGGCCGAGGTACGACAGGCGACCTCCAGCTTCGACGGCGTGTGCGCGAGGCACTAGACGCCGGTCACAGCCAGCGGGCCATCGCCACCGCTCTCGGTACCACACACGTCACCGTCCGCAGACTCCTGAAGCCTTTGGAGTCAGCCGGCAGCTAGCTCCGAGTGATACGTCGGTACCCGGACTCCTTCTTGCCCGGCATCCCGAGAATCTCCTCAGACCGCCATCTTCCGAGAGAACGCCAAGAGCGTGGGCGTTCCTTTCCACCCCGGGCCTTCATTACCAGCTGACCCCAAAGGGTCAAGGGGTGCCCAGGGCCTGCGCTACAGCAATGGACAGCTCGTACGGGTGGAACGGCTTCTGAACCCAGCCGGTGAAGCCGGCCGCAGTCGCCTCGGGAAGACGTCCCTCCAGGCCGAAGCCTGTCGACAGCAGGGCACGCACGCCGCTGTCGACCTCCCGTAGCGCTGAGACTGTCTGGATGCCGTCCATGCCGGGCATGCTCAAGTCGATGACGACAAGGTCAGGGCGCTCCTCCTGCGGCTGTGCGGTGTACCACGCTACCGCCGCATCGCCCGACGTGCACTCTTCAACCTCGTAGCCGAGGTGCCGGAGGATGTCGGCCGAGACCCTGCGGACGACCGCCTCGTCGTCGACCACGAGGATGTGCCCGTGGCCGCGGATGGGCTCTTGGTGACCGTTGCTGGATGGAGCTGCTGCAGCATGCGTGGACGGCAGGTAGACGCGGAACATCGTCCCCCTGCCCTCTTCGGAGTAGACATGCACACTGCCGCCATGGTTGTGAACGATGCCGTAGACCATGGGCAGTCCCATGCCGGTCCCCTCACCTGCCTTCTTGGTCGTGAAGAACGGCTCGAACATGTGTGGCATGTTCCCCTCGGGGATGCCGCATCCCGTGTCCTGGACGTCGATCTGCACGTACGACCCTTCGCGGCTGCCGGGATGGAATCGGCATAACGAGGCGTCCAGATGCACGTTCCGCGTCTTGAACGACAGGGTGCCCCCCTCGGGCATGGCATCTCTCGCGTTGATGGCGAGGTTGAGCAGGACCTGCTGCAGCTGGGTGGCATCACCCATGACCGATGGTGCTTCAGCGTCCAGCTGTTCAGCAATCACGACATTGCGCGGGAGGGTTCGCTCCAGCAGGTTGTGGACATCGCGGATGACCGTGTGCAGGTTGACTGGGACGTCCTCGATCTTCCCCTTGCGCGCAAAGCCCAGCAGGCGGCGCGTGAGGTCGGCCGCCTTCACGGATGCCTGGTTGATGGTAGCGGCAGCCTCCGCCTCGGGCGAGTCGGGCGGCAGGGAGTGCATCAGCAGGCTCGCATAGCCCATGATGGCGGTCAGCAGGTTGTTGAAGTCGTGAGCAACGCCTCCCGCCAGCTGTCCGATCGCTTCCATCTTCTGGCTCTGGCGCAGTTCCTCTTCGCGGCGCACCTCTTCTGTGGCGTCATGGATGACGGCGCAGTATGCCTGTGGCTGACCATCGGTCTGACGCATGGCGCGCACGCTGACGCGCAGGCTCAGGGAAGTGCCGTCGAGGCGGGGAACGGTCAGCGTTCCTGTCCACGTGTTGCCGATGAGCACCGCAGCCGACGCGTTCCGGTAGAGGTTCTCCAATCCGGGTGCGGCAGGGAGCTCGGCAACAGTCTTCCCCAACATGCTCGCCGCCGGAACACCAAGAATGTGTTCGAGTGTCTGGTTCGCGTACTGCACGCGCTGATCCTCGTCGAGGATGATGATACCCTCGGATACCTGGTCCATGGCAGCAAGAGTGCGCGTGCGTTCCGCC
>JAUSAI010000238.1 GCA_030652945.1 Caldisericota bacterium | reverse complement strand
GGCGGGAAGCCAGGAGGAGGCAATACTCACCCTCTCGACGTGCAGTTGAAACGGTTCGCGCAGAAACCCCTCTGCGAGGGCCGCAGCTGCCAGCGCACCACATGCGATGCCTGTTGCCATAGGTGAAAGTGCTCTGTTCACGCGTTCTCTCTCCAGTCACGGTGGTTGGACGGAACAATGCGAGTATAGCCGCACAACGAACAACCGGCAACGACGCGACGCAAGAAACATGATGGCGGCACCCATGTGCCGCCATCATCATGCGGGGAGGAAGAAGAGAATGTCGCCTCCTGCATCGTTCGCCCGCACTACAGCACGCCGATTCTCTTCGCCTCCAGCGACAGACTTTCTCTGAACTTCGGGTGGGCTATCGCAATGAGTGCCAGCGCACGCTCACGCACGCTCTTCCCCTTCAAGTGTGCCGCTCCATACTCTGTGACGACATAGTCGGTGTCCTGACGGGGGACCGAGACGAAACTGCCCGGACTCAGCATTGGCACGATGGTCGATATCTCATCATCCTTCACGGATGAGCGCAGTGCGATGATGCCCTTTCCTCCCCGCGACAGCGTGGCGCCCCGGTGCATGTCGAGCTGCCCGCCAGTGCCCGTGTAGTGCCGGTACCCGATGGACTCGCTGCACACCTGTCCTGTCAGGTCTACCTGCAGTGACGTGTTGATGCTCACCATGCGGTCGTTCTGAGCGACGACGTATGGGTCGTTGACGTAGTAGCCTCTGAGGAGTTCGACGCTGACATTCTCGTTGACGAACTCGTAGAGACGCTCACTGCCCATGGCAAAAGTCCCGACGATCTTCCCCTTGTGAAGCGTCTTCTGGGTATTGTCGATGACTCCCGCCCTGACCAGGTCGACGATGCCGTCCGTGATCATCTCCGTATGGATGCCCAGGTGCTTCTTCCCCGACAGGAACTTCATGATGGCGTTTGGGATGCCCCCAATGCCGATCTGCAGGGTCGCCCCGTCATCGATGAGTTGTGCGATGTTCTCGCCGATGCGCTGCTCGACTTCCGTCGCCTGAATCACAGGGATCGTCAGGAGCGGCGCATTGTTCTGTACCAGGAGGTCGACGTCGTCGACGTGCACCTGCGTGTCTCCAAACGTCCTCGGCAGATTCTCGTTGATCTCCAGCACGACGAGGTCAGCGTGTTCGATCATGTCCTTCTCGTAGACGAGAGACAGAGACAAGGACATGAATCCATGGCTGTCAGGCGGCGTTGCCGTCCCGACAAACACATTGATCGGCTCTGTCTGGATCTTCTCTCGTCCGGCATTGTGCAGGTTGTTGGGAATGAATGAGATGAGTCCCTTCTTGTAGAGCTCACGTTCAGGGTTACCGAAGTACCAGCTCTCCATCCTGAAAGGAGCACCGGCATCGACTCCGACGTCAGTCAGAAATGGGTAGTCCCTCAGGAGAAGGCAAGATACGACCTTCACGTTGTGCACACGCTCCCGGATGCCGTGTAGTGAGGACAGGAACCCCTGAGGCTGGGCGGCCGCCATTCCCACGACAACCGTATCGTTTGACGATACCCTGCCAAGCACTTCGTCCATCGAGACCAGCTTGCGCATCCAGGACTCCTGCTCCATCGTTCCCTCCCCTGCAATCACTGTGCTCCGTGTCTCACTCGACAGCCAGATTCATGTCCCCAGAACGATGCCCCCATCCACGCACAGTGTCGTGCCGTGGACGAATGACGCCTGATCACTCGCAAGCCACGCGTACGCATTCGCGATGTCCTCGGGGGCCCCGATGCGCCCCATGGGCGTGTGGGCGACCATTCCTTCCAGCACCTTCTCGGGCATCGCAGCGACCATGTCCGTCATCGTGAACCCTGGGGCGACTGCGTTCACGCGTATCCCGTACTTGCCCAGCTCACGCGCCCACGTCTTCGTCATCGCTATCAGTCCTGCCTTGGTGGCAGCGTAGTTCGTCTGGCCGAAGTTCCCGTACGCAGCAACCACGGAGCTGGCACTCAGGACGACGCCGCCTCCCTGCTTGATCATGTACGGCACTACCGCTCGCGTCGTGACAAAGACACCCTTGAGGTTCACGCCTATGACGGCGTCGAAGCTGGCGTCCGACATCGTCCCGGCGACTGCACCGTCCTTGTACTTCACCAGCTGGCCGTCGCGCGTGATACCAGCGTTGTTCACGAGAACATCCACCCTGCCCCACGTCCCGATGACCTCTGCGACTGCCTTCTCGACAGCCTCCGTTTCAGCCACGTTGACCTGCTGGAAGATCGCCTCGATGTTCATCGATTTCAGTTCTGCGAGCACTGCGGCCCCGCCTTCAGCATTCATGTCCCAAATGGCAACCCGCGCTCCTTCCACTGCAAAGCGCATAGCAGTTGCACGCCCGATTCCTGCGGCACCACCCGTGACAATGACGACCTTGCCCTGCAATCCATATCCCTGTGCCATCCCGATCCCCCTCTACTTGACTCGCTTCAATACTGATGCGAAGTTACTGACGTTTGAGCCTCCGACGTTGACGACGAGCCCGACCTCCGGACTCGCGGCGCCCAGTCCCAGCGGCCTTCCCTCGAGCTGTCGTGTGACGTAGACGTGCATCGACACGCCGGTGGCCCCCACCGGGTGGCCTTTGCCGATGAGGCCGCCGCTCAGGTTCACAGGGCATCTGCCGTCCGCCTGCACAACACCACCCTGCTGGATGAGCCGGCCTGCTTCGCCCTCAGGACACAAGCCCATGGCCTCGTACGTCAGAAGCTCGTTGATCGTGAAGCAGTCGTGGACCTCGGCACAATCGACATCCTGAGCTGTCATGCCCGCCTTGCGGTACGCTGATTCGATGGCCATCCGACCGGCGATGTTGTGCCACAGCTCTCGGTTGCCGGATTGCATGTGGTCGGTCACCAGCGTCTGCGACGAGATCTCGACAACCCGTTCCTTGAGAACCTTGACATCTTCCACAGGTCCGAGCACCATCGCCGCAGCTCCGTCACTGACGAGCGAGCAATCAGTCAGCTTGAGGGGATCGGCGACCACGGGGTTCTTGTCGGAAACGTGCAGGGCAAACTCAAGGCTGCTCGGCTTCGTGTACATATGCGCCAATTCGTTGTGCGTGGCGTTGTCGCGGTTCTTGGCGTGAACCATGGCTTGCCACAGGTCCATATCCTCGTCTGAATGGCCGTGGTGGTCTCGATATGCCCGAGACCACATTGCGAACAAGCCGGGGAACGTCATGCCCTTGCTACCCTCCTCTGGCCAGTACGATGCCATGGCAAGCGCATGTGTAACGCCGTCCCGATCGAGTGTCGTCATCTTCTCGACCCCCACGACCAGCACAAATCGCGCTTCCCCGGCACCGATTGCCAAGCGTGCGCCACGGACGGCAGCAGAGCCAGACCCACAAGCCACCTCTGTCCTCATGCAAGGCTTGTAGAGCATTGCCGGATCGATCTCCACGCCCCATGCCGCAAGATGCTCCTGGTTGTTGAAGGCACCTGCGCTGTAGTTTCCAACCCAAATGCCGTCAATCTCCTTCGCAGCAATGCCTGCATCTGCAATCGCTCCGCGTCCAGCCTCGACGATGAGATCGTAGATGCTTGAGTTCTCCAGCTTGCCGAACCTGCTGCTATAACTTCCAAGAATCCCAACACTCACAGTGTCCCCCTTTGTTGCTCAGGATAGATTCTCTTCCGGAACCGGCACCGCTACAGCTTCAGACGCGTCTGTATGCGCGTGACCAATTCCGACAGGCCTTTGGGCAAGAACATGACTGAACCGATGATGCTGAGACCAAAAATGACGGTCGACAAGTACTCCATCCTGCCACCAATGACGATTGGCAGCATGACCCAGAACACTGCGCCCAGAATGGGGCCTATGATCGTACCCAGCCCGCCGATGATGCTCATCGAAAGGAGCTCGATGGAGAACACGAGCCCGAAATTCATCGGATGGAGATACGAGATGGTAAAGGCGTACAGGGCACCCGAGAGCCCTGCAATGCATGCGGCAAAGACGAACGTCACGAGCTTGTACGCCGCAACGTTCACGCCCATCGCAGCAGCCGTCATCTCGGAGTCGCGCACAGCACGGACTGCTCGTCCACTACGACTTCTCAGGAAGTTGCGGACAGCCAGGAATACCACGACGACGATGCCGGCAAAGACGTAGTACCTGGACGCCTCGCTGGCAAGTTCCCAGCCCCCGAGCCGAAGCGACGGGATGTTGATAAGGCCATAGTCACCACCCGTGATCTCGAGTCTCTTGATGACATCGGCAACGGAACTCCCAAGTGCCATCGTCGCGACAGCCAAGTAGAACCCGGAGAGGCGCAGTGATGGAAAGCCGATGACGAGCCCGAACACTCCGGCTGTTGCCACACCGGCAACAATGGCCAAGAACATGTTCACGTTGTACGTCATCACCAGCACTGCCGCCGTGTAGCCCCCGATAGCCATGAATGCTGCGTGCCCCAGCGAGACGAGACCGCCAAACCCCATGAGCAGATTGAGTCCCTGCGTCGCGATGGCATACAGCATGGCGATGTTCAGGTACCCGATGATCGACGGCCTCGTTCTGAAGACGAGCGGGAGAAGAAGGACAAGCGCTGCGATAGAACTGTTGACCATCAGACGCCTCAACCTGGAAGGAGTCATCAGAACCTCCTTTGGCTACGCTTGCCGAACAGGCCTTGAGGCATAACCAGCAGGACAATGACGATGACGATGAGCATGAAACTGTCCTTGATGGCCGGGAATTGATATGCCACAAGATTCTCCACGACGCCAATGATGAGTCCGCCGACGGCAGCGCCGAACACCGAACCCATGCCTCCCAGGACGATGGCTGTGAAGGCTTTCACCTGGATGAGACCCATGAACGATGGCTCCAGTGAGAATCTGGGGACGATGAGCAGGGCTGCCAGACCCGCCATCGCGCTTCCAATGGCCCAGACAAGCATGTAGATGGAGGGAGTGGGGATCCCGAGGACACGCGCCGCGTATTCGTCCTGTGAGATGCTGCGAGCCGCCGCGCCCTGCTTGGTCCGGTAGAGGAACAGGTACAGGATCCCAAACGTGACAATCGCCGCCAGCAGAACCACGATGTCCTGCCTGCCCAGGACGACCGGCCCGATCTTGATGGGGTCGCCCGATACAAGAGGCGGAAACAGGCGGGGCTCCGTCTTGAACAGGAATGCAGCAAGTCCCTGGAACAGCAGTGACAGACCCAGCGTCAGCATGATGAGCGAGAGGTGAGAGCGTGAACGTACCGACCGCATCATGAAGCGCTCGACAATCAGCCCGATGACCGCTCCGGCGAGAATGGCCAGGATGAGAACGAGCGAATAGGGGACTTTGGCTGTCGTTATCATGAAGAAGGCCAGGTACGTGATGAACATGCCGCTGTCCCCCTGCGCGAAGTTCATGACGTTAGTCGTCTGCAGAATGAGGACGATGCCCATCCCGACCAGCGCGTATACTGCCCCGGTCGTCAGCCCTCGGATGGTCAGGTTCAGGAAGATGTCGACGCTCATCGGGTCCCTCCAAGGTAAAGCTGCTTCACCATTTCGTTCCCGGTAAGGTCACGTGCGGTCCCCTCAAGAGCCACCTGTCCTGTCACGAGAACGTATGCACGGTCAGCCAGTTCCAGGGATCGCTTGGCGTTCTGCTCGACCAGCAGGATGGAGACGCCGGATTCACGCAGACGGGCCAGCGTATCGAACACCGTACCGATGATCTTTGGTGCAAGGCCCAGGGACGGCTCATCCAACAGCATCAGGCGAGGGTTCGGCATGAGCCCCCGGGCCAATGCCAGCATCTGCTGTTCACCACCGGACAGGGTGCCGCCGGCCTGCCTGCGGCGTTCAGCAAGGATACTGAACATCGCATACAACGCATCCAGTCTGTTCTTCTGCTGACTGCGCGGCATGGAGTAGGCTGCCAGCAGCAGGTTCTCCTCGACAGTCAGGTCGGGAAAGATGTGCCGCCCCTCGGGAACGTGGGAGATGCCACACTTGACGACCTCTGCGGGTGACAGTCCATTCAGGACCTTGTCGCCGAACGTCACCGAGCCCTTGCGCACACGGATGAGCCCCGTAATGGTCCGAAGCAGAGTCGTCTTGCCTGCTCCATTTGCGCCGAGCACGGCGACAATCTCCCCCTGCTCGAGACTGATGCTGACGTGATTCAGGACGTCAATGGGCCCGTACCCTGAGACAACCTGGTCAACTCGCAGCATGGACTTCCTCCCCAAGGTAGGCCTCGATGACACGCTTGTCTGCGGACACCTGCGCCGGCGTTCCTTCCGCGATCTTCTCGCCGAAGTCCATGACCGTGACCGAGTCAGAGATGTCCATGACTAGTTCCATATCATGCTCCACAAGAAGCACCGTCGTCCCGGCATCACGCATTTTCCGAATGATTGCCTTGAGTGCGCCCTTCTCCGACGTCGGTATGCCTGCGGCTGGCTCATCAAGCAGCACAAGGCGTGGATGACTTATGAACGCACGTGCCAGCTCGACCATCTTCAACGTCCCATAGGGCAGTACGACTGCATATGCAGGGGAAAGGGCAGTCAGCCCAAAGAAGTCGAGTGTTTCCGCCAGCTCTTTGGTGGGTTCGCGGGCAAGTCCCAGCAGTTCGCTCGTGAAGCTGCTTCGAGACTTGCTGTGCAATCCTACCAGGATGTTCTCGCGAACGCTCATGCTAGGGAAGATGCTGAGGTTCTGAAATGTCCGTGTCACCCCGATCTCTGCAA
>JAUSAI010000219.1 GCA_030652945.1 Caldisericota bacterium | reverse complement strand
CTCCCAATCTTGGCATACATGTAGACCTCGCGGAGCACCCGCGCCTCTGGCTGATAGAGGGCGATGAAGTTGATGGTTTCGCGTTCGATTGCGTGGTCGTACTCGTTTGCCTGGGGTTCGTCGACGTCCACGACCTCCCGGGCAAGGGCTTCGTCCTTGGTCGCAAGGGAACGGATGCCCTTCTCGAACATCGATCCCGCGAGAGCACTGAAGGCGAACAGGTGTTCCTTGATGGGTTGAAGCTTCTCTTCCAGCATCACAGTCTCCTTTGTCCTACCCGTACTTTCCGGACAGGTAGTCCTCGGTACGCTTGTCCTGAGGCGTGACAAAGATCCTCTTCGTCTCGCCAAGTTCCACTAGTTCACCCAGCATGAAGAACCCCACGAAATCGGAGATACGGGCGGCCTGCTGGAGGCCGTGTGTGACGAACAGAATCGTATACTCCGTCTTGAGGTTGCTCAGCAGTTCCTCGATGACGGCTGTCGCTTTCGGATCGAGTGCACTGGTCGGTTCATCGAACAGAATGACTTCGGGTTCCATGGCGATCGCGCGGGCGATGCACAAGCGCTGCTGCTGACCCCCAGAGAGGGAAGTCCCAGCCTTGAACAGCTTGTTCTGCGCCTCGTCCCACAACCCGACCTTCTTGAGGGTGGTTTCGACGATTTCGTCCCCTTTCTGCCGCGACAAGTGGCACCCGGTGAGGTAGTAGCCCGCAAGGACATTCTCGTAGACCGTCATCGTCGGGAATGGATTGGGGCGCTGGAATACCATCCCCATGCGCTTGCGCACGTCGACGATGTCCAGCGTTGACGTATCGACGCCGTGAAGGAGGATCGTACCTGTGGCACGCGCTTGAGGGTTCGTCTGATGCAGTCCGTTCAGGGTGCGGACGAATGTCGTCTTCCCACACCCCGACGGACCCATGACGGCTGTCACCTTCTTTTCGGGGATTTGTGCGCTGACATTGAACAGGACCTGATCCTTTCCGTACCAGGCACTGATGTTCCTTGTTTCGAGAGCGTACGCAGATTCATTCATCCGGACCGTCCTTATGTATGGATGCGCAGGATGCGGGAAATCAGGCGCCTCGCGCTGAACTGGAGCAGCAGGATGAGGAGGACCAGGACAAAAGCAGCGCTCCACGCCTGCTGCTGGAGACTTGGATAGGGGCTGCCGGCATAGATGAAGATCTGGAGGGGAAGCGCTGCCATTGGTCGACTCATGTTCCATTCGATGTAGCGGCTGCCGAACGCCGTGAACAGGAGAGGTGCGGTCTCCCCCGCAATGCGGGCCATGGAAGTCAGAAGGCCTGACGTAATGCCGGCGGCGGCGGTCTTGATGCTCACATTCCAGATGACGCTGCTGGGGCGTGCCCCCAGGGCGTATGCGGCTTCCTTCAGGCTCGAGGGAACGAGATTCAGGACTTCTTCCGTCACGCGGGCTGTCGTCGGGACGAACATGAACGCCAGGGAGATGCTGGCCGCAATTGCGGAGTAGCTGCGGAAACGTGCAACAATGAAGGTGTAGCCGAAGATGCCGATGACGATCGATGGAACTCCCTGGAGTGCGTCGGCGCACAGGCGGACGATGTCAGCAAATCGCTTTCCGCGATTCTCGGACACGTAGATGCCCGCGAGCATGCCGAACGGCGTGCCGATGGCTGCCGCCACGACGGTGATGAGGAACGTGCCGATGATGGCATTGACCACGCCACCGCCGGATTCGCCAACGGAAGCGGGAGCTCGCGTGAAGAAGTCCCAGTTCAGATACTTGGCTCCAGAGATGAAGATGTGCCAGAGAATGATGACCAGGATGGCGATGATGAGCAGGGCCGTTGCCGCTACCAGCATCCCCATCGTGGCATTCTTGAGCTTCCGGAAGCTCATCGCTGCTGAACTCCCCGCCGCAGGATGACGCGTGCGCCAATATTGATAACGATGGCGATGACAAACAGGATGAGAGCGAGCTCAGTGAGAGCGCTCACGTAGAGGGGGGACGTCGCCTCGAGGAACTGATTTGCGATGGCCGAGGCCAGGGTATTCGCCGGATCGAACAGGGTTCGCGGCATGCGCATCCCGTTGCCGATGACCATCGTGACAGCCATGGTTTCTCCCAGCGCACGTCCGAGGGCAAGGACAAGAGCGCCAACAGTACTCTTGCGGACAAAAGGCAGTTCGATGGACTGGATGGTATCCCATCGGGTCGCCCCCAGCGCCAGGGAACCCTCTTTCAACTCCGTAGGAACAAGGAGCAACGACTCGAGGATGAGGGACGAACTGAAGGGGAGGATCATCAGGGCAAGCAACACAACGGACGACAGCAAGCCGACACCGGTCGTTCCAGCTTGAACCAGCGCCTCACTGTGGACCAGCGTTCCGAACCACACTTCGAGGCGGCCTATCCTGGGGACGAGCACAATGAGTCCCCAGAGGCCGAAGATGACGGACGGCAGGCCGCCGAGCAGGCTGATGAGATACTTGAACGGCTCTGTCACCCTCTTGCTCGCGTAGTCAGCGAGGAAGATCGCGATACCCAGGGCAAACGGGGTTGATATGGCCAACGCGCCGAATCCGGTGACGAGCGTTCCTACAATCATCGGCAGCGCGCCAAACTGTTCTGTGACGGGGTTCCATTCGGTGGTCCACAGGAACCTCAGACCGAACGCACGCCATGATGCGTGCGACGCAGTGGCCAGCTGAACAAGGAAGAGAGCAATAGTCGCGACCAGCGCGACGGCCGCAACCGTTGTCGCCGTCTTGTAGGCGGCCTCCCGTACCTTTTCCCTGCGGCTGTCAGCGGACAGGCGTTCCATCGTACGTCATCGAGGAGAGGAGTGCGCGTGCCTTGGTGACGGCTGCCTCAGGAAGGCGCCCATACGAGAGTCCTTCATTCACCTGCTGGCCATCCCCGAGCATCCAGGTGAGCAGGTTCTTCAGGGCTCTTGCCTGGTCCAGTGAGCGGTCAGCATAGTGCTGTTCCTGGTAGACGAGTATCCACGTGAATGCACTCAGGGGATATGCTGTCGACTCCGGGCTGTTGACGATGAGAACGCGGAGGTCAGCAGGGAGTTGGACGTTGGCAGCGGCCGCGACCGTGGCCAGCGTCGGCGTCACGAAGGTTCCTGCAGCGTTCAGGACCGTCGCATATGGCATCCCCGTCTGGATTGCGTAGACGAGTTCGATGTAGCCAATGGAACCCTTGTTTTGCTTCACGAGGCCGGCGACACCGTCGTTGCCCTTGCCGCCGATTCCGGCGGGCCATGCAACTGACTTGCCGGCGCCGACCTTCTCTTTCCATGCAGGACTCGTCATCGAGAGGTAGTTGGTAAAGATCGACGTTGTCCCCGAACCGTCCGAACGGTGGACGACGGTAACCGCGAGGTCGGGCAAGGTGACGCCGGGGTTGAGCCCCGCGATGGCGGGGTCGTTCCAGTTCCTGACGGAACCCATGAAGATGCCCGCGATGACCGCTGAATCAAGCTTCAGGTCGGGGTTCCCGTCCAAATTGTACGAAAGGACCACGGCGCCGATGCAGGTGGGGATGTGTAGAACCGGAGCCCCCATGGCCTGCTCTTCCTCATCTGTCAGGAAGGCATCGCTGGCACCGAAGTCAACGGTCTTGTCGGTCAGAGCCTTGATGCCACCGCCGGAGCCGATGCCGTTGTAGTTGACGCGCACGGCCGACACACTCTCATAAACGTCGAACATCTTGGAGTAGAGGGGATAGGGGAAGGTCGCGCCAGCGCCCGACAATTCCTTCACGCCGCCGCCCCCGGACGGTGAACAGCCAGCAGCGACAACGGCGGCAATGAGAAAGACGGCTAGAAGAAGGCAAACGCGGTGGAGACGAGAAGTGCGCATATGTTCCTCCAATAGTTTGGGCCGTGAGACAGACCCTGCGAGCTCAGCATACCGACGCGCGCTAAGAATACACATGAGACATGTAAAGGTTGTGTAAAGACAATTGGAGAGACCTCTTTGCAGGTCGTTCTGCAGCGAGTAGCGACGCCGCTCAGGACCCCGCGTCGTCCGACACCGGAAGATCCTAGTTGACGGCTTCCCCCTGCCACGTCATCTGTTCAACGATCTGTAGTGCAGCCTTGCGGATTGCAGGCGGCAGTGATCCGTACGACAAGGGCTCTGCCAAGGTTTGCCCCTCTCCGAGAAGCCATTTGAGCAGGCTGTGGATGGCTTGTGCCCTTGCACGAGGCCGATTGTCATAGGACTGCTCACGGTAGAGGACGAGCCATGTGAAACTGACGATGGGGTAGGTCGAGTCGCCCGCCCGGTCCAGCAGCGTCGTCTGAAGGTTCGAGGGCATATCCGCGGGAACCGCTGCTTGAATGGACGCTACACTGGGCTCAGCAAAGGCTCCAGCGCGGTTGCGGAGGGCAATACAGTTCAGACCAGCCTCTACCGCATACGCGTACTGGACATAGCCGATGGAACCGCTCGTCTGACGTATCAGAGCAGTCACGCCCGCGTTGCCCTTTCCACCGATACCGCTCTTCCATTGAACGATGCGGTCGGCGCCAACCTTCTCCCGCCAGACCTCGTCGACAGCAGAAAGGTACGTTGTGACTACAGCAGTCGTTCCCGAGCTGTCTGCTCTGTGCACCACGACGACAGGCTTGTCGGGTAGGACGACCAGCGGGTTCAAGGAGGCAATGCGGGCGTCGTTCCAGTTCTTGACGTCGCCGCGAAAGACCGCGGAGAGCAGAGCGGCATCGAATCGGAGTGACGGGTTCCCCGGCAGATTGACACAAACAGCAACAGCCCCGAGGCACGTTGGAATGTGGAGAACCGAGAACGGCAGCTGTGTCTGTTCCTCGGCGGACAACAATACGTCAGTCGCTCCGATGTCGACAGTCCGGTCCTGGAGCGCACGAATGGCACCAGCAGAGGTAATGGCGCCGTAGACGGTCTTGACCTGCGTCTTCTGGTACCACGCGTCAAACTGCTTGACATACAAAGGCTCAGCGAATGTCGATCCTGCAATGGCAATATCGCTGACGGGAACGAGCGATGCCGGACTGCAGGCAGGCGCGGCAACAAGTGCGGCTATGATCACTGCAGAGAGAGCGAGCACGGTTCGGCGCTTCACGAGTCCTCCTTTAATCGGTTCTTGGATGTAGTCTGCATGGCGCTGTGCGCTCCTCTGGGGATACGGATAGTAAATGCTGCACCTGCACCCCTCGGGCTGTCGGCGGCGATCGTGCCACCATGGGCAAGGACGACGCGCTTCGCGATGGCAAGGCCCAGGCCGGTCCCTGTTCTGCCATGGAGGCGGTCGCGAGAGTAGAACCGCTCGAAAATGCGAGGTATCTGTTGTTCGGGAATCCCGACGCCGGTGTCACGGACGACGAAAACGACAGCATCACCGTCGACAGTTGCTGAGACGTCGATGCGTCCGCGTTCGGTAAACCGGTAGCTGTTCTCGATCAGGTTGATGAACAGCTGAAGCAGCATGAGTTTGTCCCCGCGCACGAATCGGGCATCGTCTGCAATCGAGAAGACCAAAGGGATTCCCGTCGCCTGAGCTTGATGTTGAAAGAGCTCCGTCAGGTCATGCTGGAGTTCAGACACATCGACCACCCCGAATTCCGGTTCTACGTTTTCGAGGCGTGAGAGTGACGAGATGTCGGATGTCAGTGCGATGAGCCGATCCAGGTTGCGCTCGACGATGCCCAGGTACCGTTCGTTTCCCGGATCTTCCTTGAGCAGCTCCACATATCCTTTCATTGCCGTGAGGGGTGTCTTGAGTTCATGAGAGGCATTGGTGACAAAGTCCGCCTTGATGCGTGCCAGCGACATCGCTTCGGTGATGTCCTCCACAACGACAAGAAATCGTCGTTTGGCGCCGACCAGTTCGTCCAGTACCCGAATCCTTCCGGTGAAGTACTTCCCCCCGTCTTCGGCGAGAACGCTCTGCGGCACTCCGTTCTTGAGACACTGGTCGATGGCCGACAGCAGCGGTGGCAGTGCTAGAAGCTCGACAACATGGCGACCGACAGGGTCAGCGTGGCCATTGCCGAATATCTGCCGAAACTGATGGTTGGCAGAAACCACGAGGGCTTGGTCGTCCAGGATGGCAATAGCTTGGGGAACCGACTCCAGAACGGCAGCAAATGCTTCCGATTGATGCTGTTCGCGCTCAAGCAGAGAGTTGCTCTCTTGAAGCAGGCGATAGGCAGCGAGCTGCAGTCGTCCCATCTCACTGGCGTCGGCCCGCATGGCCAGGCTGGCTAGTTCCGCAAGGGAACGCCGCTCAAAGACATTGGACAGCTCGGCGAGTGGACGCACTGCAGACCGCGCAAGCCCGAAGGTTGCAGAAGAGCAGGCAATTGCGCATATCAGGAGAACCAGCAGAGAGCGTACCATGAGTCCTTCTGCGGTCTCGAAAGGCAGTACAGCTGGACTGCTCGCTTCGGCGAAGCCTATGACAGAGCCGTTTCCTCTGATAGCAACACAGACGACTCGCTCGCGCGTCTGGGACTCGATCCTGTACGAAACGGCAACGCCATATTCGCTGACCAGAGCTTCCTGCACTTCCGGGTCAAAGAGTCGGTTCGCAAGAAGGGAGGGATTGAACGCAGAGTCGGCAAGGACCGTACCGTCTGCTTGCAGAAGGGTGCAGCGAAGACCAAGGTTCCTGATACTCTGGCTGGCAGCCTCAACAGGACCACCGCTCCGGACGGCTTCGCGATAACGCTCAGCCAGCAGAACCGCAGTAGTGTGGAGAGTGCGCACTTCGGTACTGTCAGCGGTTGTACGGATTGCATGGACAATCGTGGCCGCTGCCGACACGAGAAGCAGTGACACAATGAGCAGGCCAGCCCGTAGAAGCCTCCATGAGGAAGAAGGGCGCCAGCTCACGAAGGCTCCTCGTCAATGTAGTAGCCGAAACTCCGCGACGTCCGTATGAGAGACCCCGCCGACCCAAGCTTGCGACGAATGCTCACCATATGGACATCGATGGACCTGCCGTCCATATCGGCTTCACCCGTAGTGCGCAGAAGGTCCTCGCGCGAGACGACGGTGCCGCTGCGTTCCGCAAGTACCGCGACGATACGGTATTCAGTGGGAGTGAGCTCGACTCGCTTCCCCTTGACGGTGACAGCCTTTCGGCTCGAGTCGACCGCCAGGACTCCTATGGAGACCACGGGTGGAACTGCCACCTCACTCGACGGACGGCGCAGCATTGCAGCGACCTGGGCCACCATTTCCCGAGGGTTGAAGGGCTTCTTGATGAACGTATCCGCGCCGATCCCAAGGGTCAGGATGACGTCGCTCTCGGTCGTGCGTGCACTGCAGACCACGATGGGCATGACTGAACATGACGGACGGCGACGCACGTCCCTGATGACGTCGACGCCGGAAAGCTCTGGCATCATGAGATCAAGAACAAGCAGGTCGGGTGGTGTTGGCTGGGCGTCGAGCCATGCAAGAAACCTGACGGGAGAAGCGAATAACAGAGGTTCGAGGGATTCCCGTTGCAGATACAGACCGATGAGCTCGCGGATATCCGCGTCATCCTCGACGACTGCTATGCGTCTGATGATCTCACCTCCCGGCCCTCCCAGCTTCGTCACTAGCGTATACTATCGGGGCATTGCGGCAGAAAGTCAAGAAGCCGCATCAAACCAAGCCGAATGCGCATCAACGGGTCCTGCCAGGCTCAAGACTGGACTTTTGCATCATGTTCGCTATAGTCGCAACAGAGCAGTCGTTGCAGTCAACTAGCCTGACCGGGGGGTGAAGGCATGGTGAACTTGGTTCTTGTCTCCCACAGTCCTTCTCTTGCACGCGGAGCAGCCGAGCTTGCGCGGCTCATGACACAGAAGGCACCCCTGATCATCGCGACAGCAGCTGGCACCGGCGATGAGAGCTCTCCACTTGGGACCAACGCCGAGGAGATAGCCAAGGCGATGCTGGAGGCGTACAGCGATGATGGCGTACTCGTGCTGATGGATATGGGCAGTGCGGTCTTGAGCGCGGAGATGGCCCTCGAGTTTCTGCCACCCGACAAGAGGGTCAAATTCGTGTTGAGCTCGGCCCCCATCGTTGAAGGCGCTGTTTCTGCAGCAGTGCAGGCAAGCCTTGGCGGAACGTTGGAGCAAGTTGGGGCGGAAGCGCTCGGTTCCCTTGGCAACAAGGCTTGCCAACTTTCGGTGCCCGAGGACAACAACGCAACCGAGGCACCGCCGAGTTCAGAGACCGTACCAGGCATCACCGCGGACACGACTATTGAGATACGGAACAGGCTCGGCCTTCACGCGCGCCCCGCGGCGACTTTCGTTCAGACAGCCGGACGCTTCGCATCGAACATCCAACTTGCTCGAACGGACAGGGAAACGCAGCGATCCAATGCGAAGAGCATCAATGCGGTTGCCAGCATGGGTTTGCGGCGCGGCGAGACGATTCGCGTGTGGGCGGAGGGGCCGGATGCTTCCGCAGCAATCGGTGCGCTGAAGAAGGCAGCCGAGAGTGACTTTGGCGAAGTCGAAGAACCAGAAGTGCCTGCGGCGAAGGTCCAGGTGGCACCCGCCGAATCCAGCGGCAACAGGTTTGACGGCGGGCTCATTGGCATTCCCGCCTCGCCAGGCTACGCGGCAGGTCCAGCGATCGTCTTGAAACTGGTGGAACCAGAAGTCATCCAGCACACCATCGATGACCCTGAGGTAGAATGGAATCGTTTGTCGAAGGCCCTGGAAGTCGTTCGAGCGTCGACCCGGCAGCTGCGCCGGCAGGTAGCGAAGTCTGCGACAGAGTACGATGCAGCTATTTTTGATGCCCACCTCATGTTCTTGAACGATCCGGATCTTCTGGAGGAGGCTCGGCTCGCTATTCTCGACGGACGCAAGAACGCTGAATGGGCGTGGAGCGAGGCAATCCAGGTCACGGTTGTCGAGTATCGGAAGATCGAAGACGACTATATGCGCGCTCGGGCCGCAGACGTGGTGGATATCGGCCGGCAGGTGCTCATTCAGTTGAGTGGAGGGGCGGCCGCTCTGAACATGCCATCCCCCGGGATTCTGGTCGCCAAGGACTTGTCCCCCTCCGATACGGCGCGGCTCGACCGCGCAATGGTGCTCGGAGTCTGTACCGAGACGGGCGGCCCCACATCGCACAGCGCGATACTTGCGCGAACGCTGGGCATCCCTGCGGTTCTCGGCTGTGGCAAAGCCCTCGGCGAAATTGCCGAAGGAACACCCCTGGCGGTGGACGGATCCACAGGACAGGTCTGGATTTCTCCGTCCGCGCAGGTTCTTGGCACCTACCGGGAGAAGGCCGTTGAGTGGCGCAACCGACAGGAACTTGCGCGGCAGACAAGCCGCGCTCCTGCCATCAGCAGAGACGGGATTGCTGTGGAGATCGTGGCCAATATCGGCTCTGCAATTGATGCGCGGACGGCGTTGGATTCCGGGGCCGACGGCGTCGGGCTCTTGCGATCAGAGTTCCTCTTTCTGGACCGCCTCGATAGGCCGGAAGAAGAAGAGCAGTGTGCAGCCTACCGGGAAATTGCCGAACTAATGGAAGACCGTCCGCTTATCATCAGGACCTTGGACGTGGGTGGTGACAAGCCACTGGCCTATCTGCCGCAGAAGGAAGAGCAGAATCCGTTCCTCGGAAAACGTGCACTTCGGCTCTGTCTGGACATGCCGGAATTCTTCAAAGCTCAGTTGAGGGCAATCCTGCGAGTATCAGCAGGTCACAACATCAAGATCATGTTCCCCATGGTTGCAGACATTGCAGAACTGCGTCGCGCACGTGCTTTGCTGGAGGAAGCCCGGGAAGAAGTACTGCGAATCGGAATCACGACTGCTCCGAAGGTCGATGTTGGCATCATGGTGGAAATACCCTCAGCAGCACTTCTTGCACCAGTATTCGCCCGCGAGGTGGACTTCTTCAGCATCGGCACCAATGACCTGACGCAGTACACGATGGCCGCTGAGCGCGGCAACGCCGACGTAGCCTACCTGCAGGATGCTCTCCATCCGGCCGTTCTTCGGTTGATAGACCGGACCGTACGCGGCGCCGACGAAGTCGGCAAATGGGTTGGCGTTTGCGGAGAACTAGCTGGCGACCCCGTGGCGATTCCGATACTGCTGGGACTCGGTGTAAAGGAGCTGAGCATGGCTCCTGGATCGATACCCGCAGCGAAGACTCTCGTGCGAACGCTTGATCTTGCCGGAGTGCGCGACCTGGCCAGAGAAAGCCTGGCATTGGAGAGTGCAGCAGCGGTCAGGCTCCTGGCAAAGGAGCGGCTGGGCTTGGAGTAGGAGTGGTTACACTGGCTCTTTGCACTCCGGTTTGGGCGGTGTTGCGCATTTTTCCGAATGTGCTATCGTGTGCACAGTGATCGTGGAGCGACCGATGGGTGCAGCCTTCTGCACGTCTGTTTTTTCCTGGTTCCAGGGTTTCTGAAGCCCTCGGTATCGGGCACCCGCAGCAGGTGATGTCGGAGAGGAAAGGGGGTGGGGGGAAGATCGACGTTGATGACAGATAGTTCGTTCGTATCTGAGAAACCTCTGATGATTGGGTTGCTGCAAGG
>JAUSAI010000218.1 GCA_030652945.1 Caldisericota bacterium | reverse complement strand
GCCCTTGTCGGAACAAAGGGTCTCTTTGATGGTATCTACTGGCTCGTCGCCCCCGTCCTTATGCCTTTGATCGGTGGCGTCGTGGGCATCTTCGCGTACGACATGTTCATCACCCCGAACCTCCCCGAGAAGAAGTAGCACTAGTTGACAAAGGAGAAATAACCATGGCAAAGTATGCAGGAGCAATAGATCAGGGCACGACCAGCACTCGCTTCATGATTTTCGACCATGCAGGACAGGTCGTCGGTATCGATCAGAAAGAGCATGAGCAGATCTATCCCAAGCCCGGCTGGGTAGAACATGATCCAATGGAAGTCTGGGCTGCGACTCAGGCGGTTATCGCCGGCGCACTTGCAAAAGCGCATGTCGATGCCAAAGACCTCGCGGCAGTCGGTGTCACCAACCAGCGCGAAACCACAGTCGTCTGGGACAAGATCACTGGCAAGCCGGTGTACAATGCCATCGTATGGCAAGACACACGTACCGACCTTATCTGCAATGAACTGGCAAAAGTCGGTGGACAGGATCGCCTTCGTGCCAAGGTAGGACTCCCCCTGGCCACGTACTTCTCCGGTCCCAAGATCAAGTGGATTCTTGAGAACGTCGCTGGTGCCAAGGAAAAGGCCGAGAAGGGCGAACTGTACTTTGGCAACATGGACAGCTGGATCATTTGGAACGTGACGGGTGGAGTCAATGGCGGCGTTCATGTCACCGACGTCTCCAATGCCAGCCGTACGATGCTGATGAACCTCGAGACTCTTCAGTGGGACGAAGAGATCCTCAAGTTGATGGGCATTCCGCGCTCCATGCTTCCTGACATCAAGGCTTCTTCGGAAGTCTATGGTACGGCCGTTGGCGCACTCGCGGGCATTCCTGTCGCCGGCGACCTTGGCGACCAGCAGGCAGCTCTCTTTGGCCAAACCTGCTTCAGCGCGGGAGAAGCCAAGAACACCTACGGTACCGGCTGCTTCATGCTGCTCAACACCGGCACCAAGCCCGTTCCCTCCAAGAACGGTCTGCTTACCACGCTCGGCTACAAGATCGGCAAAGAGCCGGCCGTGTACGCACTTGAGGGTTCCATCGCCATCACTGGCGCTCTGGTCCAGTGGCTGCGCGACAACCTCGGCCTGATCCAGAAGTCCTCCGACATCGAGGCGCTGGCCAACACTGTCGAGGACAACGGCGGTATCTACTTCGTACCCGCATTCTCTGGCCTCTTCGCTCCGTATTGGAAGAACGACGCTCGTGGTGTCATCGTTGGCATGACCCGTTACGTCAACAAGGGTCACATCGCCCGCGCCGCACTCGAAGCGACCGCATATCAGACTCGTGAAGTCCTCGAAGCCATGAACAAGGACTCCGGCGTTCCGCTTACCGCACTCAAGGTTGACGGCGGCATGGTATTCAACGACACACTGATGCAGTTCCAGTCGGACATCCTCGGCGTTCCCGTCATCCGTCCGAAGGTAGCCGAAACCACCGCTCTCGGTGCTGCCTACGCAGCCGGCCTTGCAGTCGGCTTCTGGGCCAAGGTCGAAGATCTGCGCGCCAACTGGGGCGTGGACAAGACATGGGAGCCCAAGATGGACACTGCCAAGCGCGCCAAGCTCTTTGATGGCTGGCTTGAAGCCGTCAAGCGCACATTTGGCTGGATAAAGCAGTAGGACTATCGCTGTAGACTTCTTGTAGCTGAAACGAGCCGCGACCGGCGGTCGCGGCTCGTTCTTGTCTGGTGAATGTCCATCATCAGTGTTCCTGCTCTACCCTCTGGAATGACGATACTGGGCAAAAAGGAATGGCGAATATGGCGAATACAAAGCATGATGTCATCATCATAGGCGCGGGCGTGGTCGGGTGCATGGTGGCCCGGCTGCTGTCGCGCTTCAAACTTGATGTCCTTCTGATCGAGAAGGACTCCGACATCGGCATGGGTGCGTCCTCCGCGAATACGGCAATTGTCCATGCTGGGTACGACCCCAAGCCAGGCACGTTGAAGGCAGAGATGAACGTTGCCGGGAACCGGATGTACGACCAGCTGGCAGGCGAGCTCAATTTCCCTTTTGAGAGGCGCGGCGATTACGTCGTTGCCATAGGAGCGGAGGAGTTCGTCAAGCTGGAAGGTCTGCGGCAGCAGGGGCTTGAGAACGGGGTTCCCGGCATGGTCATCATCGACGGGGCAGACGTGCGCCGGCGGGAGCCGAACATCAATCCTGACGTAAGCGGTGCTCTCTGGGCTAGTACCGGCGGCATTTGCGACCCCTTTGCTGTTGCGGTTGCTGCAGCGGAGAATGCAGTTGTCAACGGAGTCACTCTCTTGACCGATACTGCATTTCAGGACTTCATCATGGAAGGAACGCGCATCGTCGGTGTCAGGACGAACCGCGGCGATTTCAGGTCGCGCTGGGTCGTCAACAGTGCCGGCTTGTATTCCGATGTGGTAATGCACAAGGCGGGCCTGCGGCCGGAGTTCAAGATCACGCCACGAAAGGGCGAGTACTACGTCTTCGACAAAGCCGAGATCACTATCAACAATGTGCTCTTCCCAGTGCCGTCTGCGACGAGCAAGGGGATTCTGGTTACCACGACGGTACATGGGAATACGATCATAGGACCGAACGCGCTGGAGATAGAGGACAAGGAAGACCGCTCCATTACCCGCGTGGGAATGGATGAGATCTGGCAGGGGGCGCTCAGCCTCATCCCCTCGCTCAGCCTTCGGTATTCGATAGCTGAGTTTGCCGGACTCAGGCCGGGAGGAAATGCCCCGTGCGCCAATCCCAACGTCAAGTACGACAAGGATTTCATCATAGAGATCCCCAAGCAGGTCGAGGGACTGGTCAATCTTGGCGGCATCGAGTCGCCAGGTCTTACCTCCTCTCCTGCCATTGCTGTCCGGGTTGTCGAACTGCTCAAGGATGCTGGTGAGAAGCTGGAGGAGAAGCCGGAGTGGAACCCCATACGCAGGGCTCGTCCACGCTTCCGTGACATGCTGCCGGTGGAGCAGAAGCTGTTGATAGAGAGTCACCCGAGCTATGGGCGCATCATCTGTCGCTGCGAGAATGTGACCGAGGGCGAAATCATTGCCGAGATACACGCGCCGGTGCCTGCGCGCACGTACGACGCGGTCAAGCGGCGCACGTGGCTGGGGACGGGACGCTGTCAGGGCGGTTTTGACACTGCGCGCGTCGTCGAGATTCTTGCCCGCGAACTGGGCGTCTCACCGCTCGAAGTCAGCAAGAAGGGCAAGGGATCAGAATTCCTTGTCCGGCCGACCAAGGAAAAGGAGGCAGAACAGTGTTGAAGGAGAAATACGACGTAATCGTCATCGGCGCTGGTCCTGCCGGTCTGGCTGCGGCGATAGAGGCAAAGAAGACAGGCGCTCAGGATGTGCTCGTCATCGAGCGGGCACAAGAGCTGGGCGGGATTCTGCAGCAGTGCATCCACAATGGATTCGGCCTTCAGATACTCAAGAGAGACCTTCCGGGTCCAGCCTATGCTCAACGCTTCATCGATGAGCTTGCAGGGCTTCACATCGATACATTGCTGGACGCGATGGCGCTCAACGTCACCAGTGGACGGCATGTGTCTGCGACAAGCAGGTGGTCAGGGTTTGTCGATCTGGACACCCGGGCTCTTGTGCTTGCCATGGGCTGCCGCGAGCGGACGCGGGCACAGATCGCCTTGCCGGGAACGAGGCCGGCAGGTGTGTTTACAGCGGGAACAGCCCAGCGCTTTGTCAATATCGAAGGCTACATGCCTGGCAAGCGCTTCGTCATTCTTGGTTCAGGCGACATCGGCATGATCATGGCGCGCAGACTGACCTTCGAGGGCGCCAAGGTCGAACGAGTGCTGGAGATCATGCCCTTCCTGACGGGCCTGACTCGCAACTATGTACAGTGTCTCATGGACTATGACATTCCGCTTCAGCTCCGTCACACGGTCAAGCGCATTATCGGGAACGACAGGGTGGAAGCGATAGAATCGGTTCAGATCGATGAACAGCGCCAGCCGATACCCGGCACGGAGGAGATCATTCCCTGTGACACGCTGCTGCTGTCGGTGGGGCTCATTCCCGAGAACGAACTCTCGCGCAAGGCAGGCGTCTCACTTGATCCGGTCACCGGCGGGCCGTTTGTCGACGAGAAGATGCAGACCAATGTGCCGGGCATCTTTGCCGCGGGCAATGTAGTGCATGTGTACGACTTGGTGGATTGGGTGACTCAAGCCGGGTGGCTGTGTGGGCGGAACGCTGCTGAATACGCCATCTCGGAGCGAAAGCGCCATGGCCGGCGTGTGAAGATGAAAGCCGGAGACAATGTTCGCTACATCGTTCCTCATACTCTGGACAAAGAAAGCCTTGCGGAATCAGTGCAACGCCTGCAGATGCGCGTGACACTCCCGATTGAGGAACCCGTCTGGGTCGAAGTCATGAACGGCGAAGAGCGCGTGACCAGAAAGGCGGAACTCTACGTGCGCCCGGGTGAGATGGTCAATATCGACATTCCACAGTCTGCCTACGATGCAGTGCAACGCGCATCCGAGCTAAGCGTTCGGGTTATCAAGCGACAAGGAGGCTGACATGGCGCAGGAACACAGGAAGTTCATCTGCATCACGTGTCCACAGGGGTGCGCCCTGGACGCAACGATCGAGGGCGGGACTGCAGTCAAGATCGAAGGCAACACCTGCAAACGCGGTGTCGACTATGTGGCGGGGGAGCTGAAGGACCCGCGGCGCATGGTGACGACCACGGTCCGGGTGAAGGGCGGCGTCCATCCTCTTGCCCCGGTCTACACCGAGTCACCGATTCCCAAGCCACGCATTTTTGACCTGCTGGCCGAAATCCGAACAATCGAACTCACGGCTCCCGTGAAGTTCGGGGACATCGTCATCAAGAACGCGCTCGGCACCGGCATCGACGTGGTGGCGAGCAGGAGCATCGCTGCGAAGAGCGAGGGGTCATAGGACCTGACATGGCAAAAGACGTGCAGGGCAAGAAAGGCGTCATCGTACCCGCAGAAACGCCGGCATCCAACGTCGAGCAGAAGCCAGGGGTGAGTCAGAGGAAGCAGCCACGCTACTGGGTCAGACTGGCCGTATTCTTTGTGCCGCTCATTCTTAGCGAGATCATGTTCTGGAAGGTTGGAAGAGTGTGGAACGCTGTGATCTTTCCAGTAGTCTGGATAGCCTTCTTCTACTTCCAGATGAAGCGGGGTGGGTGGAACATCTTCAAACCCTGAAGAGATCGCTAGAGTCCTAGCGGACACCCTCCCTGCAGGTGTACGGGGAGGGTGTTCTTGTTTTCCGGCTTCGCCGTTTCCTGCCATTCAGATAGACGCCTTCGCATAGCATCCACAAAACCCCCCGGCGCAAGGCCGGGGGGGGGTTGGCTTTACCTGATGTGAGAGCAGAGTCTAGAAGGACGTAGGGGCTTTCCACGCGCCGACTGCGGCGGGGGCTGGGTCTTCCGGTGGCGTGAGGGTCCCGGCGATGATCATCTGGCGCAGATTCTCGATCTTGGCAATCTGGGCGGCAGAC
>JAUSAI010000235.1 GCA_030652945.1 Caldisericota bacterium | reverse complement strand
GCATATGAATATCGGAAGAATCGCCCGCGTTATCGGTCCGGTAGTGGACGTGGAATTCGAAGAAGGCAAACTGCCGGCCATTAAAAATGCCCTTTTCATTACCAACCCGGCCATCGACGACATTGAAGACAACCTGGTGGTGGAAGTCGCCCAGCATCTCGGGAACAACATGGTCCGCACCATCGCCATGGACACCACCGACGGTCTGGTACGGGGCATGCCCGTAAAAGACACCGGTAACCCCATCATGGTGCCGGTGGGACACGAGGCCCTGGGCCGGGTGCTCAACGTCGTGGGCCGCCCGGTGGACGGTATGGGTCCGGTGGTTGCCAAGCACTATATGCCGATTCACCGTCTGGCGCCGTCCTTCGTGGAGCAGGACACCACGGTCAAGGTGCTGGAAACCGGGGTTAAGGTTATCGACCTCCTGGTTCCCTTCCCCCGGGGCGGCAAGATGGGGATGTTCGGCGGCGCCGGCGTGGGCAAGACCGTCGTCATGATGGAAATGGTCCACAACATCGCCATGCACCACGGCGGCATTTCGGTGTTCGCCGGCGTGGGTGAGCGCACCCGTGAGGGCAACGACCTCTACCTGGAAATGAAACACTCCGGCGTACTGCCCAAGGCGGCCTTGATCTACGGGCAGATGACCGAGCCCCCCGGGGCCCGGGCCCGGGTAGCCTTGACCGCCCTGACCGCGGCGGAATACTTCCGGGATGAAGAAGGTCAGGACACCCTGCTCTTCATCGACAACATCTTCCGTTTCACCCAGGCGGGCTCCGAAGTGTCGGCCCTCTTGGGCCGCATGCCCTCCGCCGTAGGTTACCAGCCCACCCTGGGCACCGACCTCGGTGAATTGCAGGAGCGCATCACCTCCACCAAGAAAGGTTCGGTCACGTCGGTTCAGTGCATTTACGGGCCCGCCGATGACTTGACCGACCCGGCCCCGGCCACCACCTTTGCCCATCTGGACGGCACCGTGGTGCTCTCCCGGGCCCTGACGGAACTGGGCATTTACCCCTCGGTGGACCCCCTGGATTCCACCTCCCGGATCCTGGACCCGCAAGTCGTGGGCGAGGAGCACTACTACGTGGCCCGGAACGTCCAGCAGACCCTCCAGAAGTATAAGGACCTGCAGGACATCATCGCCATTCTGGGCATCGACGAACTCTCCGACGAAGACAAGCTCACCGTGGCCCGGGCCCGGAAGATTCAGCGCTT
>JAUSAI010000217.1 GCA_030652945.1 Caldisericota bacterium | reverse complement strand
GCCCTTGTCGGAACAAAGGGTCTCTTTGATGGTATCTACTGGCTCGTCGCCCCCGTCCTTATGCCTTTGATCGGTGGCGTCGTGGGCATCTTCGCGTACGACATGTTCATCACCCCGAACCTCCCCGAGAAGAAGTAGCACGCTGAGTTTGGTCCGGAACAGGAGGAGATAGAGCATGAAGAAGTTGATCAACAAGCCAGAGAATGTTGTAAAAGAAGAACTGGAAGGGATGGCACTGTCCTACGCCGGCATGATCAAGGTCAATCTTGAGCCGAAGTTTGTCTACCGGGCTGACGCGCCCGTACAGGGCAAGGTGGCGCTCATTTCAGGTGGCGGCAGTGGTCATGAACCCATGCACGGTGGCTTTGTTGGCAAAGGCATGCTTGACGCCGCCTGTGCCGGCGAGGTCTTCACTTCTCCAACGCCCGACCAGATGCTCGAAGCCGCCAAGAAGGTGAACGGCGGAGCGGGCATTCTCTACATCGTCAAGAACTACACGGGCGATGTGATGAACTTCGAAATGGCGGCCGATTTGGCTCGTGCAGAAGGCATGAAAGTCCAGAATATCCTGATTGACGACGACGTTGCCGTCAAGGACAGCCTCTGGACCGCCGGACGGCGCGGAGTCGGTGCCACGGTCATAGCGGAAAAGATTGCCGGCGCGGGCGCGGAAAAGGGCTACGATCTCGGCAAGGTGGCCGATCTTTGCCGCAAAGTGAACGCCAACGGGCGCAGTATGGGCCTGGCGCTTACTTCTTGCACAGTCCCCGCCGCAGGGAAGCCGACCTTTGAACTTGGCGACGACGAAATCGAAATGGGTATCGGCATCCACGGTGAACCTGGTCGTACCAGAATGAAGATCAAGTCTGCCGACGAGCTTACCGAGATGATGGCTCTTTCTATCATCGAAGACGGCGATTACTCGCGGACGGTCCATGAATGGGACGACAAGAAGGGCGACTGGGTTGATGTGACTCTCGTCAACAAAGCGCTCAAGGAAGGGGACCAAGTCATCGCCTTTGTCAACGGTATGGGCGGTACGCCGAACATCGAACTTCAGATCATCTATCGCAAGCTCCATGAGGTTTGCGGGAAGAAGGGCTTGAAGATCGTTCGCAACCTCGTCGGATCCTACATCACGTCGCTCGAAATGCAGGGCTGTTCCATCACCCTTGTCCGAGCCGACCAGGAAATGGTCGAGCTGTGGGATGCACCGGTCAAGACTCCTGGCCTGCGGTGGGGAATCTGAGCAGAAGCTAGCAAAGAATAGTCGTCGATGCAACACCGCCTGCTTGTCGTTTGCAGTGCAATACGGCAGGAGGCGGAGCAGGCGGTGTTGGCTCAATACTGGTGACATGAGGAAGGAGTTGAGGATGCCCGCTACCATAGGCGATGTCGTAAAGTGTCTGGCAAAGATGTGTGACGTTCTGCACGAAAACAAAGAGTATCTGACTGAACTGGACTCTGCAATAGGCGATGCAGACCACGGCACCAACATGGACCGTGGCTTCCAGGCTATCGCAAAGAAACTGCCGGACCTCGGTGACACCGACATAGGCGCCATTCTCAAGACGTGTGGAATGACTCTCATAACGACGGTAGGCGGAGCGAGCGGACCACTGTACGGGACCGCTTTCATGCAGGCAGGAACGGCGCTTGCAGGAAAGCAGGAGCTTGAACCCGGAGACCTTCTCGTCGCTGGTGAAGCAGCGCTAAAGGGCATCTTGATGCGCGGCAAGGCGAACCTTGGTGACAAGACGATGGTAGATGCGGTGACCCCGGCAGTAGATGCACTGAGACAGGCACTCGCAGGGGGGGCCAAGGCAGCGGACGCGCTGGAACAGGCGTCGATAGCGGCCGAGACTGGCATGAAGGGGACTATTCCCATTCAGGCGAGAAAGGGGCGAGCAAGTTACCTCGGTGAGCGAAGTATCGGACATCAGGATCCGGGCGCCACCTCCTCGTTCCTGCTCATCAGGACCATGGCCGAAGCCGCCCGGGAAATCGGATTCTAGGTTGCTTGACTGTCGCGACTGCCGGATTCATCCGGCAGTTTGTAGTGGCGCGGCGGGAAGGTGCTCCAGGGTTTCTGAAGCCCTCGGTATCGGGCACCCGCAGCAGGTGATGTCGGAGAGGAAAGGGGGTGGGGGGAAGATCGACGTTGATGACAGATAGTTCGTTCGTATCTGAGAAACCTCTGATGATTGGGTTGCTGCAAGG
>JAUSAI010000231.1 GCA_030652945.1 Caldisericota bacterium | reverse complement strand
GCATACCTTGATTTTCGGCTCATTTCAACTAGCATGGCCGTGCAGGGGTCGGAGAGCAAAGTGGAGTCGAGAGGCGACCTGCGCAGGTTCCCCTGTCAAGGGTGATCCGACTGTCTCAGGTCGAGCGGCTTTCCCGACAGGGCGCAACTGGGTCTTCCGGGACCCAGAGTGCAGTGACATCGTTGACCTGCGGGAACGCGGTGAGACTGTAGAATTCGGAGGGATAGATGGAAGGTCAGCGTTCGATACTCGTCAACTCGACAACCGATATCGATGCCATCACCGAACTCTTGGCTCACTGCCTTGTCGACGCTCAGGCAAAGGATATCATCTTGCTCAACAAAGATGGTGAGTTCCTTGCAAAGAGCGGTGCAGTCACGCTGGAATCCGCGACCGCCATATCGACGCTTGCGGCAGGTGTCTTCTCAGCCACGAGTGACTTGGCGAAGCTCGTTGGCGAGCATGAGTTCACTCTCACATTGCATCAGGGGAAGGAAACCAGCATCCATATTTCGCTCGTGGACTCCAACACCCTTCTGGCAGTGATCTTCGACAACAAGACCCCTCTGGGTGCTATACGATTCTGGGCGAAGAAGATATCGAGCTCCATCACGCCGACACTGTACGGACTGACGGGCACGCAGCCCCAGGAACCGCCACAGGACCTCAGAAGCGGGCTTCAGGACGCCGAAGGTAACCTGTTCTAGCGCAGGGCGTTCTGTCTCATGCCGCTCATCGATACTGCCTCATCGCAAATCACATTCAAGATCGTCTACTACGGACCCCCCATGAGCGGGAAGTCGACCAATTTGCGTTGGATCTACCAAACAGTCCCTGAGAAGGGCAGGGGCCAGTTCACTTCCATTGTCACTGGAACGGAACGGATCCTGTTCTTTGACTTTCTCCCTGCAGAGCTCGGAACCATCAAGGGTTTCGAGACTCGCCTCAGCCTGTATGCAGTCCCGGGACGGGGACTCAATCGGCTCACCGGGAAAACGGTTCTCCGTGCTGTCGACGGTCTCGTCTTTGTGGCCGACTCGAGTATCGACAGGCGGCAAGACAACATCAGGAACCTGGCTGACATGGCGAAGGACCTGGGGGACCTGGACCTGTCCGACACTCCAGTGGTCATCCAGCTCAACAAACGCGATGCCCCCGATGTCATGACGGTGAGCGACATGACTGCCGACCTTGGACTTGCGGGAAAGACGGTGTTTCTTGGCGTCGCGAGCGAGGGAGTTGCTGTCATGCACTGCCTCGAGAGTATTGCGGCTCAGGTCGCCGGTCGCACCTGAGCGTTCGTTCCTTCCGGCTGGACGGCCTTGTCTCGCTGGCTACGCGCCACCCTCTCCGTCCAGCTCCTGGACCCAGCCGTGAACAAGCCCTGATGCGTGCCATGCATTCATGACCTTGTCGAATTCGGCTTCCGTGATCTTCCTGCCGACACCGCGAGCGCCGTCCAATGCCTTGTATGCGGGAAAGTACTGGGTCATGACGCTGACGTACGTATCGACCGAAAGCCGCTCGTGAACAAACTGGAAGACGTCCTTTGCCATCCTGGTCAGTCTCGGGAGAACGAGATATCGTACAATGAGCCCGTGCGGGACGAAGGTCCCGTCGGCGCACGCGACGAGGTCGCCAACCTGGCGATGCATTTCTTCAAGCGCAGCCCTTGCCACGGCTGGATAGTCTGCCGCTCCTGAAAGGTTGTGCGCCACCACGTCGTCGGTATACCTGTAGTCTCCCAGGTAGATGTCCACGATGCCATCGAGCAGCCCCAGCGTCTCCACACTGTCGTAGCTGCTCGTATTGTACACGAGAGGGATGGTGAGCCCCTGGCGCCGTGCCATCAGTACCGCAGCCAGAATCTGGGCAACTTGATGAGACGGTGTGACGAAGTTGATGTTGTGTGCCCCTCGCCGCTGGAGTTCGTTCAACGCAGCCGCAAGCCGGGGAACCGAGTACTCAGACCCGTGCCCGAGCTGGCTGAGCGGGTAGTTCTGGCAGTAGCAGCACCGTAGATTGCATCCGCTCAGAAACACAGTACCGGAGCCTCGTAAGCCGCTGACGGGCGGTTCCTCTCCACGATGGATGTTCCACACGAACACGCGCGGCCTGAGCGCCGCTCCACACACACCGGGCCTGCCCGATAGCCGGGATGCACCACACTTTACGGGGCAAAGGTCACAGTACTGCAAGTGTGCGTAGGCCAGGCGGATACGATGCTCGAATTCGCGGTCACTGAGCTCCAGATAGGAGCCACGCTGATCCGCTGTCCCGCAGGTGGGAACGCACTGCGCTAGGGGCACGCGTTCGGTCCGCGCTTCCGTCATGCGCGTGTCGTCCACTCTGACACTCCAGCAGCGATTTGCGAGACACACGCAAGCGAACGGCGCGCGAACTCCTCCCTGTCCGGGGAGTGCTGTTTGCCTGTTCGCTCTGTCGGCAGGAGGCCGAAGTTTGCGTTGCTCGGCTGGAAGTCGTCCCTCTCGGTCGTCACGTAGGACACGAGGAGGCCCACCATCGTATCAGTCTCGAACTGGGGCCGCGCTACTCCCCGCAGCACGGCTTCAACGTTCAAGGCGGCAACGAGGCCCAGTGCTATCGATTCCACGTACCCGTCGACCCCTGCCAACTGGCCAGCTACATACGTCCTGGGGCAGGCCGCAAGTGCCAGCTCTGGCGTGAGCACGGAGGGCCCTCGAAGGAATGCATTGCGGTGGATGAGGCCATACCGGACGAAGCGCACATCGTGCAGAGCGGGAATCATCATCAAGACGCGCCTCTGTTCACTGATGCTCAGTGAGGTCTGGAACCCCACGAGGCCGAACACGGTTCGTCCAGCATTCTCGCTGCGGAGCTGCAGAACGGCGTAGCAGTCCCGCGGCCTTCCAGCGAGTCCCACCGGGCGCATCGGGCCATAGCGCAGTACGTCGTCGCCTCGCCGTGCCATCTCCTCGACAGGAAGACACGCCTCGAAGAATCGCTGTTCGCCTGGCAGCTCCGGGAGGTGTTGTTCAGCTGTCTGCAGTGCATGGACAAATGCGTAGTACTCGTCTTGCGTCAGCGGACAGTTGACATAGTCGCTTTCACTGCCCCCGCGTGACCCCGCAAAGACTCGGCTCTCGTTCACCGAGTCTGCCCAGATGCTGGGCGCAATCGCGTCATAGAAGAACAGATTGTCTCGTCCCAGGACCTGGCGCAGGTTCTCCAGAAGCGTGTCGCTGGTCAGTGGACCCGTAGCAAGGATCGTCGGGACCGCGGGGTCCAGCGTTATGTACTCACTCCGGCGTACCGTGATAGTGGGCGACGATGCCACGGCACGGGTGACACATGCGCCGAACTCCCGTCTGTCGACGGCAAACGCTTTTCCGGCAGGGAGTCTGCACGTATCGGCAATTGACATGAGGGGAGAGCCAAGCACGCGCAACTCTGCTTTCAGCAACCCTCGTGCATCCCGCAGGGCATCCGATCCCAGCGAGTTACTGCACACAAGTTCGCCCAGCATGTCCGTTTCGTGGATACCAGTCTTCACTGTCGGACGCATTTCCCAGAGCTCGACCGTTCGTCCCATGCGCGCCAGAACGAGCGCCGCTTCACTGCCGGCGAGCCCTCCTCCGACGACCCGCACGAACTCGGTGTTCACTGCCTGCGCTTCTGGACGAGAACGAATTTGTCCGGTCCGATTCTTGCGACGATTCCTCGGATCTCGAGGTTCGTCAGTGTAGAGAGCAGGTGCGCTGGGCTGACGGACAATGCGTCACACAGGGAATCGACAGACGTACAGCCGGATTCAACTGCCACGACGAGCTTCTGGTCCAAACCGCTCACGAGCGCCGCGAGCTCTTGCTGCGGCGCCTTGGAGGCAAACGACGGCAGCTCCTCGAGGACATCCTGCACAGACTGTACCAGTTTCGCCCCATTCCTGATCAGCGCGTTGGTGCCTACATGCTGATTGCTGTAGATGGAGCCGGGTACCGCAAACACCTCCCGGTTCTGTTCGAGGGCAAAGCCCGCGGTCAGGAGGGATCCCGAACCCTTGGCGGCCTCAACCACAAGAACCCCAAGCGACAAGCCGCTGATGATACGGTTGCGCTGTGGGAATGTGTACGGCGTTGGCTGGGTTCCCAGATGATACTCGGAGACGACTGCCCCTGCTGACGCGGCGATGTCCCGGGCTAGCGGCTCGTGTGTGCCTGGGTAGATGCAATCTATGCCGGAACCGAGGACCGCAACGGTAGCTCCCCCGGCGTGAAGGCACCCCAGATGGGCAGCCTTGTCGATGCCATACGCGAGGCCGCTCGTGATGACGAGGCCGGCTTCGGCCAGTTGCGCAGCGAGATCGCTCGCGGTTCTAATGCCCTCACTGGTCGGCTTCCTTGTGCCGACGACCGCAATGGCTTCCCGAAGGACGGCCGCTGGGTCGCCGAGCACTTCCATGAACAGGGGTCCACGGTAGCACTCACGTAGACGGCCTGGGTAGAGCGCAGCACCGTCAAATATGGTGACGATGCTGCCATCGAGAGCCTCGAGCCGCCTCAGCTCCTCGTCCGCTGACTGAAGAGCGCCCTTCACCAGCTCCGTGGTCAACGCGCTGGATGGGGCAAGCTGCAACTGCGATACGACCTGATCGAGCACATCCTGCGTCATGCGCTCCATCAACGTTGCATCCTCAAGAAGGGATGCGAACTCCCACTTGCGGACGCCGAGTGGCAGGAGGTCGAGCGCCAGCGCTGCCCGACCAAATGGCGAAGTCATCTTCGGCCGACTAGGCAGCTATCTGCTTCTTGGCCTCGGCGATAAGTGCGCCGAACGTCTCCTTGTCATGAACTGCCATGTCTGCCAAGACCTTGCGGTCCAGTTTGATTCCGGCCTTCTTGAGACATCCGACGAACCTGGAATATGTCATCCCATTCAAACGGCACAGCGCATTGATGCGGACAATCCACAGCGCACGAAACTCGCGCTTCTTCTCTTTCCTGTTGAAATACGCATGCCGCTCGGCCTGCTGTACAGCTTCGCGCGCCGCCCTGAATCGAATCGAACGAGCTCCGACGTACCCCTTGCTGAGTTTCAGTATCTTCTTATGCCTTCTGCGAATCGAGCTTCCGCCCTTAACTCTCGACATGGTGAGCCTCCACTAGCCCTTGAGATACGGAACGAGCCTTTTCATGTTGCGGGCGTCGGCGCCGGTGAGAACGTGCTTCTTCAGCATGAGCTTCTTCTTGGACATGTTGCTCTTGCTGAGCTTGTGGCTGTGGTTGGCGCCATAGGCGACAAGCTTCCCGGTACCCGTGACCTTGAACCTCTTGGCGGCTCCCCTGCACGTACGAATCTTGGTGACCTTGTTTCTGATAGCCATGTCCTACTCCTTTCCAGGTGCTTTCATCTTGGCAAGAACATCTTTGGATGGTTCCATCATCATCGACATATTGCGTCCCTGCATCTTCGCCTCCTGCGTCACGGTACCGTACGCAGCTAGATCTTCTGCGATCCTCTTCAGCAGGGCCCGGCCTTGATCGGGAAAGGCCATCTCGCGCCCACGAAACATGATCGTCACCCGAACGCGGTTCCCGGCGGACAGAAACTCCTTCAGGTGCTGGTTCTTGACGGTCAGATCGCCAACATCGATGCGCAGGCGGTACTTCATCTCTTTCATCTCAACCGTGACCTGCTTCTTCTTGGCTTCCTTCTGGCGTTTCATCTGTTCGTACTGGTACTTTCCGATGTCCATGATCTTGCACACCGGAGGCGTACCATTGGGAGCTACGACGATGAGGTCCAGTCCCTTTGAGTAGGCAAGCTCGAGTGCGGCCTCGGACGACATGATGCCAAGCTGGCCGTTGTTCTCGTCGATGACACGGACTTCCTTCCAGCGCACCCGTTCGTTGTAGATCAGGTCTGAGTCTCTATTGATTCCACACCCCCAAAAAGAGAAAATGGCGGCCATCGAAAAACGGCCGCCATATGAATTCAGTAGCAAAATGGCTTGTTCAGACCTCTTTGCCGAAGCTGGAGGTAGAAGCGTAGCGGCTTCGTTTCACGGTGGCTCTACTCTTACGAGCCAATCTGATTATACGAGAAAGCTCTCCCGAATCAACTAGGAAAAGATGGTCTTGTTGCGAATCTCAGCAAGAACGCGAGCAACAACGGCTTCCACGGTCATGACACCCTGGTCGCCGACACGGCGCTGGCGAAGAGCAACTGAATCGACAGCTGCTTCCCGGGCTCCGACTACCGCAATATAGGGCACCTTCTGCATTTCTGCATCGCGAATCTTCGCCTGCATCTTCTCCCGTCGAACGTCGATCTTGGTCCGTATTCCCTGCTCGACAAGCCTGGCAGCGACAGTCTGTGCGAATTCTTCCTGAGCGTCGGTGATGGGGACGATCTCCACCTGTACAGGCGAGAGCCACAGCGGAAACGCGCCCGCATATTGTTCGATAAGGGTACCGAAGAAACGCTCCATGGAACCAAGGACGACGCGATGCAGCATGATCGGTCGATGTTCTTTGCCGTCTTCGCCGACATACGTAACGTCGAATTGCTCGGGAAGGTTGAAGTCCACCTGCACCGTAGGTCCCTGCCACTCTCTGCCGATGGCATCGACCAGCTTCACATCGATCTTTGGACCGTAGAAGACTCCCTCGCCCGGATCGACCTTGTAGGTCAGATGCATCTCCTCCAGCGCCACCCGGAGGGCCTCTGTAGCGGCAGCCCAGTTCTCGTCGGTCCCTACGGAGTGCTCCGGCCGAGTGCTCAGATAGATATTGTACTTGGAGAACCCAAACGTCTCGATCATGTGACGGACGAAGTCGAGCACACCCCGGACTTCGCCGTCGAGCTGATCGGGGCGCACGAACAGGTGTGCATCGTCTTGTGTGAACCCACGGACGCGAAGAAGGCCATGCAGGACACCCGACTTCTCATAGCGATAGACGGTCCCGAGCTCTGCCCAACGAAGTGGAAGATCACGGTAGCTGCGCACCTGTGACTTGTAGATGAGGATGTGGAACGGGCAGTTCATCGGCTTGAGCATGTACTCTTCCTCGTCGACTTCGATCGGGGAGTACATGTTCTGCCGGTAGAAACCCCAGTGCCCTGATGTCTTCCAGAGCTCCAGGTTGGCGATGTGTGGC
>JAUSAI010000228.1 GCA_030652945.1 Caldisericota bacterium | reverse complement strand
ACATCATCGTCATCTCGATTGCCGAGTCAAATGGCAGTACCAGGTGCCAACATGTCCCGACACTCGAATGGGTCGCCGAGGTCAGCATAGTGACGGAATTAAAGCTTCTGGCTCTTCAGCATGTCCAGAGACGCGGAACTTGGTGGGTAGCATTTGTCGATCACACAACACCCTTGGAGTCGACATCGGTAGGATCTCATGGCTATCACCCCTTTAAGCATCCGTGGCGATTCAACCAGCCAGCTAACTGTGCTTCGCAATTTCACCGAGCCAAGCCTCAAGTTTACCTGGCGCATGGAAGTCCCGAGCCATAAGTATTTTTGAGATATCGCCGCCCGACACAAGAATAATTGGATGTCTATCTTCCAGCAATTCTTCCTGCACTTGCTTGTTAAAATATGTAGTAGTGACAAACACTCCGATATCCCGATGCTTCAGTCTCGAAATCAGCCGCGACATCGGCTTCACGCCTACACCATGTGCGGGTGACCATAACTTCGCTTCGACTATGGCATCGAGGAGTACCTGATGGTGGTCGTGCCCAACGCGATACGTGCCGATCGCGTCGCGACCGTGATCACGGACTCGCGGGGTGACAGTGAACTCCGAGAACCTGTCATCCATCAGCCTCACGATCTCGGCGGCGGCAAACTCGAACTGGCGATCATTGAGGCCAACCCTCAGTTTCTCCAAGATTTCCATCTCCGACTTCGAGGACGGCAGCTGCGACTCCCGGTCCCGTGGTTCCTTTTTTCTCTCGCACACTAAAGGCGAGTAGAGGCCATTCATCACCCATTGCTTCCAGGTCGCAGGGCAATGCTCTGACTCGGCCGCCGCCGCTCCGGCTACCATATCCTCCAGCCACATCCTCGGAATTTCGCTTTCCCTGAGAACCGTGAAGATTGCCCTGTAGTTCTGAAAGCGCGTCGTTTTGTGAACTCTCCACACCGCTACCAGGTCATCCAGCGATGACATGCCATTTGCCCCCGGGGCAGCAAGCCCCAGAAAGCGCATGACCATTCCTTCGGCTTCTCGGCGACTCTCGAATATCAGAAACGGAGGGATGGTGGTGCGCTGGTCTTGATGCAGCTTCTCGTAGATCGAGCGCAAAAGACGGTTTCCCCCGACGGTAGTGTCGTGCAGATCACCCTTCTCTCGCTTGTCCCCGAAATATGTGAACAGTCCGGTCTCAAGATCGATAGAGTCCGGCCATTCCGACTCATCAAAGGTAGTGACCAGTACGCAGAAGGCGCATGCCTCGATGTCTGTACTGCCGGTCGCTGTGCTCTTCGGACGGAAGCCTGAGGTGTTGTTGATACCCTTTGCCACCGTACCAGTTCCAAATCTGAAAAACCTGTTAAACACGTCTTTGGGATTGTGCGGATTGTTCGTGTTTCTGAGATTGAAATCGATTTGAAGGCTTTGCATTGGATCATCCCCTCCGCCGGCAGTGGCTGTCAGGTCCAGGAGCGCTATGGATCCCACGCAATCAAAGTTGCATCAATTATCTCCAGCCCGCATTAGCGCATTAGAGCGATCCGACTAGCCCCATGCAGGCTATAGCAGTTACGAAACGCTTGGGGCTTCTCATTCAAACGTTGAATGTTTCTGCATAGGGAAACAGGCAACGGTACCCATTCTAGAAGAGCCGGACAGGCCAGCGTTTGTCGGGCATTAGACGGAGTGGCACACCAATTCGAGATCGAGTTCTTATCCAGGGCATTTTGCCTGAGAGTGACACCGCCGATGAGCCCGGTCTCGCTGCCTTTGGCGAAGAAAAGCCCATTCAGAACGGACTCGAACGCGATGACCACAAACAGCAGGCCGACAGTCGCCCAACTACCGCCCGGATCGCGTGCTGGTCTCGCCAAATTGTGGGCGATCCTGAAGGCCGACAACTCGTTGCGCGCCTCGACATACGCGTTGCGCTTTCGTGCTAGGCCGCAGACTCATAATGCCTGAGCCAAAGTCGTACGGCGGCGAGCCTTGCCATGGCAAGGTAGTTTAGGGCGATGCGGTCGAAGCGTGTGCAGACGTGTCTGAACTGCTTGAGTTTTCCGATGCATCGTTCGATGCGGTTGCGCTTCTTGTATGTCCGCTTCGAGTAAGGGGCGGGCTCAGTGCGGTTGACCTTGGGCGGGATGCAGGCCTTGCATTCCTGGTCCTCGATGACCTCGCGGATCCAGTCGGCGTCATAGGCACGATCGGCGAGCACGACGGCCCCTCGGGGCAGATCGTTGAGGAGAAGCTCCGCCATCGGCGCGGCGTTGGCTTGTCCGGGGGAGAGCTCGAGCTGCACCGGCAGGCCATTGCCGACGACGCGGACGTGCAGCTTGGTCGTCAGTCCTCCACGACTTCGACCGATACAAGCGTCTCCAGCTTGTTTTTTTGGGCGGCCGCCTGCTGATGCACGCGCACGATCGTCGAATCGATCATCTGCACCTTGCCGTCATGAGCGGCGATTGGCCTGCCCCCTGCCGCGATACCAGTCGGTGAGTTATAGTCCGGCCGCT
>JAUSAI010000226.1 GCA_030652945.1 Caldisericota bacterium | reverse complement strand
AGACCAATCAGGCTACCTGCAAAGATACTCGTGTCGACCAATCGTGACATCGTGTTTGTCCTGGCTAACGAATGAAATGGACTCCCCCGCCCCTGACGGCATCTGATGTGCCAGATTGAAGGGCGTGGTTCCGATCAATCGAAAGAGGAGGAGAGTCCGTCATGAATGTTACTACCGTGGGAATTGACCTGGCAAAGAACGTATTCAGTGTGCATGGCGTCGATGCGCGTGGCAAGGTAGTGCTCAAGAAGACCGTCTCGCGCGGCAAACTGCTCGAATGTTTCGCTAACCTGCCGCCCGCAATCATCGGCATGGAAGCGTGCAGCGGCGCCCACCACTGGGCACGGCAACTGCGCGCACTGGGGCACGACGCCCGCATCATCGCCCCGCGCTTTGTCATCCCTTACCGCAAGAGCGGCAAGAACGACGGCAACGATGCCGAAGCCATCTGCGAAGCCGTCAGCCGTCCTGCCATGCGCTTCGTTCCCGTCAAGTCCGTCGAACAGCAAGCCGTCTTGAGCCTGCACCGCATCCGCAGCGCCGTCGTTGCTGAGCGCACCGCCCAGATCAACCAGATACGCGGCTTGCTCAGTGAATTCGGCCTCATCATGCCCAAGGGTCGTTACCCTGCCCAGCATCACATTCCCGACATCCTCGAAGATGCGGAGAACGGCCTGCCCAGTCTGGCGCGACGGCTGCTGCACGATATTTACCAGCGCATCCAGACCCTCAACCAGCAGATCCTCGCCTACGACCGTGAGATCGAACACCTCGCCCGCCACAGTGATCCCGTCCAACGCCTGATGACCCTTCCAGGGTTGGGTGCCGTCACCGCCACCGCACTTGTCGCCAGCATCGCCGACCCCAAACAGTTTCACAACGGCCGGCAACTGGCCGCCTGGCTCGGCCTGGTCCCCCGGCAGTACAGCACCGGCGGCAAGACCCGCTTGGGGCGCATCACCAAACAGGGCGACAAGTACCTGCGTACCTTGCTCATTCACGGCGCGCGCTCGGTATTGGCTGCGCTCAAGGACAAACAGGATCGCACCAGTTGCTGGCTGCGCGACCTCGTCGTGCGCCGGGGTTACAAGCGGGCGGCGGTTGCATTGGCCGCGAAGAATGCACGCATCGTCTGGGCGATGCTGGTGCGAAGTGAGGTGTATTGGATCACGCCCGCAGGGCAGCGAGCATGAGCAGCAACACGATCAACCGAAGCGCAGACTGAAGCGTCTGCAAGGTAAAGGAGCAAACCGCCGAATCACTGCATAGGCAATGGATGACGACAGGTCAGACCGGGGTGTGAAAGTCTGTTTAACTCGATGGCCATCAAGGCCGACTAACGAATGAGACCGGCACCCAAGCGCATTCATCAAGGCCAGGGCAATGCCCATCAACAGGCCGTATGTAGAGCCGCAGTCTTACACCCAATCAGAATCCACTACCGTTGCGTGATAGGGGGAGTCCATGTAGTCTGAGTTAAGCCGTGCCGCGAAGCGGCGTCGGCTTGAATGACTTGTTCAATAAAGGGTAGCGTCCCCTTTTTCTTTCCCCTTTTT
>JAUSAI010000224.1 GCA_030652945.1 Caldisericota bacterium | reverse complement strand
AAGCCGATGCGTCGTTCTGTCGCCGAGGCGTGAATCACCTTGGCCCGGATCGTATCTCCCACCGTGAGGGCCGCCATTTTCTGCTTATCCCGGCTCTGCTCCGAGATGTGGATAAGGCCCTCGATGCCTTCCTCCACCTCGACGAAGAGGCCGAAATCGGTGATGTTGGTGATGGGGCCGGAGACTATGGAACCCATGGGGAAACGCTGGTCGATGGTCTGCCAGGGGTTGTCGGCCAGATCCTTGACGCTCAAAGAGAAGCGCTCGTTGTCCTTATCGATGTAGAGGACCTTGGCCTGGATCACCTGGCCCTTCTTGAATAACTCGGAGGGGTGCTTAAAGCGCTTGGTCCAGGAAATGTCGGAGATGTGCACCAGGCCGTCGATGCCTTCATCGATGCCGATGAAGATGCCGAAGTCGGTGATGTTCTTGATTTTGCCTTCGATCACCGAGCCCACCGGATATTTTTCCCCGATGACTTCCCAGGGATTGGGCTCCACCTGTTTCAGGCTCAGGGAGATGCGCTTCCGCTGGGGTTCCACCTCCAGGACGGTGGCTTCCACCACGTCGCCCACGCTCAGCACCTGGGAAGGATGGCGCACCTTTCGGGTCCAGGACATCTCGGAGATGTGGATGAGCCCTTCCACGCCCGGCTCCAGTTCCACAAAGGCCCCGTAATCGGTAAGGCTGACCACGCTGCCGGTCACCCGGCTGAGCAGGGGGAATTTCTCATCCACCACGCTCCAGGGATCCGGCGTGAGTTGCTTCAGCCCCAGGGAAATGCGCTCTTTTTCCAGATCGAAGCTCATGACCTTAACCATAATGGTGTCGCCCACCTTGAAGAGATCGGCAGGATGGCGCACCCGGCCATAGGAGAGGTCGGTGATGTGCAGCAGCCCGTCCAGACCGCCCAGGTCGACGAAGATACCGTAATCGGTGATATTTTTGACCACCCCCGGCACGATCTTGCCCTCTTCCAGAGAAGACAGGAGGGTGGTTTTGGCTTCGTTTCTCTCCTTCTCCAGCAGGGCCCGCCGGGAAAGGACGACGTTGCGCCGTTTGCGGTTGAATTTCAAGACCTTGAAGGTATTGCGCTGGCCTATGAGATGGTCGGTATGGCGCATGGGCGCCAGGTCAACTTGGGAGCCGGGCAGGAAAGCGATGATGCCTCCCAGGTCCACGGACAGGCCCCCCTTGACCTTGGCCACGATGGTGCCCTCTACTTCCCCATCGTCGTTGTAGGCTGAACCGACCTCTTCCCACACCTTGATCTTGGAGGCTTTATTCTTGGAGAGCATGAGCGCGCCTTCTTCATCTTCCCGGCTCTCCATCAGGGCTTCCACGTCCTCCCCCACCTTGGCGGTGATTTCCCCGTCGGGGGTGGTGAATTCGTGGATGGGGATCTGGCCTTCGGACTTGTAGCCGATGTCCACCATGACGTAATCCTTGGTGATGGACACGATCCGGCCTTTGACGACTTCCCCTTCCTGGACTCGCCTCAAGCTCTCTTCGTAGAGTTCGCTCATGGATTCCATATCCTGCATCTCGGCGGCGGGTTCCGCCTGGGATGGGGAATCTGGCTCCGAAGTTGCGACCTCTGCGGTCTGCGGCCGGTCTTCATCAAATTCATCCGGCCGGGTGTGGTTAGTCAGTTCGTTGTTTTCCATACCGTCCATGTTAGCCCCCTTAGACAAGTTTACTTGGTTTAGATTCCAACCTGCCGGATCAATGCCTCTGATCCTGGCCAGGCACTGCTGTAACACTGCTTCGATGCTCAAATCGGTGGTATCGATGACGCAGGCGTCCTCGGGGACGCAGAGCGGCGCCTCAATCCGGGTTT
>JAUSAI010000222.1 GCA_030652945.1 Caldisericota bacterium | reverse complement strand
AAGGAGACCCACGAGCGGCGCCACGAACTCAACCAGCTGGAGCGTCGCATCCTCCAGAAAGAGGAAAACCTGGAGAAGAAAGGGGCGCTTCTGGATGAACGGGAGACCGAACTGATCAAACAGCATAAGCTGGCGGCCAGGCAGGAAGAGGAGCTGAAGGTCCAGAACGAGCACTACCAGCACCTGGTGGCGGAACAGAACGCCCGCCTGGAGCAACTGGCCGGTATGAGCGCCACCGAGGCCAAGGAATATCTCCTTCAGTCCATGGAGCGGGAAATCCGGGCCGACGCCGCCCGCATGGTGAAGCGCATCGAAACCGAGGCGAAGGAGCACGCCGACCGCAAGGCCAAGGATATCATCGCCCTGGCCATCAAACGCTATGCTTCGGACTATGTGGCCGAGCAGACCGTCTCGGTAGTGGCCCTGCCCAACGAAGAGATGAAAGGGCGCATTATCGGCCGGGAAGGCCGCAACATCCGCGCCATGGAAGCCGCCACCGGGGTGGACTTCATTATCGACGATACCCCGGAAGCGGTCATCTTGAGCGCCTTTAACCCGGTGCGGCGGGAGGTGGCCCGGCGCAGCCTGGAACGGCTCATCTCCGACGGCCGCATCCATCCCGGGCGCATCGAGGAGATCGTCGAGAAGGTTACCCAGGAACTGGAGGTGAATATCCGGGAGGCCGGCGAGGAGGCCGCCTTCGACGCCGGGGTGCACGGGCTCCACCCGGACCTGGTCAAGCTCCTGGGCAAGCTGAAGTTCCGCACCAGCTATGCCCAGAACGTCCTGCAACATTCGGTGGAGGTCTGCTACCTCTGCGGCATCATGGCCGCCGAACTGGGTCTTAATGTCAAGCACGCCAAGCGGGCCGGGTTACTCCATGACATCGGCAAGGCCGTGGACCAGGAATCCGAGGGCGTGCATGCCCTCATCGGCGCCGATCTGGCCAAGCGCCACGGCGAGTCTCCCAAGGTGGTGCATGCCGTGGCGGCGCACCACGAAGATATCCCGCCCGAAAACATTTTGGCGGTCCTGGTCCAGGCGGCCGACACCCTTTCGGGGGCTCGCCCGGGCGCCCGGCGGGAGATGCTGGAGACCTACGTCAAACGTTTGGAAGAACTGGAAAGGGTG
>JAUSAI010000221.1 GCA_030652945.1 Caldisericota bacterium | reverse complement strand
GAAATTGTGCTATAATACGTGCGTACCTTCCTAGTCGCGGGGTAAAACGCGATAGATGCTACGAAAGGAGACTGCATGAATAAGGGAGAACTTGTTGCCAAGATTGCTGACATGACCAAGATGACCAAGAAGGAATCCGAGACCATGGTCAACGCTTTCATGGACGCCGTCAAGGACACCATGAAGAAGAACGACAAGGTCGCACTCGTCGGGTTTGGCACGTTCGGCGTCAAGGAACGCAAGGCACGCAAGGGTGTCAACCCCAAGACCCTCAAGCCCATCACCATCCCGAAAAAGAAAGCCCCGTTCTTCAAGCCCGGCAAGGCCCTGAAGGACGCAATCGCCAAGAAGTAGTTCTATAGCTGGAATAGAACCTGTGAGGCGGCGCCCCAGACGCGCCGCCTTTTTCTATTGCCAGGTCACAGGATGTGGCAACTGGCGACCCCCTCGCCGACGTGCGACAACACGGGATGCCAACTGGGCTTGTCCAATTGCACTTCCATTCGTTTGCCATAGAATGCTGGGAGGCCAACGAAAGGAGAAACGTCATGCACAGACTTATCAAGGAGTTGACAAGCGCCTACGCGGCCTCCGGCAACGAAACATGCCTTCATGATATCCTGCGCTCGGCACTGGATGGGCTTGCCGATGAAGTAAGCGTCACGCCGCTCTGCAACCTTGTCGCCGTTCGCAGGGGACAATCACACGAGCACAGCATCCTGTTTGCCGCGCATCTCGATGAGGTAGGCGCGTGGGTCACCCGCATCAATGACAGGGGATTCCTCGGGTTCTCCTCTCAGTCTATCGACCAGCGCGTGTGGCCTGGTCAGCGCGTCATGGTGCACGGGAAGGAACGGCTTCCTGGCATCATCGGGCTCAAGCCGGTCCATGTCATGACCCATGCCGAAATGGACAAGCCTGTCGCCTCGGACGACCTGTGGATCGATGTGGGGCTTGCCCACGACAGGGTCGTCGAGCTGGTTCCCATCGGGTCTACCGTCACGTTCACCGCAGGCGTCACGACGCTCCTCAACGATCGCTTCGCGGGCAAGACACAGGACGACCGGCTGTGTGCCGTTGTACTGGTGCAGGCACTGGAACTCCTGAAGCGCTCGACCATCCCCTACGACCTCGTCATGGCATTCACGGTCCAGGAGGAAATCACGGGGAATGGTGCGTGGACCAGCGGCCACTTTGCACACCCGGATGTCGCAATTGCTGTAGACGTCACCCATGGCGACACCGATGGAGTCCCGGAGCACAAGACGATCCCTCTCGGTGGCGGACCGGGCATCACCGTCGGTCCTGTCGTAAACGACCACGTCCTGCATCTCATGCGGTCGGCCGCCAAGAGCATCGAGGTCCCCACCAGCGACGAAACCTGCATGTCCTTTTCCGGAACTGATGCCGACGAATTGCAGTTGTCTGGATGTGGCATTGCGACCGGGGTCATCGGCATCCCCCTGCGCTACATGCACTCGCCGGTGGAGGTGGCTGACCAGGTCGACGTCGACCGGACAGCGCGCCTGGTTGCCGAAATCGCCACGAGGTTCGATGCGGCATTCATTGGAGAACTCTATGAGACAGTCACGCATTGACCTCCTGAGAAAGCTGACCGAGGCACGCGGAATCTCCGGCCATGAGGATGACGTAGCCAGCATCCTCCAGGTATTCCTGAAAGGCCGTGTCGATGC
>JAUSAI010000213.1 GCA_030652945.1 Caldisericota bacterium | reverse complement strand
AGTCGTCGGCTCTCCGTGTCCGGGAAAGACGCGGGTACCTGGTGGCAGGGACAGCAGTACGGAGCGAATGCCGCCCACGAGAGCCTCGAAGTCAGGGACGGACGGTGCGCGTCCCACGCTACCCTTAAACAGCGTGTCTCCGGTGAACACGTGGTCTTCCGCGATGAGGACGCAGCTGGCCGGCGTGTGCCCCGCTATGACGGCGACCCTGTAGCAGACAGAGCCGACGGAGAGCGTCTGACCGTCCACGAGTGGTGACGCCTCGGCGTGCATGGCTGCCTGCATCCCCAGCTGAAAGGCGAAACTGTGCTCGGCGTCGCGTGCAATGACTGCCTCCGACGGTTCCATGAAGAAGACGGCGTCTGGGAAGCGGCGGACCATCGCATCAACGGATGACACGTGGTCGGCGTGGCCATGTGTGGCGACGATCCAGCGCAGCCGCGCATGCGCACTCTCGATGATGGTGGCCACTTCTTCGAACTCACGGTTCGACGTCATGCCCGGGTCGACCAGCATCAGCTCGGTACCGGCCTGGATAACGTAGCAGTTCGTCGCGAGCGACCCTGCCGGGATCCGTACGATCCTTGCACCGCCTATCGTCTCTTCATATCGTTCCATCCAAGCCTCCCCGCATGATAGTGAAAGTATAGTGAAGATGTGTCTTGACATACTGTGTGTCATATGGTATATGTAGCACACATACCATATGGTACACAGTATGAGATTGGGAGGTAGCAAAATGAACGAAGTGGACAACGCCGAGAAGGAGATGAACCGAGGGTTTCTGCAACTGGTCGTCCTGCTCCTCCTCGAGAAGGCGATGTACGGCTACATGATCGTCAGGGTGCTCGAAGAACAGGGGCTGACAGTCGACGAGAACACGCTGTACCCGCTCCTGCGCAGGCTCGAGGAGAAGGGTGCGCTGAGCAGCCGGTGGGACGCCACCGAAGCCAAGGCGCGCAAGTACTATGAAGTCACGGACCAGGGACGCGTCCTGCGGGGCAGTCTGCTGGAGATCTGGGTGAAGCAGGGCAAGACAATCCAAACACTTCGACAGGAGGTAAGATCATGAACGCACATATCAGTGACTTTCTGGAGCGCGTACGGCCGTTTCTGGTCGCAGCAAACGAAGTAGATGTGCTCCGCGAAATCGGCAGCAGTGTCGAAGACAGAGCGGCAGGCATGGCTGGCGGAATGACTGAGGAGAACCTGCAGGCGGCAGTAGGGGCCATGGGAGATCCTCGCGATGTTGCGGCTGCATGGTCGACGGCACGGCCGGCGGTAGCTGCCAACTATCGCAAGATCCATTGGCTTCTCGCCGGCCTGCTCTACGCGGTAACGGTCGGCATGGCCGTCATCTCCGCCATCACGGGAGGCGCCACCTTCGTGGGTCCGTTCGTGTACATTCCCAGCCTGACGCCGCTGACACTTCTCTGCTACCTGCCCTTTGCTTTTGTGTTCGACTACGGCCTTGCCTCCCTGCTTATCCAGGTGAACGAGCGCCTCGGGACCAGAGTGGGCGTCGAGTGGGTCCGACACATCGCGCACCGTGACCCGAGACGCGGCAGACCGACCCTTGGCAGGGTGATCGGCGAGCTGGTGGGAGTCGCCGGAACGGTAGCTTTGTACCTGCTTGCCCGGTTTGGCATACCTCATGTCGTCAGCCTTCCAGGCCCGATGCAGTTGATGAAAATCCCATTCTTCATTCCCTTTGCCGTCTGCGAGCTTGCGCTGGTGACTGCCGAGTTCACCGTGACCTTCGTGCACTACGCCAGGGATTGGCCCGCGTTTGCCATCATCAAGCCGCTCGCAGGAATGGTAGCTCTTCTCATCGCGGCGACGATCGTGCGCACCTCGGCCCAGTCGGGTCTGGCTGACCTGATACTGCGAGGCGTTCTCGTGGTGACCGTCCTTATCAAGACTTGGGATCTCGTGCAGGGTGTTGCAACAGCGTTCTTCGCATGGAATGCTGCGCCGCGGATGTAGCCCTCCCATCGGCAGGGACGAGGATTCACGTGAAGCGGCCGCCCGTATGAGGGCGGCCGCTCTGCATTATACTGTGGGAGGTTGGTCCACAGGCACAGCATACAACAGGGGGCGTTTGATGACTGAGAAGAAACCGGCAGATTCGCGCGCCGAAGCCGAGACGCGCAACAGGCAGCATACGCGGGAACGCCTGGCCGACATGGCACGCGCATTCAAGAAGGATCCGCGGGCATTTGTGGGCAAGATGGAGGAGGCTACACCGGCCGGCACACAGCCAGCGGCAGCCTTGCTGGATGCGGCCATTGTGTTTGCTGAGCAAGGACAGTTTCGTCCAGCGCTTTCCCTGCTGGAAAGGGCAGCTGACCTGTACGAGGAGCAGCGTGACATGGCAGGCCTGGCCCGGGTGTACGTGAACATGGGGCCTCTGTACGGCATGCTGGACGACCTCGACAAAGGCGTGCGGACATCGCTGAAGGCCGAGGAACTGGCAGCGAAGCTGCCAGCGGACCCCGAGCTGAAACTGCACTACGCCAGTGATCTTGGCGGCATGTACACCGAGCTCGAAGAGTGGGCGAAGGCCATGAAGTACTTCCAGCTGGCGTGCGACACCGCGCGAAGTACCGGCAATCACGAGGTCGAGGCTGATGCACTGCTGGTCATGAGTCAGGTGGCAGTCGCCAAGGGTGACGCGGCCGCCGCCCGTACGTTGGCCGAACATGGAGGCAAGCTGGGACAGAGCCTTCAGGACAAGCAGTTTCAAGCACGCTCGCTTCAGACACTCGGCGACGCCGATGCGCTGGAAGGAAAGCATGAACAGGCACTGGAGCTGTTCAAGCAGGCCCTGGAGCTGGAGGCGGCTCAACCCGATGCGGAGCTTCGTCAGCAGCTGCTGTGGGAGATGAGTGAAGCCAGCGAAGAGCTGGGTCGGGCCGACGAGGCGGCTGGGTACCGGGAGCAGGCTGCCGAGCTGGGAACAGATGACGAAGATGACGAGGAAGACGACGAGGAATGAAGAGGACGGCACTCAACAATCGGGAGGAAGTCATGCTGAATGAGCGCGAACTGACAGTGACTGCACGAGCGCTGGTAGCACCGCACAAAGGGATTCTGGCAGCCGACGAAAGCATCGGGACCATCGGCAAGCGCTTTGCGAAGCTCGGCGTGGAATCGACGGCCGAGACGCACCGTGCCTACCGGGACATGCTGTTCACGACGCAGGGGATGGAGGAGTACATTTCCGGCGTCATACTGTATGACGAGACCATCCGGCAGGAGTCGCTGGGTGGAACGCCGTTTGCCCGATTGCTCGCCGAGAAGGGTGTCATCCCTGGCATCAAAGTCGACAGTGGCACCGTCGACTTTGCTCTGCACCCGGGGGAGAAGATTCCCGAAGGTCTCGACGGTCTGCGTGAGCGCTTGGCCGAGTACAGGTCGCTCGGCGCTCGCTTCACCAAGTGGCGTGCCGTCATCACCATCGGCGAGGGTATGCCGAGCCGGGCATGCGTGTTCGCCAACGCCCATGCTCTGGCACGGTACGCGGCTCTTGCACAGGAGGCGGGGCTTGTCCCCATCGTCGAGCCCGAAGTGCTCATGGACGGGGATCACGATCAGCAGCGTTGCGAGACCGTGACCGAGGGGGTCCTGCACTCCGTATTCGCCGAACTGAACCGGCAGGGAGTCCTGCTGGAAGGGATACTTCTCAAACCCAGCATGGTCGTTCCGGGCAAGAGTGCTCCACGTCAGGGAAGCTTGCAGGAGGTCGCCGAGGCGACAGTTCGCACTTTGCTGCGTACTGTCCCGGCAGCGGTCCCTGGCATCGCGTTCCTGTCGGGAGGCCAGTCCTCTGAAGTGGCAACGGCGCATCTCAACGCCATGAACAAGATGGGGCCGCATCCATGGGAGCTCAGCTTCTCGTACGGCCGTGCATTACAGGAACCGGCACTGACCATCTGGCGCGGCGAAGCCGTCAACGTGGCAGCAGCACAGCAGGCATTCCGCCACCGCGCCCAGTGCAACAGCGCGGCGCGCACAGGCGAGTACACGCCCGACATCGAGCGTCAGCAGTAGCGCAGAGGCGGCACCTCAGAGCAGCTCCCCGTTCGAGCACTCTGAGGTGTCGCCATGTCTAGCCCGTCTGGCGCCGGAACCTGAGGACCGCCAGCAGACCGAACAGCAGTGCCCATCCCAGCAGGATGGCAGAAGGAGTGAGAACTGACTGCACTCCTAGTCCGCGCTGAACGATTCCCTTGTATGCATCGACCATCCAGAAGCCCGGAGTAAGGCGAGCGATTGTCTGAAATGCATGCCCCGCGAATTCGAGAGGAACCCACGCTCCCCCGAGACCTGCGAGCAGAAACATCGGAATGAGAGAGAAAGCGACCGCCTGCTCCTCGGAACGGGAGGCGATACCGATGAGAAGGCCGAGGGCAGCGACAAATGCGGAGCCGCAAATCGTCACCAGCAGTGTGGCCACTGGTGCATGGAAGTACTGGACTCGCAGGACGACAGCTCCAAAGAGGACGAGAAGTGCGCACTGCGCGAAGACCTGCGTGAACACGGCCAGGTAGTGCCCGAGCAGGATCCTTGGGCGCGAAATCCTTGTTGTCATCAGACGTTCGAGCGTCCGCGACTTTCGCTCCTCGACGATGATGCCGGCCGCGCTGATGAGGGCGGCGATGGAGAACTGCAGAATCATGCTGGGAGAGGTGTGAGCGAAGCCTCCCGCGTTCCGCTCTCTCTCGGTCAGGGCGCTCGAAACCGTTGTCACGAGGCTGTCGGGTTGTTCGAGCCAGGATGCGGCCGCTCGTACGAAGGCGGTCTTGAAGTCGTCGCAGCCGGCGGGTTTGCCTCCTTCGCTCAATACGATCACCGTCAGGCGCGCTGTTGCAGCTGCCGCAGTGAGGCGCATCGAGAGGTTGACGAGTTCGCCACGTGCAGTCATTCCTCCCGTACTCGCAACGTCCACAATGGTGTGCAGAAGCGGAGTGCTTCCTTCGAAGCTTGTGCGCAGATAGTCCGCAGGCATGCGGACGGCGGCTGCCAGCTTCCCGTCGCGGACTGCGATGCGCAGCGACGCGTCATCCGAGGCTGCAGGACTGACGATGCGAATCACGCCGGACAAAGCGGCCATGTCAGCAAACGCAGTATACACAGCGTCGGTCGGATCACCGATGACCGCAACGGGCACACGGGAGTCGGCGGGCGCTCCATACCCCCCGAAGACGAAGCCCATGGCCACGGTGAAGACGACGGGCATGACGATGAGGAACATGAGTGATTTGCGGTCTCGGAGAATCTGAGCAAGGTCCTTCAGCATGAGGTCGATGACATTCATCGGGCTTCTCCTCATGCGAACCGGTGCGCCATGCGTGCACGCCCGACAGCGAACATCACAACGGCCCACACCAGCAGAATGCCGGCGGTAGCCATGACCTCGCCAGGAGAAGAGCCGTCCATTGCCTGCGTGAATGCTCGCGCCGACCACCCCTGTGGTGCAAACAGCGCGATGCGACTGCCGAGTCGTGCGGCGGTCGGGGAGTTCATGGTAAACAGGGGCATCAGTGCCATCATCCCCGTAGCCGTTACGATGCCTCCCAGGACGATGCCTGCCTGGCGCGTGCTCTTCATGAAGGAGACCAGCATGACGCCAAACGCCGCGGCGCACAGTGCAGTTGCACCAAGGGCTATGCCGACAAGCCCGGCCCTTCCCCAGTCGATCTTGAATGCCAGCGTGGACACAAGGATCAGCACCAGCATTTGAAGCACAGTCGTGGTGACGACCCCCAACAGCTTCCCTTTGAGGACGGTCCCGGGCGTCGCGCGGGTCGTGAACAGTCGCTGCAGCGTTCCCTGCTCCTGTTCGATGAGGATTGTCTCGGCGCCGGTCGCGCCAGTATAGAAGACGTAGAAGACCATCATGCCGGCCATCGACACGCTCAGAATCGTTGCCATGGTGCTTCGCGGCTTCTCCTGCTTTGCAGGTGGGGCTTCGCTCTGCAGTGAACCGGAGTCACTCCGCGATGCCAGTATCTCAGCAACGTACGCATCCGTGACTCGCTTCATCGTCGCCGGCGAAAGGGTGACAGCGGACTCGGCAAGAGAGGCGGCTACCGTGGACTGCATGATCCGTGCCGATGCGTAGTAGTCAAGATACTGACCGACGACGGCACGGACGATGCTCGGCCCCAGCGTCAGAGTCGGGTCCTGGTACACTTCCACCGGGTTTCCCGCCGAACCGTCCAGGACATCTGCCGTGAACGAAGCGGGTACAATGAGTGCGACCTCGGCTGAGCGGCTGTCGACGGCAGCCCGGCCAGCGTCGGCAGAAGTGAATGCTGTCAGTGTAACAAGGTCCCGCATCTCGTCGGACGCGAGCAGGCGGACGAGCAAGTCGCCTGCAGACGTGGTGGGATTCGCATCGGTCGGGTCCAGATCGACTCCCGTGCGTCCCGTATCGAGATTGACCACAGCTGTCTTCGTGACAGGGACGGAGAACTCGGCCGGCCCATCAGCGGAGGTGCCGCCAAAGGCAAGGGTAAACATGGCGACGATGAGGAGAGGTACCGCGAACATGAACATGAGTCCGAACAGACTCGAGAACTGGTGACGGATGTCTTTGAGTGCAATGTCCAGTGTCTGCATGGGAGGCTAGTCGCGCAAGGCACGGCCCGTCAGGCGCAGAAAGACCGCTTCCAGGTTGGGTTCCTGTATGTTTGCCGAGACGATACGCACAGCCACCTCTGAAGCTGTCTCGAAGAGGCG
>JAUSAI010000208.1 GCA_030652945.1 Caldisericota bacterium | reverse complement strand
ATGCCGGAGGAACAGCTTAAGGCGCTTGAGCCGCTGCTCCTCAAGCACAAGGTGGACCTGGTGTTCCAGGGGCACGACCACGACTACGAACGGACCGCGCCGCTCAAAGAGGGCCTGCCGGACGAGGAGACGGGCATAGTTTACGTTACGCTGGGCGGGGGGGGCTCTACCCTCTACATCCAGCGCCGCAACGAGGAGTGGTCCGAAAAATTCCTCCCCGTCTACCATTTCGCCGTCCTGGACGTTAAGGACAAGCTCCTCAATATGTCCGTTTACAACAAGACTGGCGAAGTGATAGATACGTTTGAGCTGCAGAAGTAGCCTGTCCCGGGAATAATTCAGCACTTATTGACAGTAAAGCACGATGAAAGTCGTGCTTTTTTGTTTGTGTGCCCAGCATGAAACCAAGTCAGGAGGTGCAAGTCCTCCGAGGAGACAGGTTGCAGGAACCTCAAGCGAAACGCAAGGCGGCCAGCCGCGAGGCAGGCGCTGAAAGAAGCGCGTAGCGAACATCCGAGCCGACGCACAGAAACCGAATAAGAGGCGTTGCCGACCGGGGCGAGCGGGCAAACGACCGCGAAGCCCCTGCGACCAAAGGGCGGCGGCGTAGATTCGGCGGTTGCGGATGGAAGGCGTGGTTTCTTACCTGGGGAGGTCTCGCCTCACGCCTGAAAGGGCGACGTCGAGTGACGGAGCGAGAAGTCAGCAGAGGCCGTAGTATTCCCCTTGAAACACGGGAAGAAGGGCCGAATGGAAAGGAGAGCGAAACAGCCATGAGCCTCGAAAGCGCAAAGCGCCAGAAATCCGGGCAGATGGAACTGCCGCTGGAGTACAGGGGTGAAGCCCCTGAAACCCGGTGGAGCGGCGAAGCGTGGACGGCGGCGAACGGAGATGTGCGTTCAGGAACCGACCGCTTGATGGAAGAGGTGGTCGGAAGCGGCAACGTGGAGCAGGCACTGAAGCGGGTAACTAAGAACAAGGGTAGTCCCGGAACTGACGGTATGGCGGTGAGCGAACTGCCGGAATATCTGGCGAGACACTGGGAGGAACTGCGCGAGCAACTGCTCGTAGGGACCTACCAGCCGAAACCGGTAAGACGGCACGAACTGGCGAAGGAGGACGGCGGGGTCCGTGTGTTAGGGATACCGTGCGTTCTTGACAGGTTCGTTCAGCAGGCCATACTACAGGTGCTACAGCCGAGATTCGACCCGACGTTCTCGCGGCACAGCTACGGCTTCCGTCCCGGTAGGAGCGCGCACGACGCGGTGAACGCGGCGCAGCGGTTCATACGGGAAGGGCGGGAGTGGGTAGTGGACGTGGACCTTGAGAAGTTCTTTGACAGGGTGAACCACGACGTGCTGATGGGGAGGCTGGCTGGTCGAATCGCGGACAAGCGGCTGCTGAAGCTGATACGCCGCTACCTCGAAGCTGGAATGATGGCGAACGGGGTAGTGATGGAACGGCTGGAGGGGACGCCGCAAGGCGGCCCCTTGTCGCCGTTGCTGGCGAACGTGCTGTTGGACGAAGTTGACAAAGAGCTGGAGAAACGCGGGCATGCGTTCGTGCGCTACGCCGACGACTGCAACGTATATGTGCGGTCAGAACGAGCTGGCGGACGGGTGTTGGAGGGCCTGAAAGGGCTCTATGCGGGTCTACGGCTGAAGGTCAACGAAGCCAAGAGTGCGGTGGCGAAACCGTGGTATCGCAAATTCCTCGGCTACAGTTTCTGGAAGGCCAAGGACGGCGAGATAAAACGGCGGGTCGCGCCAAAGGCGATAAAGCGGCTGAAGGAGCGAATCCGGGGAATTACCCGACGGAAAGGCGGGAAGGGTATGAAGTCGGTGTTCGTGGAGTTGCGGAAATATCTGCTGGGCTGGAAGGAGTATTTCCGGCTGGCGGATACGCCCGGCAAATTCGGCGAACTGGACGGCTGGATACGCCGACGCCTTATCGCGGTGGAACTTAAACAGTGGAAATGCGGGACGACGGCCTATCGGAAACTGCGCGTTCGGGGATTATCCGAGCGTTCGGCCCGCGCGGCGGCGGCCCAAGTCAGACACTGGTGGAGAACCTCCGTGCATGGAGCGGTGAAGACCGCTTTCCCGATAAGTTACTTCGACCAGATGAAGGTGCCAAGACTTGCGGCTTGACCTCAACTTTTCAAACCGCCGGATGCGGACCCGCACGTCCGGTGGTGTGGGAGGGGTTCGGCGGCACACTTGCCGCCGCCCCTATCCCGATTCAGGGGAATTACTAACCGAGCTTGAATCCGGCCAGCCTTTCGGCCAGCCCGGCGACATAGCGGCCCTGGTAGCGCGCGCCGTCCAGCTCCGTCTTGCTGGGCAGGCGCTC
>JAUSAI010000200.1 GCA_030652945.1 Caldisericota bacterium | reverse complement strand
CGTGTCTTGTGGTAGGTCGGTTGGCGGCGTCTGGCAAAGCGGCAGGTTCATCTGCGCATCCAGGTTCTTGTTGTGGGTCACGATGGGCCTCCAGTGAAATCTTCTCTAGGCTGTCCATCAAGTATCGAAGCTCGGCGAAGGCCGCAGCTGACGCCATGACTTCGCCGGCGTCAAGAGCACTACGCGCCACTGGACCGGTCATCCACGCGGGCAATCCGGCAAGAATACCATCAGGCAACTCGTGGAAGGCGTACTCACCTCCCGGAGACTTGGCTGTTCGCTGGAGCTCCAAATCCTGGCCGGACGACGGATGCCGGCGATATTGAATCCTGACAGTCTTCCAGACCATGGGCATTGTATTCCGGCTCCGTGCGGGACAGACCAGACGCATCTGGCTGTGGCGCCGGCTGAAGCCTCGCTCCGCGCCGGCCTGCCGGCCTGCTTCCAGATGGCGAATGATCTGGTGAGCGATCTGGGCAAGGCCTACCGCGAAGGGCAGCTCGACTGGCAGGTGAGGGTCTAACTGGCACCGAAAGCACTCAGCATCGACCAGATGTGTTATCTGCCGCCGTACACGTTGGGCGTGACGATCTCTGTCCAACTAGTGCTTAGTTGCGATAGTACATTTCTGTATTAGAATGTTTGGGAGATGCCCAAGCATGCTGCGCCTTTGGATTGCTCGGCAGAGGCTCGTGCCGAGTTGACTGAGATGAGCCGAAGCCGGACGCAGGAGGCGCGCATGGTGGAGCGCGCCAGAATTGTTCTGGCTTGCCTGGAAGGCAAGGAAATTCAGCAAGTAGCACGGGAGACGGGTACGTCGATCCCCACGGTGAGCAAGTGGCGGAAGCGTTTTGCTCAAAATGGAATTCACGGACTCCACGACCTTCCGCGCTTGGGCAAGCCGGCGACCTACGACGCCGCGTTTCGTGACCGCGTGCTGGCGTTGCTGGAACAAACGCCGCCGGCGGGCATGGGCCATTGGGATGGCCGCGCGGTGGCTGAGGTGCTGGGCGCGAGCGTGCATGCGGTGTGGCGCCTGTTGCGGCGGGAAGGTATCTACCTGCAGCGGCTGCGGACGTGGTGCGTGAGCACCGATCCGGAGTTTGCGCCCAAGGCGGCTGAGGTGGTCGGGTTGTATCTCAATCCGCCGCTGAATGCGCTGGTGGTGAGCGTCGACGAGAAACCCAGCATTCAAGCGCTCCAACGCCCCTCAGGTTACGTGGAGACAGACAGTGGCGCGGTGGTGCGTGCCATGAAAAGCACGTATAAGCGCAATGGCACGCTGAACCTGTTCGCGGCCTTGGAGATCGCCAGCGGCCAGATTCACGCGCAAACCACGGAGCAAAAGAAGCGCGTCGATTTCCAGCGGTTTCTCGACGCCGTTGTCGCCGAACTACCGACCGACAAAGAGATCCATGTCATCCTGGACAACTACTGCACCCACAAACGGAACGACGACTGGCTGGCACGCCACCAAGGCAGGGTGCAATTCCACTTCACTCCGACTTCCGCCAGTTGGCTGAACCAGATAGAGATCTGGTTCGGACTGCTGACGCGCAAGGCGCTGCGCGGAGCCAGTTTCGCGAGCAAAGACCACCTCCGCTCAGCCATCGAAGCCTTTGTTGCCAAGACCAACGAAAACCCGAAGCCGTTCCACTGGCGCAAACGCGAGGTGAAAGGTAGTCAGTTGCGGAATACGATTGTTAACTTACGCAACTAAGCACTAGCTGGACTGTTCGGCCAGCGCCTTCTGCACCTTCAGCAGCAGTTCCACTTCGTTGCGGGGCATCTGCAGCGCGGCGCAGATCTGCTCCGCCGTCTCGCCCCGGCGGTACATTCGCAGCGCCTGGCTGCGTCTGGTCAGGTTGATGGATACTCCCGGCGATACGCGCACCGGCATCACCTGATCCTCGTTCCGCTCGTGTTCCTGGAGGGTATGGGCCAGGTTGCCCAATGCCGTGCGAAACTCGCCCAACAAGTCCTGACTCTGCTGCTGCTGGCTCTCCAGCTTGTGCCGCAACAGTGCATTTTCTTTCTTCACCGAGATGAAGAGATAGAGGCAGAGCACGAGGCCAACC
>JAUSAI010000199.1 GCA_030652945.1 Caldisericota bacterium | reverse complement strand
GGTGGCTGCTGCGCCCCTTCAGGTTGCCGTTCAAGGCATCCTCCGGTGAGTACCCCTTTGATACTCGTGCGGCCACAGTGAGCGGATCAAGTCCAAGTGCTCTAGAGGCCTCTGCGAGGCTCCCATAGCTGATGCCGTCGTGCGTTAAAGGTCGGCCTGTGTTGCACTGCCTGACCCGTGGCTTGATTCCAACCGCCTGCTCTGCGGTCCACCCTAGGCGCAGCCGCTGTTGGACTTTTGTAGCCACGAGGCCATACCTGGCGGCCAGCTCGGTCACGCTGCTGAACTCCTCTCCACTGCACATCACGGGTGATGCCGCCATCCCTTTTCGTCCCTCTGTCGAAGTTTGACAATAGTATGTGAAAGAGTATCGGATAACACTTCGGGGGGCATTACGCCTGGCTGCCTACTCACTCACAGCATCCCGGGAAAGAGAAACTCTGCCAGTGGGAGCAGTAAATACCCCCGCCCTCATCACCCGCGACTTCAACGGCCTCGCCTTCTCCTTCCGCCCGGATGGCTGGTTCAACATGACGAAGGCCGCGAAGCACTTCGCCAAGCGAATTGAACACTTCTTCGAGAACGGCGAGACCCTGACCTACATGCGGGAGGTGGCCGCGCTAATTCACCGGAATCCCGGGGTATTGAGACAGGCCACCCCTGGCCGCTACGGTGGCACCTGGGCACATCCGAAGCTGGCCGTGTTCTTCGCTCGCTGGCTGGACGTGCTGTTCTCCGTGTGGTGTGACGCGGTGATTGAGGACATCCTGGAGGAGGCCGCAGACGTCACCATCGTGAATCCCCTAAAAGGAGGCACTTGTCCATGCTCCCGCAGCTATGAAATCGAACGACGCTTACAGCCTGAGCCTCTTCCCCGAACGGCAACCCAGTGCACATAGCGGAAGTAGAGTTGAGGATGGCTTAGCTCGCCGTCCCTATAAGCCAGCCGGCGGCAGATGGTTGCTGAAAATCTGAGCAACACCGCCCAAAGCGATTAAGGTGAGCCCGAGTTTGGAGAGTCGCAGGGAACGCTTGAAAGAAGCGATCTCTGCGGGGGTCGGGTCGGGAATTGCCATCACACCTTCGCCCCTGAGGTAAGCCTCCTTGTCAATGAAATTTAGTTCGGTCAAGTAGCGCCAAACGAGGTAGGCACCTATGGTCGCCAGCAGGACACCAAACGAGTTCAAGTAAGAATTCATTTCGGGAGAAGGAGGAAAAATTGAAGGCTAGTACCGAGTTTCAGCGGTCCGCTACTGACCGTTGTAGGTTGGCCCAAAGCCTCGAATCTCGACTAAAGGAGGCTTACGACGCAACGCGAGGGTCCTCGTCTTGATACTAGGGGCGGCGAAAGGCTTCAAGCCGCCCATAGCAGGGCGTCTGCCGAAACCGTATTCAAATCGAGATCAACGCTGTGCGGGCAGGTCTATCGCAATACCGACATACACGCCCACGTCGCGATGCCGTTGTCCACTGGCATCCTCATAAATTGGACCTTCCGTATCAGTCCCGCGAAATACAAATGTATCGATTGAGCCATCTGGGCGGCGAACACGTACTGTCGAACCCAATTGAATGGTGATGGTTGTCATAGAGAAGCCTGTTCGAAAAACGGGAGTCATTAAGATACTGCCGGCGCTGCCCAGAACTTCTCGTCGCCATAAGAGCTTGCGAGCAAAAGTCCAATTCCGGCCGAATGTCGAAGTCTAGCCGTGGAGCCCGCGAGGGGCTACCCATCAAGTGGGGATCGCTAGCCGCTTGCCGCAGAGGTCACCATCATGAAGCCCCAGAGAGAGGCGGCTGTCCGTGCTCCCGTTGGCCGTGAACCGCTTTCTGGGATGGGGGGCAGGGGGTAGGTGGCGACCTGGGGTCAGAGCGTTTTGTAGCCTGCAACGGGGGTGCTCAAAAGGAGCAGCCCTCTATCTGAGGCTACTC
>JAUSAI010000157.1 GCA_030652945.1 Caldisericota bacterium | reverse complement strand
GTGAAGAACGGTTCGAAGACGTGGAGAACGAACTCGGGAGGAATGCCGCTTCCCGTGTCGGAAACCGCGAACCAGGCATAGGAACCAGGTGCGGGACAAGAGGGAATTGTCGTTGCGTCCTCGACCGTGACCGTTCGTCGGCCAGTTCTGATCGTGATGGTGCCACCGTCCGGCATGGCGTCGCGGGCATTGACCAGCAGGTTCATGAGAGCCTGCTCAAGCTGCGACGGATCCGCTGGGATTGATGAAGCCATGGGGTCCGGAATTACCGCAAGCGAGATCTTCTCCCCGAGGAGACGGCTCAGAACGGGACCCAGACCAACAATGAGACTGTCGAGATCAACGGAGACGAGGCGGAGAGGCTGTCGTCTGCTGAACGCAAGCAGTTGACGTGTCATCGATGCTGCCGTAGCAGCGGCTTTCCGTATCCCCGCAACGTTATCCTGCAGTGGGCTGTCGCCCGGGAGGTCAGCCCCCAGCAACTCCGAGAACCCGTTGATGCTCGTCAACAGGTTGTTGAAGTCATGAGCGATTCCCGCGGCCAATGCGCCGAGAGACTCCATCTTCTGTGCCTGCATGACCTCGATCTTGACTCGTTCATTCTCTCGCATGACCGCCATAAGCTTCGTGGTGTCGGTAAACGCGATGAGAACACGCCGCCACGAGAGGTGCTCTTCGGGGAGGAGAACCGCACACAAGGATCCCCTGCGCTCTCCACTCGGAGTGTTGGGGATCGTCGCCCGGTGTTCGACCTGGTAGTTTCCCTCCGCAAATGCAGTGACTTCCTGCACAATGGCTTCTTGTGTTGTTCCAGACACCATTCCATTGATGCCCTCGTCGATGAAACGGGAACGGTCCATGCCTTTGAGGGACAACATGGCTGGATTGACGTTGGTGAAGCGGATTGCGGAAATGACCCGCTGGACCTGGATGCGGTGCTCCATGAGGAAAGCTCCGATGCTGGTTACTCCTTCGCGGCGCCAGTCTACCACGAGCTGACGGACGCTTGACCAGTCTTCTTCCCACATCGGCAAAGGTGAGTTCTCAAACAGGCCACGATAACGCTGTTCGCTCGCCTCGAGGGATCCAAACAGGATGTCAAATGGATTGCGCAGGACGACGTCGACAAAGGCAGCGTAGGTGAACGTGAACGAGGCAGCGATCAGGAGGTGCCCAAGAAGGTTAGCCGTCCCTGTGATGTCGCGATAGAGCGTGAAGGCGAATTCGGCAAACACGAGCAGGACGATCGACAGGAGAAGGCGCGGAATGATAGCTGCCGGGAACCGCGACCGCATGCGAAGCAGGAAGAAGGCCTTGAGTGCCAGCAGACCGATGATGATGTACTCGCTGACCTTCTTGAACATCGTCAGTCCGACGCCCTCCACATAGCAGACAGGGAAGATGCGCCACACGCCGATGGAGAGCACGAGGATGAGACAGACTCCGACGACAACCGGAATGACGACGCGCTGGCTGGCGCGTTTCCCTGCGAATGCGAGCCCTGCCAGGAGCATCACGGCGTGGACATACCGGGAGGCTATCCAGAGTTGGGCGGCCTCGTTCGTCCCCCACGTCGGGAATACGCCCATACCCTTGTATGCTGCCATGTGCAGAACAGTCAGGGCTCCCAAGCCGGCAAAGGAGACACCGACGACCGTGAAGTAGCCATTCTGATCAGCCTCGTGCCTGTTGGTAGTCAAAATGGAGATGAAGAAGCATATGACGATAGCGTAGATCTCCACGCAGACGTGAAACAACAGGTAGTTGCTCCTGCTCACTACGTAGAGTGCGAGGAACAGTGCGCATATCACACCGATCACCAGCGAACGGTGAAACCCCGACCTGAGGCCTAGTTTCATACCAGCTCCCGCAGCTGCGCTGTGTCGTGAGCACTAGCTGCAACGACGTTATAGCAGTGCTGGCGGACATTTCAAGAACGTGGATCAGAGGCGGCGTCTCCTTGAGGGCCGATGGGGAGTGCGGCAACGCTGTCGCGGACGATGCTTGTTGTCACGTACAGAGCGTCATCAGCATGTCGCAGATGGCTCTTCCGACCATCCTTGTCATTAGAACGAGGTTCCCCTCTGGGGGGAAGGAACAAGCCCCCGGCTGCACGGGGGCTTGTCATGTTCGGGAAGGAGGACGGTCTGCTGTCTGCTCCGTCACCTCTACTACGTGAATGGGTGCGTGTTCGTTCCATCCATTCTTCATCTTCTTTTCATCGGAAACCAAACCACCCATTCCTGCGTAGTGTGCGAGCATCTCTGGTTACCTGCGCGGGAAACCCGCTGTCTGGTATACTGAACAGAAACGGGCAAGGTGGGGGCTCCATGAGTGACAGCAGAAACAGCATGAACGGCAGAGTGTGTCTGGTGACAGGAGCGACCCACGGTATCGGAACTGTCGTCGTTCAGGCACTCGCGGGACGAGGAGCGACCGTGGTCGCTACGGGCCGCAACGATGTGCTGGGCACAGAGATCGTAGCGAGGGTGAGAGAACTGACTGGCAACCCGAACGTCCACTTCCTGCAAGCGGATCTGGCACGTCAGTCAGCGGTGCGCGCGCTAGCGGCCGAGTTCATGGATCGGTGGCCACAACTGCACGTTCTTGTCAACAATGCAGGTACTGTTGCTGCCGTGCGGCGATTGACCGCGGACGGTGTCGAACAGGTCTTCGCTGTCAATCACCTGGCGCCCTTCCTGCTGACGCAA
>JAUSAI010000155.1 GCA_030652945.1 Caldisericota bacterium | reverse complement strand
GCGCGGTGGACAATCTGGACGCCAGCGTCGAGGATCCGGCAGGTGTCGAGGTCGGCGCTGACGTCTACGGTGGACGCGACTCCGATACGTGGGTCCCCGTCGAAGAGTCGCTGGGCTGGGCGCACGGTATCGTCGCCTACGGCGCCTCCATCGAATCCGAAACGACTGCCGCGACCATTGGCAAGTCCGGTGTGCGCGAACACAACCCCATGTCCAACCTGGACTTCCTCTCCGTTCCACTGGGGAGGTACCTGCAGATGAACGTCGACTTCGGCAAGGATGCGAAGCGGCTCCCCAGGATCTTCGGCGTCAACTACTTCCTCAAGAGCCGGGAGGGCACGTTCCTGAATGGCAAGAACGACAAGAAGGTCTGGTACAAGTGGATGGACCTGCGCTGTCACGGGGACGTCCGTGCAATCGGCACCGCGACCGGCTGGATCCCCTTGTACGAGGACCTCGTGCCGCTGTTCGCATCTGTCATAGGGCGGGAGTACACACGCGAGGAGTACGAGGCCGAGTTCTCGCTGCGCATTCCTGAGAACATCAGCAAGATCGACCGTGTCATCGCCAGCTGGCAGACCAGCACGCACGACACGCCACAGATCCTGTTCGATGAACTGGAGGCACAGCGCATGCGTCTGATTGAAGCCCAACGGCGCTTTGGGAACGAGGTGCGCCCGTCGCAGTGGGGTGTCACCGGATAGTGCAGGCATCGAGCACGGTTTTGCAGTGAAGGTGCTTGTCTCTCCGCAGGGAGAGGGCATTCGTGCTGTCGTGACGCCGTCTGCGTTGACACGTGGTGGCTCGTCCGTACAATCCGTGCATGAACCGTAGTCCCCTCCTTCGACTTGCAGTTCGCACGACGCTTCCCGTGCTGATGGGATACATTCCCCTTGGCATCGCGTTCGGGTTCCTGGCCACCCAGGCCGGACACCCATGGTGGTACCCTGTCGCCATGAGCGTGTTCATCTACTCGGGGGCCATCCAGTTTTTCATCCTGGGACTTGCCGCGTCCGGCATGACTCTTGCGACGGCGATCGTCATGGCCTGTCTGCTCAACGTTCGGCACAGCTTCTACGGGCTTTCCCTGCTCACAAAGTTTGCAGGGGCGCGCTGGGCAAAGCCGTATCTCATCTTCGCCATGACCGACGAGACCTTCGCCTTGCTGAGTTCCATGGACGAGCCGGAGGAGAGCGACAGGGTACGCCTGTACGTGGCCATTTCCGCACTCGACCAGTCGTACTGGGTGGTTGGAACACTCATCGGGGCCCTCATCGGGACGGCTGTCCCCGTTGCCATTACCGGCATAGAGTTCTCGCTCACGGCGCTCTTCGTCGTCCTGGCACTGCAGAGTACTGAGAAGATCCGGTCGCTGGCCCCTCTATGGGTGGCGCTGGGCACGACGGTGGTCGGGCGCCTCGTCCTTCCGCCCTCCGCGGTTCTGCCGGCGTCCATCGCGGCCGGGACTGCTGTTCTGCTGTTTCTTGCACGGCGGAGAGACCATGCGTGACACGCTGACGCTTCTCGCCATCATGGCCGGCATCACGTACTTGAGCCGGTTGCTGCCGTTCATCGTCTTTCATGACCGGCGCCTTCCCCGGTGGCTGGTCACCATCGAGACGATCCTGCCACCGCTTGCCCTCTGGCTTCTGGTGCTCTACTCGCTCAACGACGTATCGTGGCACGTCGCACCATACGGGATACCTGCCCTTGCGGGCGTGGCAGTCGTCGTTCTCGTCCACCGCTGGAAACGCAATGCGCTGTATAGTATCGTCGCGGGAGTGGCCGCCTACATGGTCCTCCTGCGGGTGATGACATGACGGTTAGGGAGAATCGGAGGTGATGGGCAATGAGTGAACCCATGACGCTGTCT
>JAUSAI010000140.1 GCA_030652945.1 Caldisericota bacterium | reverse complement strand
TAGCGATGACCGTGCTGATGTCTCTTGACGGGAAGGTGCCGTCGTTCTCGTCGTGAACATGTGACCCGTGATCAGCAAGAAGCCCCGGCAATACACCGCCGGGGCTTCGCATGTCATTGGATGTATGCGCTACTGTTCGACGTATCCGCCGTAGGCGACCCACGCATCAAACCCGCCCGTCAGACGGTAAACAACAGAGAAGGAGCTGTCCAGAAGTGTCTGGGCGCCCTGCTTGCTGGATTCCTCGTCACGCGAGTAGACGAGGTAGTGCTTGCTTGCATTCAACAGGTAGTTCCCCTTGATGATCCCATCCAGCTGATCGAGCGGAGTGTCAAGTGCACTCACCAGACGTCCTTCGCTCCACCTGCCGGACACGTCGATGACGACCAAGTCTCGGTCTGTGGCGATGAGGTCTTCAGCCTTGGCGGGGTCCACCTCGACGACCTTCTTGGTACCGTCAGTGGTTCCGTTCGTGTCGGGGTTCGTCGAGGGGCTGCCGCAACCTGCAACTCCAACGGCCAACATCAGTACCAAGGCAAGCAGTACTACTCTCCTCATGCAGTTCCTCCTGGTCGGTTCAGTTCGGACGTTGCCAATTGTGCTTGGTTGACGTACTGCAACACAAATGTACACGCCTGTCTGTCAGCAAGATAGGGGTTCTCAGTTTTTCTACAAGGGGAAGGGTGAACGGTTCGCGAACGAATTCGTTCGGACGCACGAAGGCTCAGCCTTGGGAATCGGCTTCACGAGAGAACCCGACACGTCCCAACAGGTCGCCCATACGGCGATACTGGCCGGTGACGTAGCAGACGGGGTCCAGTCCGGCGGCGTCGACGTGTTGGCCGCATAGTACGTGGTCTTCCGCATGAACGGCGACGACACGCCCGATGAACAGGTCATGGCTGCCAAGGTGCAGGGTCTGTTCGACGACGCACTCGATACTGAGAGGGCACTCGGTGACCAGTGGCACGGATGTGACAGAACCTTGCTCGCGCGTGAATCCGCAGGCGGCCCACTTGTCGACGTCACGTCCCGAGACCATGCCGCAGTAGTCCAGCTGGCGCACGTGGGAGCTGTCCGCAACGTTGACCACGAACGCCCCTCCCTCGACGATGAAGTGGTGCAGGAACCGCGAGGGCCGCACGGCAATACTGATGAGCGGTGGATCCGAGCAAACCGTGCCAACCCAGGCAAGCGTCGTGATGTCGGCAGAGGTCATTGTTCCCGCCGAGACGAGGACGGCGGGGACTGGCGTGAGGGCCGTACCGGGCTCAAGACTGCGTTTCGTCATCTGTTCCTCCTGTGCCGGCGTGCGATTGCTCCGACGGTTCCAGTATAGGGCCGGGCGCTGGCGTTTCCATGCGAGGCCGGTACACTATGAGCAGACAGTGCCAGTTCACCACCAAGGGAGTGATGCGATGCACAACTTCGAATACTGCAATCCGACCAGACTTGTGTTTGGACGGGGGACCATCCAGAGGATCGGTCCCATGATAGCGTCCGACGGCATCCACAAGGTCCTCCTCGTGGCGGGCGGCGGTTCGATTCGGGAGAACGGGGTCTACCAGGCTGTTGTGCAGTCCCTTACTGCGAGCGGTGTCGCTGCCATGGAGGAATGGGGCGTACAGCCCAACCCTCAGCTCGGGCGTGCGCGTCTGCTGGTACAGCGTGCCCGGGACGAGCAGGTGGAGGCGGTGCTGGCGGTCGGCGGCGGGAGCGTCATCGATATGGCGAAGTGCGTCGCTGCAGGCGTGACCACGCAGGACTTGTGGGACCTCTTTGATGGGAAGGCGCTGGTCGAGCATGCTCTTCCGGTGTTCGCCGTGCTGACCATGTCGTCCACCGGCAGTGAGATGGACCCCGTGGCGTTCATCACGAACGAGGCGGAGCACAGGAAGTGCCGGCTCGAGTCTCCCCTGCTGTATCCCCGTGCTTCGATCGTCGACCCGCTGGTACAGACGAGTCTGCCCTGGCGGCAGACCATCAACGGCGCTGTGAGCGCATTGAGTCATGTCATGGCGACCTACCTGGTTGGCTCGTTTGAAGAGACGGCGCTGGCGCTGAACGAAGCGCTCATGCGCACGATCATTCGCATGGTGGACCGCCTCCAGGCGGATCATGGGGACTACGGAGCGCGGGCGAACTTGGCGTGGGCGACCACACTAGCCATGAACGGCGTCAGCTCTGTTGGCATAGAGGACGGAGATTGGTCCGCCTGCCGCATTGAGGCAGCAATCAGCGCCATGCATCCCGAGGTCGCCCATGGTGCTGGCCTGGCTGTGATCCTCCCGGCGTGGACGGCATGGATGCAAGAGGGCAATCCGGGCCAGTTCCAGCGATGGGCGCGCGCTGTATGGAATGCGGGGACGGTCGATGAGGGAGTCGCAGCTATGAAGACGGCCCTCCAGCATTGGGGTGCGCCGACCGCGCTTGGCGACATCGGCGTAACGGCAGGCGAACTGCGCGACGTCGCGTTCGCAGCACTGGCCGAAGGTCCGCTGGGCAGGCTGCGCACTCTGACAGCAAGAGAAGTCGTAGAACTGCTGAAGGAGGTCCTGTAGGCTATGGGCGTGTTCCAGCCGGCGCGCGCATGAAGGCAAGGTTGGCAAGGGACATCGCAGCGCAGGCAGCAGGAGGTGCGGTTCTCGGTGCTATTGTGGGCGCCGCAGGGGGCATCGTGGGAGGAAAGGTAGGCGCTACCAGCAGCACTGGCTGGGGCGACCTCATCGGCAGCATTGCGGGCGGTGTCCTTGGCTACGTGGCTGGATGCGTTGCAGGGATTGTGGCAGTCTCGGCATTGCTGAAGCGCGGGGGCAGTCTGTTGCGGGCCATTGCCGGTGCGGTCGGGGGGTTTGTCGTTGTCCTGGCGGTGATCGAGCCACTGCGGCTCAATCAGCATACGGCACTGCTATGGGCTAGCATTGCGGGCGTTCCAGGTATCCTGGCGCTTGTGGGGTTCAACTGGCAAAGTCTAGCAGGCCGAGACAGAGTAGATCGTCGGCATACGGATCCGGGGACTACGCTCGACACATCGACCGAGGACCCGAACAGCTGACATGACAATTCCGCTGTTCGGGGTGAACGCGGACCTTTTGCTCAAGATCAAGTGCTACGGCTAGCGTCTCCCTGACCCATCTCTCTGTTCCCCTCGGTGACCTTGGCGAAGGTTGCGGGCGGCAAAGCAGGTGCTGAGCCGTCCGTCATGTGTGCGGGGAAGAGACTCCCAGAGCGTTCAACTCATCGTCGAGCTTCTCGCGTTCCAGAAGGTCGTACCGAAGCGGGCGATTGCCCACGAGAATGCCGGAGTGGCCTCCGCGTACGGCATAGCCGTCGGGGTCCCCCATAGCATCCACTTCGGCGACGGGCATGCCGAGCTTCTCG
>JAUSAI010000139.1 GCA_030652945.1 Caldisericota bacterium | reverse complement strand
CGGAAGTACCGCAGCCGTGACGCCCCGTCGATCTGGGCGGCCTCCCACAGCTCCTTCGGCGTCGACATGAAATACTGACGCAGCAGGAAGATACCGAACACGCTCGTCGAGAAGGGAATGATGAGCGCCCAGAACTTGTCGTACCAGCCGAGCGTGCGAATGATCAGGAAGTTGGGGATGAGCGTCGTCGCCGCAGGGATCATCATGACGCTGAGAACAAGGTTGAACAGCACTTCCTTTCCCCGAAAGTCGATGCTGGCAAAAGCGAATGCGGCCATCGATGAGGTCAGCAGGGACAGGAGCGTGGATGCCGCCGCGACGAACAGCGTGTTGGCAAAGTAGCGGATCCACGGAGCCGAATTCCAGGCGTCGATGTAGTTCTGCCAGGTCCCATGCTTGGGCCACAACTGCGGAGGTGTGTTCATCACGAATTCCTGCGGCTGGAGTGAGGTCACGATCATCCAGTAGAACGGAAATGCGACCAGGACGAAAAGGACCGCAATGATGAGATACAGCACAACCCTGTTGAGCCGATGCCACACGACGGACTGACGTACTGTCATCCGCTTCTCAGCCATAGAACACCTTGCGGCCAGTGGCCTTGCGCTGGATGACCGTCAGAACGAAGATGATGACAAACAGTGCGATGGAGATCGCGCCGGCATAGCCGAACCGCATCTGCTGGAATGCTTGCCCATACAGGAAGTACCCCGTCGTCGTCGTCGCATCCACCGGCCCTCCCTGCGTCAGGACCTCCACCTGCGTGAACATCTTGAATGCCCCGATGGTGTAGATAATGAGTACGAAGTAGGTCGAGGGTGAGATCATCGGCCATGTCACGTGCCAGAACGTCTGCCAGCCGTCGGCCCCGTCGATCTGCGATGCCTCCAGCAGTTCTGTGGGCACCTTGGACAGCGCTGCCATGAAGATAATGACTGCGAATCCGATGTCGTGCCAGGTCGAGTAAAGGATCATTGCTGGCATGGCTGACGTCGTGTCAGTCAACCAGCGGCTCGCCGGCAGTCCGAACATCTTGAGGCCCGCGTTCAGCAGGCCATAGTCCGGGTTGAAGATGTACAGCCAGATGATGGACGTCGCTACGAGCGGCGTGATGTAGGGGATGAAGAATCCCATACGCCAGAAGGCGCGGCCGCGTACCTTTGCGTTCAGCAAGACCGCGATGAAGAGAGATATCGCCACAGCAACGGGGACGCTTCCGATCGTGAAATACAGCGTCCGCCCGATGGACCCCCAGAAGTCACCCGAGTGGAGCAGTTCGGCAAAATTGCCAAGACCGACGAAATTGCGTTCGCCGACGAGGTTCGTATCGTACAGGCTCAGACCGATGACAATGAACGCAGGGAGGAACGTAAAGACAAACAGCACCAGGATTGACGGCAGGGTGAAAATCCACCCAGCAATGTTGTCCAGGATTGCCTGTCTCCGCTTGGCTGGTGACTGATGCATTTTCACGCCCTGCACACCCCGAGAGCAACAGTATCAGGCTATCAAGCACTGGAAGCCTGGCCAGGAGGTTTTGGCGGTTCAGTATATCATCTCCCGTTTTCAAGTCAAAGCCGGGTGATCGACCGAGGAATACTCATGTGCATACTGTTGCCTTTGACTATACTTGATGCCACGGGACAGCCGTCCTGATGGAAGGATGTGGTCCGATGATCAACCACTACGTGATGCTGAACGCTCCCGGCCGGCTGGCGGCCAAACTGGACTTCGCACGGACGATCGGCGTATCGAACCTGACTGTGCTCGTTGTTCCACCGGTCCCTGCTGAGGAGCTCGGGCGTGTACATCGCCTTGTCGCCGGCGCCCGTTCACTGCTAATGTCTCGGTCCCTCCCGTTTGAAGTGCTCGCCGAAGAAGACGCACTGCGGCACGCGCTGGAGAACGACACTTCACTCGGCATCTTCGACCTCGACCTCGTCGCCCGACGGGGAACAGGACTGGTCACCGATTTGTGTACCCGCCATCCGAAGATCATCCTGTACGGCCTGCGTTCCTCGCGTCGGAAACAGTCTGCGGTGTTCGCGCGCGGCGACGCCAATGCCGCGTTCGCCGGCGAGGTTCTGCAAAGCCTGTCCGGCGAAGGATGGGGACAGGACGCCAGTTTCGTTCACGTTGCCCCGAAAAGCGAGACGACGACGGTCGAAGACAATGTCCTGGAAGCGTTTGTTCGTGCCAAGTCGACCATGCCGACCATCAAGCTGGTCATGGAGTATGCAACGACGGGAATCGAGGAAGCCATTCGTGCCCACTCCACAGACTACGGCCTCATGATCTTCGGCCTACCCTCGCGCGTCCGGCAGGGTTCGGTCACGGAGCACCTGCTCGAGGCGGCTACGCGCTGTGAGTTTCCGTCGACCTGCCTGTTCGTCTATGCAAGAAGCGAGGACCTCCAGCGGCTGACGTCCGCCCACGCTGTCGTCGAGCCATGGATCTTGCGCAACACCTTTGGTGGCAATGAATTTCGGGATATCGACCAGCTCGTCAATGCCAAGAAAGCACACCGGCTGACGGTCTCACTGGTTCTGCCCGCACTCAACGAGGAGAAGACCGTGGGTGCTGTTATTGATGCATTTCTCGGTCCTCTCATGAAAGACCATGCACTGCTGGATGAGATCATCCTCATGGACAGCGGGTCCTCCGACGAGACGCGAACCATCGCAGCCGCCCGCGGCATTCCGGTGTACATCCATCAGCAGGTGCGGCCAGACCAGGGGACC
>JAUSAI010000135.1 GCA_030652945.1 Caldisericota bacterium | reverse complement strand
TGGAGAAACTGCGGAAGGAATTGGCCACCATACCTCATCTCGACGGTCCTGCCCGTACAGCTCTGAAGAAGTCGCTGCCGGGTCTCAGGACCGACATCGAGCGACGGAAAGGGGAACTGCCGCTCAAGAGCCGTCTCATCTTCGAGAGTCTCTCGCAGAAATTCAGCGGCGCCCCAATTGCGCGCGCTACAGGCTCCGTGTGTGACTACTGTCATGTGAAGCTGTCCCTGAAGACTCTGTCCCGGCTGCGTGATCCCGCAGTGTCCCACGCTGACGCTGAAGAGTTGATCAGGTGTGAGATTTGTGGCAAGATCCTGTATGCTGGCTCGAACGACCGCGAATGAGTCAGCCGCGGGAGAGCCTTCGGGTTCTCTCGAGGAAAGTCCGGGCTCCTAGAAGCAAGTTGCTCGGGAAATCCGAGTGGGGGCGACCCCAAGGAAAGTGCAACAGAAAACAAACCGCTCCGCAAGGAGTAAGGGTGAAATGGCGGTGTAAGAGACCACCGGCAGACCAGCGATGGGCTGCGCAGTGCAAACCCCAACTGGAGCAAGACAAAATAGGAAGGCACTGGAGCTGCTTCTCTCCGCCTTCGGGTATGTCGCTTAGATAAATGGCTGACGAACACAGAACCTGGCTTATCATTCGCGGTGTATGACAGAGGCCGCAACCTCACGGTTGCGGCCTCTGTCACTTCAGCACCGTTGTCCCTGGATGACTTAACCTGCCGCCATCGTAACCAACTCCATAAACGTCACTGGGCTCAGGCTGACTCCCCCGACAAGTCCTCCGTCCACCGACTTCAGTGCAATGATTTCGGCGAAATTGGCGGGCTTGATACTGCCACCGTACAGAATCGGAACGTCCCGGGCAATGCCCGGTCCCAAAAGCTCGGTGATCCTTTCGCGCACGAGGGCGTGAGCCTCGTCGATCTGCACCGGAAGTGCATTGACACCCGTGCCAATTGCCCAGACCGGTTCATAGGCGATCATCAATCGCATCGCTGGTGTGATACATGCCCCGGCAAGAGCCGAATCCAGTTGCCGGAACAGAACTTCGCGCACGCGGCCTTCTTCGCGTTCCTTTAGGGACTCCCCAATGCAGAGAACCGGCGAAAGCCCTCCCTGCACTGCATTCAGCAGCTTCGCCCGGACCAACGCGTCACTCTCTCCGACGACGTGCCGTCGTTCAGAGTGGCCGAGAAGCACGAACGTTCCACCGGCTGCCCTTATCATCGAAGGAGAGACCTCGCCAGTGAACGCTCCTTCAGGTTCCGAGGAGACATCCTGTGCCCCAAGAGACACCCAGGACGGTACAACGCCCTGGCACGCAAGCGAGCCCAGAGCAACGAAGCCGGGGAACATGAGGACTTCCACGCGGCTGGCATCAGGTGCGGCACGGCTCCCCAACTCCTGAAAGTACTTTCGCGCCTGTTCCGAGTCCTTGTACATCTTCCAGTTCCCTGCAATGACGTGTCGCATGTGCTGTACCCCCTCGTGCAGCTGAATGTTCCTGCTTGCAGTTACTCCTCGTCGCCGCCAGGACGAGCGGCGGCCGGCTGTCGTTCGACCCTGAGGCGGGAGATGCGTTTGCCAACAACGCTGACAACCGCGAACCGGACGCCAGCGTGCTGGATGCGGTCGCCAACGCGAGGAAGGCGGCCGATGTGTGACAGCACGAGACCGGCAACGGTGTCATAGTCCTCACCCGACAGCTCCGTGCCAAACAGCTCGGAAGCCTTCTCGGTAGACACTGTTCCCTTCATGAGAAACACGTCCCTCCCTACCTCCTCGATCTCCGGAGCTTCCTTGTCGAACTCGTCCCGGATTTCGCCGAAGACTTCCTCGAGAACGTCCTCCACGGTGATAAGCCCTGAGACCTTCCCGTATTCGTCAAACAGCACCGCCGTCTGGATACGCTCCGTCTGCATCTCCTGAAGCAGGCTGCTGATCTTCTTTGTCTCCGGGGCAAAGAAGGCCTGTCGCATCACGTCACCCGCGGTCAACGACGCGTGACTGGCCTCGCCGAGTGCTTTGAGGGTGTCTTTGGCATACAGCATGCCGACAACGTTCCCATCTTCCATCACCGGGAGTCTGGAGTGCCCTGTGTCACTCACGAGTCTGATGACTTCCGCAATAGAGGCCGTACGCTGTACCGTCGCCACGTCCACAAAGGGCGTCATGATCTCGTAGGAGAGCGTGTTGGAGTAGTCGAAAATGTTGTAGATGAGACGTTCCTCTTCCTTGTCGATGACACCGTCTTCCTGCCCTATCTTGAGAAGGTAGCGGAAGTCGTCGGAGTCACTCAGGTAGCCTGCATGCTTTGCGTTCTTCAGCAGTGGCTTTGTCAGAAACCCCGATATTGCGGAGAGGACCCAGGCGCCGGGATACAGCAGTACGTAGAGTGGGTACAGCAAGACCGCCGTGTAGCGTGTTGTCTGATCGGGGAACGCCTTTCCGACGTTCTTCGGCGTCGTCTCGGCGAAGATGACGACGACGATGGTGAGTACCAGGGTCGAGACGACCGACAGCAGGGTGACGTCGACTGCCGCGAAGGCCGCGAGGACAATGCGGGCGAACAGGAAGGATGCGCCCAGATTTGCCATGTTGTTGCCCAGCACGATGACGCCGATGAGCATGGAGTGATTCGCTGCCATACGCTTCCGGAGACGCTCTGCGATCCCCTCGCGCGCGTCCGACCGCTTCAGCATCATGGGGGTAATCGTCACGTAGCCATACTCGACCATGGAGAACAGAAACGACAGTGCGAGAAGGACGACGACTCCTACGATAGAGCCTGTCATGCGACTCTCCTTGCCACGTCCGGACAGCCCCCCAAAGCGATGGCCGCGAAGACGGACTCTTCCGTCTGTTCCATGACAGCGCGTTCCTCGGGCTTTCCGTGGTCATGGCCTGCGAGATGGAGAAGGCAATGCACAAGCGAGAAGACAAGCTGGTCTTGGAACGAGTTGCCTCCCCGGACTGCTTTGAGCTCCACCTGGTCAAGACAGATGACGATGTCGCCAAGAACGAATCCCCTCCCCGGGGCAGAGTAGAGGAGCGGAAACGACAGCATATCGGTCTCACGGTCCTGCCCGCGGGAGGTGGCATTCAGCTTCCGCATCGCCAAGGGCGTCACGAAATAGCAATTGATGGCAACGGCGTTCCGGAGTGCCGAGTAGTGACGCAGGTTGCCTTCAAGCTCACCGACAGCCTGCCCTGCAATTGTCGTGAATGCGGAGATGTCCACCCTCCATCCTGGGTCGGACACCTCCACCGTACAATGTGTGGACAACCTAGGGGGTTTCACTTGCCTCCTCTATCGAAGGATATGCGTCGCGTACATGGTAGAATGAGAGCAGTGAAGCAAGGAAGTACTCCTTGGCTGCGGCAATCTCGCTCAGTGTCAGGCTTGACTCCGCCAGCTGGCCATCTGCGACTCTCGCGGCTGTGATGGAATCGATGAGCCCTTCCAGAGCAGGCCTATCCACATGGGACAGCGACCGTGCTGCGGCCTCCACTCCGTCCGCCAGGAAGACCAGGGACGACTCGCGTGTATGCGGCTTGGGACCTTGGTATCGAAACGCGTCTGGAGACAGATTGGCACGCTCCGCCGCCGCCTTGTCGTAAAAGAACTGAACCACTGAGGTCCCATGGTGCTCTGCGACAATGTCAACGATATCCTGAGGGAGCCTGTTGGCCCGGGCGATGGCAGCCCCTGCCTGCACATGCTCCAGGATCACCTTCGTGCTTAGCTCCGGCGTGATCTCCTCATGGATATCGGGCAGTTCACCCCTGTTCTCGCCAAAGAACTGCGGGTGCAGGAGTTTCCCGATGTCGTGATAGTATCCGCCGACCCTTGTCAGAAGCCAGTTTGCCCCGATGCGCTGTGCGGCACCGGCAGCAAGGTTTGCGACGCTCAGGGAGTGGTGGTACGTTCCCGGAGCACTCTCGAACAGCTGTCCAAGAAGCCTGCTCCCCGTGTCAAGCAGCTCACGCAGACGCATGACGGTCGCCACGTTGAACAGCCGCTCGAAGATGAGCGTCAACCCAAGGGCGAATGCCGCCGCAATCACTCCTCCCCCGACAACATACCCAGCGTTGACACCTGTCGTAGCAAGGCTCTGAGGGTTCAGCCCCGCGAGTCCCCAGTAGAAGACTGCCGCGACGATCCCCGCAACCGGCCCGGCCGCCAGAATCGTCGTGACACGGTTGAAACGCTGCATGATGATTGCGATCGCCAGCGTTCCTGCAATCAGCCCGACCGCGAGTTCGACGGGCAGGGGAACGATGACGACGCTCAGGACGATCATGCACAGGCCGAAAGTGGGGCCGAGCCGGCCGTCAAAGAAGACGAAACCAAGCAACAGCGGTAGGAAGAACGGCGTCAGAAACGGCGCGAGACCACCCGTCAGCGACGAGATGGACAGGCATGTCACACCGATGACAGCCGTCTCCAGCAACAGGCGCTGACGTTTCACCGGAACCGTGGTTTCGGACACAACGGCGCAGATGAGGCCGAAGAGGGCAAGCATGACGATGACAAGGATGGACAGAAGATTCGTCACGGCCTTGTGACCCCAGGCAACTCCTGTGCTGACCAGAAATGCCCGCATCGTGTCGTCGACAGGAGCGCCCGCTTCGACGATGACCGTTCCCCTCGCAATTGTCGAGACGACCGGTGCCACGAGGTCTGCCACCCGCTCGCGGGCCACCTGCGTCGACTCCTGGTCATAGCGAAGGTTCACTACGACGAAGGGGGTCGCAAGCAGGTACGCAGAACTGACCTGACTCTCAGAGATGCCGTAGCGCTTGAGTTCCGAGTTTATCGCCTCACGGGCTGCGGCCGTGTTCTCTTCCAGGACGCCGCGCGACATAACCGCCGTAAGCGCTTCGCGCGCTGCCGTCTTGAGAGACTGGAGCTCTGACTCGGAACACGTCACCAGGTATCTCACCGACGCCGAAGGAGTCGTATCGAGCAGCTGTGCCACGGCCCGCGACGCTTCGTCCACAAGAAGGTCCTGACTCCGCAGGGACATGATCCCCGTCGTCGCCTCGTCAAAGGCGGAAATAGCTGTCGACAGCACGGCGCTGTCGAATTTGTAGATGGGAGCCACTTCGGCCATGGCGCGTTTCCGCAGTTCTTCGGTGCGGGCGCTGTCGACGTAGACGATGGCGTGGCGCGCAACGATGTTGCTGAATGCTGTTCCATCTTGCTGGAGCGGGAGCCGCGTGGCCACAAACGGCGCCACACAAAGCAACGCCACAAGGATCGCTG
>JAUSAI010000120.1 GCA_030652945.1 Caldisericota bacterium | reverse complement strand
GAAATCAACAAGCAAGGCTTTGCGCAAAAGCCGGCTCGGGGCAAAGCGAGCTTTGTTGTCGAAACTGGCTCTGTCGAACTCACAGCGATGATCCAGGTCTTCAACAAGGACTTGGGTGAAGACCACGCTGACGCTCGCCGGCGGGGTGTTGTCGAGAAGCCAGAGGAAATCCGTGGGCTGATTGCCATCCTTGAAGCGAACAAGGAGTGGTTCGGGAAGATGATCGTGTCGATAACCCCGATGTTGACCAAGCTGAGCACCGACGACCTTAAAGGCTTGCTTTCTCCAGACTATGAGGACTTGTCCGATAACCGTCCGATCATGGACATGATGCGAGTTGTCAAGGGACGCCACATTCTCTACGTCGGAACCGATACATTGGCCGATCCCAGCGTTGGGCATGCACTGGCCGCCATGCTGCTTGCTGATCTCTCATCAGTTGCCGCCGAGATTTACAACCACGGCACCGATAGCGACGACGGCAAGGAGCCGCGTCGAATTCACGTCATCGTCGACGAGTGGGGCGACGTAATGTGTGAACCCCTCATCCAGCAGGCCAACAAAGGGCGTGGCGCTGGCATGTTCATCTGGCTTCTGGGCCAAACACTGTCAGATCTAGTAGATGCCTTTGGGGGCAACATGGCCAAGGCGCTTCGCGTCATGGGGAACATGAACAACATGATCGTTGGCGCCACGCAGGATTCGGCGACCATGGAAATGGTCTCGGAGAAGTTCGGAATGACCGCAATCGACGTGCGCTCGCAGACGCAGTCCACTGGCTCGAAGACAGAGGACACAGGTCTTGAATTCTCTGTGAATCGGGGCGAATCCATTTCCGAGCGTGTCACAGAGTTATTCCCGCCCTCCCTCTTACCGGGCATGCCGGATTTGCAATACATCGCCATGCTCAATCGAAGCGAGTTCCTTAAAGGCCGAATCCCAGTCCTAAAACTATAAGAATGTTCAAATCCACCGTCACTCCAATCACCGCAGCTCGTGCTGGCCGTCTACCGGCTCTCGCCGACGCTTTGAGCGTATTGAATTTGCCCTTGAGCGCATGTGGTTCTAAGCGACTCGACGAAGTGATCAACAAGGCGGGCCTGGCCTACGATGCGCGGGCGATCTGGTTGGGGTATCCCAATCTTCGCAAGGCTGCGGAACGATTGGTTGAAATGCTCACTTCCGAATGGCCTAGCTTGTCATTGGCAACAGATTCCGCTGCCATCCAGGCCGTCCTCACGGGCATCGTCAGAGTCAAAGAGGGCTTCGCGCAGCACGAAGACACCAGAGAAATGATTGTTGCTAACTTCCTCCAGGGTCTTGCCACGGTTGCCGACGACATCACGGGCGTGACGGCCTGGGGTTACCAGCAGGAGCGAGCGATGGAACAATTCGACTCCACTGCGGTGAGCTTCGATACTTGGATTCGAGATTCCGATTTCACCGAGATCCGCTTCTACAGCGCCGAGAAGCTATCCTCCAACGAAATCGAGGGAACACGGTTGAAAATACTTTGTTCCGTTGCAAGCGCCAAAGACGTTGGCGTGGCAACTCGTCTAAGGAAATAGCTCGCCATGAACACCAAGAGTCACGTTGGGTTCTGGATCGCCGCCTTTCTGGTCCTCTTTCTGACAACACCCATCATGAGAAACGGACCTTCCATGGAGGCGTTTGTCGTGAGGGAAGTTGAGTTGACACGTGCGACGTTTGGCGAGAGGACAACCAACTGGCTTCAAAAGCGTGCGAGTGTTGTGTTTTCCTTCTACACCCCTTCAGGTAGCCTTTCGGACGCACAGATTCAGGGCGAAGGCATGCGCAGAACCGAGCGGATTGTCCCTGGCCCAGGCACGTCGATGACCAAGGCCTACAACTCTTATGTGCAAGGGCTGGTCCTGAATTTCTTTGTCCTGTCACTGCGGTTTTTCATTTTCCTGATCTGGTTCTTGATTCTTGTGCCGGTCTTGCTTGCGGCCGTGATCGACGGATTTGTTCGCAGGGCAATCAAGCGGGCGGAGTTTGGCGCTATTCGGCCGGCGGCGTTCTCGCTGACAAGCCTGATCGTCATTCCGATGGCGATGGCGCCGCTTATCTACCTAGTCCTTCCGATGCCAGTCTCGCCCCTGATCTCGCCACTTTGGGCGCTACTCATGGTTATGCCGTTGTCTACGATGGTGGCAAACAGTCAGCCGATCTTCGGGCGGAACTGATTATTCGGTGAAGTCGACTTGGTGACGGCCCTATGGGCCGTTTTCAGGGCTTTGAAGCAGCGTGGTTTGCAGGCCAGACCGTAGATTTGGTCCCATGCATGCAACTACCGGAATTGCCTCAGGTACTCCATTGGGATTTTCTCAGCGGAACCTCGCCAGCTTCCTGGATGCGTTAGCGCCGTTGCGACAGGTCTTCCACGATCCGTCAATCAACGAGATCATGATCAATGGCCCACATGACATATTCATTCGGCAGCGTGGCCCCGATACCAGGCTTGAAGTGCCCCTGACAGACGGGCAGATCCGGACGGCTATACAGCTGCTGGCAAGCATGGCGGACAAGGTGGTCGACAAGTCGTCGTTGATTTTGTCTGCCCGTCTTCCTGGCTTTCGTGTCGAGGCTGCGTTACCCCCAGTGGCGGTGAAGGGCCCGTCGATGTGCATTCGCCGGCATGCGACCAAAATTCTCTCGCTTGAGGACTACATCGCTGCTGGCACCATCAGCGCAGCCCAGGCCGTGGTCATCAAAGACACAGTGCTGCAGCGCAAAAACTTCCTGATCGCCGGCGGCACTTACTCGGGTAAGACGACCTTGATGAACTGCATCTTGTCGCTGATCCAGCCCGAGCACCGTCTGTTCGTCATCGAACAGGTCCAAGAGCTGAAGATTGCCTCTCCCAATCACGTCTTGATCGAGTGCGACCCTGAGCAAGGTGTCACCGCGCGTCGCGCCGTGATGATGGGTATGCGGTACAGCCCAGATCGGATCATCCTGGGCGAGCTTCGCGGGCAGGAAGCGTTTGATTGGATGGACGCTTCGAATACCGGACACCCCGGGTCAGGGGCAACGATTCATGCGGATGGTGCCGCGGACGCCCTGGGCAGGCTTGAGTCTCTCGTGATGATGGCCAACACCGGCATTCCCTTTGAGGTCGTGCAGTCCCGCATTGGCCAGACGGTCGACGTCATCTTCTTCATACAACAGAAAAACGGCGTGCGCCGTCTGTCCCAAATTTGCCATCTCACGGGATTCAACCGTGCGACCGGCGAATACACCATCAACACAACCCTTGGAGAGTCCCATGAAACTGCAAAACACTGATCAGTCGAAGCCCTACATCGCCCCTCAAACCTATGTCCTGGCGCTGTTGCTGCTGATGCCCGCCGTCTCCTATGCTGCCACGGGCTTCAGTCTGCCGTTCATCACGGGCATCGGCTGCGACGTCGTGAAGTGGATGAAGGGTGAGCTGGCCGTCATAGTGTTTCTGCTTGTTGCCGTTGCAACCTTCGTGGTCGGCTTGTTCGCGAAGATGGACTGGACCAAGATTCTTTCGATCGTCGTGATCTACGGCATTCTGCAAGGCATGGTCAGCATCCTGCTCTCGACCAACACGATCCAGGTCCCGTCCTGCTTCTCCTGAGCAAACATGCGGCGACATAGTGTTTTTCACGCCAGCCTGCATCGGCCAAAAACCGTGATGGGAGCGGACCCGATGGGCTTCTACGCCTCTGCATTTCTCGGGTCGTTCTTCTTCGCATCAAAGGCATACATCGCCATGCCTGTGGCGCTGCTGGCATTCCTCATTGCCAGGTGGCTCACCAAAAAGGACCCGCAATTCATGGCCATTTTCATGAGATACGTTGACGAGAGTCACGCTTACTGTGCGATCCCGCGTCCCACTGACTGGTCTGGCCGGCCGGCCGGGTGGGGGAAGGGTTTGCCGTGGTAGAGCTTGAAGCCCTGTTTACCAAGCCGCGCCGATCGGCAGCGTCCTATAACGAGGTCCTGCCCTGGTTCGGGATGGTCACTGCGGACGTCGTGCTGTGTCACGACGGCTCGCTCCTGGCGGCTTTCACCTATGAAGGTGCCGACATCGAAGGCGTTCTAGATGAGGACGTGAACCGTCGCATCGACCTGCTGCAGACGGCTATGCTCCAGTTGTCTGACAGGATCACGTTGTGGTCCGTCCAGGAACGCCGGTTCAGCACCTCCTATCCTGAGACGCAATTCCCGTCGATCGTTGGTCAACTGATCGACGACGAATGGGCGGCAAAATGCACCGAAGTTCCGAACGCCAAGATTTCCCATCGGGTCTACTTGGGATACAGCTTTCCCACAAGGACAGAGGCGTTTTTTGAGCAAATCCGGATTGAGATGGAGCAATCGGACAATGCTTTCAAGGCGATCGGCTCCGTGTTGGGCCGGCGCTTTAGCTCCAAATCAGCCATTGCCTCAATATCGGGGCAGCTGGCGGAGATGGTTGAGGACTTCGAGGGCATCCTTGGATCATTCGCCAACATTGTCGTCACCAGCCTTGGCTTCCAACGACTCGCCGGCGCCGATCTGCTCGGTGACCTATACGCGAGGGCGAACCTCGCGTCGCCCCCCGGCCCCATCTCAGTTCCTGACCGGCCTGTGTATCTCAATACGCTTCTGCCCGCCGACGATATGGTCAGGCAGGGGGACATGCTCGAATTCAAAGGTCCAGCCACGACGGTCTACTGTGCAGCACTGTCGACTACTGGCATGCCAGCAGACGCATACAGCATTCACATCGACCAGCTGCTCGCATTGCCTTGCGAATACATTCTGGTCCAGACATTCCGCTTCATCGATCGACACCTTGCTGAAGGTGCAATCCAGAGTGCCGAGCAGTTCTATCGGACTGAGGTGAAGAGCGCCAGTGTTCGCATGTTCGAGCGAATCACAGGCATTGAAAGCGAAAAGATCAACACGGGTAACCTCGCGCTTGCTCAGGATGCACAGGATGCCTTGGTTGAACTGACTGCGGGTGAACTCTCC
>JAUSAI010000112.1 GCA_030652945.1 Caldisericota bacterium | reverse complement strand
ATAACTAAGAGAAAGCCCTGAGAGGAGACGCATGGAACAGGTCTTGGGAATGATTTACGGTCTGGCATTGGGGGATGCCCTGGGGTCGCCGGTGGAATTCTGGGAATTGAAAGGAATTCGGGAACGCTACGGCCCGGACGGTATAAAGGAGTTGCCGGCGCCGGCCCTATTTACCGATGACACCCAGATGACCCTGGCGGTGGCCGAGGCCCTGATCGCTGCAGGCCACCAGGACCTGGGAGCCATCATGGCGGCGATTTCCCAAGAGTTTGTCGCCTGGCTGCACTCTCCGGAGAATGACCGCTCGCCGGGCGGCTCCTGCCTCTATGGGGCGCGCCAGCTCGAGGCGGGGGTCCCCTGGTGGAAGAGCGGCAAACCCAATTCCAAGGGCTGCGGGGCGGCCATGCGGGTGGCTCCCATCGGCTTTTTCTATCAGCATGATCTGCCCAAGTTGCGCCAGGTGGCGTCGGCTTCGGCCCTGGCCACCCACCATCATCCCGCCGCCCAGTTGGGAGCGGTGGCCGCCGCCTTTCTGGTGAAACTGGCCCTGGACGGTATCCCGCCGGAGGAGATGCTCCCGGCCCTGGAATTGGAGACCCACGGCCAGGTTCAGGATTTCGACCAGGCCCTGGACCGCCTGGAGGCGGCCCTGGAAATGACCTCCCCGGAGGCAGCCCTGGATCATATCGGCGAGGGCTGGGTGGCGGAGGAGGCGGTCCTGATGGCGCTTTATTGTTTCTGCAAATCTCCGGATGACTTTCTGACCACGATCCGCCGGGGGGCCAACACCCAGGGTGATTCTGACTCCATTGCCTGCATCGCCGGCGGCATCAGCGGCGCCTACCTGGGCCTCGGCGCCCTCCCGCCGGCCTGGATCGGGCGCCTCGAAAAGTCCGAGTACCTGGCGGACGTCGCCCACCGTCTGGCCGCGGTGCGACGCCGGAGTTGAACCAGGCGGCCGCCCCTCCGGAACCCGCCGCCAGGGTATGCGGATAGCAATTGCCAAAAGTTTTTGCGGTTATGGGATGCCTTATAATCCCCCCTGCCCCCCTTTAAAAAAGGGGGGGGAACTA
>JAUSAI010000106.1 GCA_030652945.1 Caldisericota bacterium | reverse complement strand
TGTGGTATCAGTCGGTGACAGGCACGTGGTCCTCGTGGGCGTATGCATGGGCACTCGTGTTCCCCGGGGCAGGCGGCGTCGCCGGCATCGTGCACGGATGCATCCATGGCAACTGGAAGAACGTGCGTGAGAGCCTCGGTGCCGTCGTGTTCGGCGTCGTTATGTTTCTCGTTCTCGGCGTCGTGTTCGAGGGCATGCTGGGCTTCGAGGGGTTCGGTCTGACGCGTATCGCATCCTGGATTCCAGGGGCTGTTCTCCTGGGCCTTGGGGTCATCGTCCTCTTTGCCGGGATGCCGGGTGAGTGGGCGAAGCGCCGTGCGGAGGGCGACCGCCAGCGTGTTGAACGTCGCGTCGTTCCTCCATTTCAAGCGTCATCTCAGCCGCGCGGACCTCAGCAGAGCGGTGCTTCAGCCGTATCGGAAGTGAAAGTGACAGAGCCCACCATCCCCGTCATCGAGGTGCCAGAAGAACAACCTTCAGCCGAGCAGGGAGACAACGTCGGAAAGGGTTGATCCAGCGTTCAAACAGCAGGACATCTGCAGCCCCGGGCTCTCTTCCCGGGGCTGTGTTTCTTGCGGGGGGCAAGAGAACTGACCGTTCCGGAGGTACCGCTGCGGTCACAGAGCTGAGGAGATAAGTCGGGCAAGAGCCTCGGCGGCGACAATCGGACGTGGTGTCGAGGACGTCACCGAAGCCTCTTGGACAGAATACACCAGAGTGAAGACGGTGTTCCCTTTCTGGACGAGAACGGCTGCCGCGGTGACGTCGGCGTAGCGAGCTGAGCGGTCACCGATGACGGCGGGGCCGGTATCGTCGACCAGTCCGTTCTCACTGACCATGCTCCGGTACCACACGAACGCACGGTCGCGAATAGTGGCATCGTCAAACTGGCCGCCAAGGAACGTGGCCGAAGCGCCACCCCGGAAGTCTACGGCAACGCCGCTCTTTGCCTGGGCGAGTTCTGCGCTGGTTTCGGTAGCATCCTCTCCGGCAAAGAAGATGAAGGTCTTGCCTGCTCGCTCAACGGCGACGGCCTCACCGGCACCGGCTGCCAGGAACTCCTGCGGTGTGATCTCGATGCCGGGCAGCAACGCCACGGGCTCGTCGATGCGCGCACTGCGGAGTGAAGTGACTAGAGTCAGGGCAACGCTTGCTAGCAGCGCCAGAACGACGATCAGACTGACGACGACGCGCATCTTCCTGCGGTTCATGTTTCCCTCCGAGCGTGTGCGGGTAGCGCTTCCGAACTCACGAATCGGCCTTGACAACAGACCTTCCGGGCTCTAGAATGGATGACAGTACAGCCTACTGGGGCGTCGTCTAATGGTAGGACAGTGGCCTTTGGAGCCATGAATTGCTGGTTCGACTCCAGCCGCCTCAGCCATCGTCGTGACATCACCAAAGCATATGCCCCGATCCTGGGTTGCGCGGAGTAGTCAGCACAGCCTCAGGACAGGGGCACGTCGTTAAGTATACCAGCATTCTCGGAAGTCCAATTGGCAAAGTGTTCATACAGTGAGGTATCAAGCGGGATGTCGACACGTTCAAGAGACATGAGACACGCGCCGAGTACCGGAGCCAGCCGCGGCATCTGTAGTCGTGCATCCGGCGCGACTTCCCTGATGAGGACGGTCAACCGGTCGACGAGCAGGGGGTTCCTGGCGCCAAAGATAGCACCCCCGAGAGCAATGTCGACAGGCTTCGCTTCGAACCGCATCCGGTGGAGAAGGCCGACGACCCCCTCGGCGAGCGACTCCGCCTGCAGCAACAGAATGCGCTTGCATACTTCGTCACCTGCTGATGCTCCCTCGAAGATCAGGGGAACGACGTTCAGTGCTTTCACGAGCATGGCTCCACTTCCTGTCGTATCCTGCATTGCCTGGAGCAGCATCAGCTGGAGTGCCTCGTAGTCCGGAGCTCCGGTGACGTCGAGGAGAATGTGCTCGAGCATTGTTGTGGGCGCAAGGCCGTCGTGCGCCATGAAGGCAGCATGCGTGACATCGCGCAGGAGGTCCA
>JAUSAI010000099.1 GCA_030652945.1 Caldisericota bacterium | reverse complement strand
CCGATGCGGCCCGCGACCCCACCGAGAAGAGCGGTGATCAGACCACCCGTCCCCCAGGAGAGGCCCATGATGGAGCTGGTGACAAAACCCCGGTGACTCGCAATGAGTTCATGTGCAAACACGATGTTCGAGCTCAGGGTGAAGGCGGTGAAGAAGCCAAATGCCGAGAACCAGAAGAGGCTGGTTGCCCCGGTGAGGACGAACATCACCAGTGATAGTGCCGTCCCGGCCGCCTCGACGATGTTGGCCGTTTTGCGACCCATGCGGTCTGACAGCTCGGCCCCGATGATGTTGCCCACGGCGCCGGCCAGTGAGCCGAACGCAAGGTACGTTCCTGCCTTGGCCAGTACAAACCCCATCTCCTGGAACAGGAGAGGCAGCATGATGAACACGCCGTTGTGGAGAATTGCCGTAACGACCGTATTGCCGACCAGCACAAGATATCCGCGGAAGTAGGGGCTCTGGGAGATGCGCGCCGGACCGGCCTCTGCTCCACTTGTCTTCGTGCCTTCGTTTGTGCCTGCCAGCCACGACATCTGCAGGACGGCGAGAGCGATGGCCGGCAGCGCCAGCAGCCAGAAGCGCTGCAACCCGAGCGTCTGGGCGAGCGGGATGACGGCCATGGAGCCGAAGAACGTCCCCATGGAACCGCCGAAGTTGAACACGGACATGAAGCGGCCGCGGTTGGTCGTATGCAGCCTGCTCATACCCGCGGCCCCCTGCGGATGGAACATGGCAAGAGACAGCGACACGGACATGAACAGCACGACCAGTGCTGCATAGGAACGTGGGATGGGCAGGAGGGAGATGGCGATGGCACCGAGGACTGATGACAGTGCGACCACGATGTGCGCGCGGCGCATGCGGTCGGACAACAGGCCAAAGAGCGTCTGCGTCAAGCCGGCAACGATAGGAACGCTGGCGCCCAGCACGGCGGCCGCAGCAAGAGAGAACCCGATGCGCTCGCGAAAGAGGGGGACCAGCGGCGCCAAGAAGGCGGCATACCACTCGAGGACGAAATGTCCAGCGGTAATCGAGATCATCGCTTTTCGGGTGCGGTCCATGAGGGTTCCTTTCGCGCCGGGGATGAAATAGAAAAAGGCAACCTCAGCACGAGCAGACGAATCCGCCATGAGCCAAGAAGTTGCGCTCCGCGCGAGACTACCTTCTTCTTTGCGTAGTATATCAAAATTCCGTCCGATGTCAATGCTGGGAAAATGTAGTTACTAAGAAGTTCTCAGGTCCACAGTGAACACCAATGTCATAGGAAAAGATGAACAGCAGCCTATCAGCCGGATATTGGCTGCGCCGCACCCCGCAGTCGAGTCGTATGGCGCAGAACGGTGAAGCAGCCGAGTCAACGCGTGTAGTGGCGGACCTGTCGGCCACGGAGACGTTGCAGTAACGTTGGGCGGTCACCAGCGTACAAGAGATGTGGAGGTGATGCAGGTGGAACTGATACTGCTCCCGTTTGGCATGGTGTTCGGCGTCCTGGTCCTGGCTGGAATGGCTGCAGGAGCAGCGCTGAAGATCGTCTGGTGGATGCTGAAGTTCGTTCTTGTACTGTGCTTCTGGTGGGTGTTCCTGCTCATCGGCGGCGTCGCACTGCTGAAGGCGATACTCAACTGACGAACATGTACGCAAGGGCTCCCCCCGACTTCTCGGACGGGCAGCCCTTGCGCTGT
>JAUSAI010000206.1 GCA_030652945.1 Caldisericota bacterium | reverse complement strand
ACACGCAGCGCACGTCATGCCGGTTATCTCTAGATCTTTGGTTTTCACTTGTGCCTCCTGGTTCTCGGACGCATAACCCCACCCCACCAGGGGTGTGCATGCATCATACCGCAGTCGACCCCACAACCATGACTGGAGTATGAATGTGAGGCACCGAGCTGCTGCTGTGTCAGGGCATGGTTGGGCAAGACGGCTGGATACCGCCGCGGGCCGCTTGCTGCCAGCACTTGACGGCCTACAATAGACGGAGATGCTGTAGAAAGGTAAACACTACGTCTGCAGACTCACGGAGGTCGGCGATGAAGCTGGTCATGTTCGACATGGATGGCACACTCTATCGCACGGAGACGTCATTCATTCCAGCCGTTCAGGGGTTTGCAGCGCGCCACTCCTTTGCCATGCCGGACGAGGCCTTCCTGCTGGGGTTTGTCGGACAGAACGGTACGACATGGGATGCGTGGCTCGAGAGCCTTCAGCTCGGCATTGCCCTCGTCGATCTCAACGCCGAGTTTGACGCGCTGGAACTTGAGCACATTCAGTCGTCCGGCGAGCTGTATGCAGGAGCCGAGGGCATAATTCGCGAGCTGGCATCTCAGGGATGGCGGCTGGGCATCTGCAGCAATGCGTCAACCTGGTACGTCCAGGCAATCCTGGGCAAGGCCGGGATGCTCAGTCTCTTCGACCCCGTGCGGGTTCCACGCACCCGCCTGCACACCAAGACGCTGATGCTTTGTGAGGTGTGGAACGAGTTCCACCCCGATCAGTGCGCCATGGTTGGTGACCGGGCCGATGACATGCGAGCGGCCAGGGCCGGAGGTTTCCTGGGCATTGGTGCCGCGTACGGATTCGCCCCTGGTGAACTGGGAGCTGCGGATGTCTGCATCAGCGACATCACCGACGTCATTACCGTGCTGGACGCGCGCTGGGCGGCACTGCCCCCTCGCACGTAGGCGTCGTTCCTTCTCGTGCTGCGGCGCCCCGCTCTGGAGATCATGTGACACCGCGGTGTCCTCAGCCGCTCCCGCGCGACCGGAGGAACCACAGTACGCACCACACTCATGGTTCCTCCTCAAGCAACGGAACGATGTGTAGCCCTTGATGGAGAGTCTGACACTGCCGACCGATGTTGGTCGAGGTAGTTGCAGTGAACGCCATCAGTCCTATCATTTGAAATCGGCGACATGCTCGACCTTGTCGCAGGAGGTTCTTCGAGTGCGCATTGCATAGTCCCGCCATAGCGTAACGATCAGTTGGCCCGGTGCTACAGGCACCGCTGCCCGACTCGCGGAGGAACATATGCAACTGACATGCACCAGTCTTTCGTTCTCGTATCCGGATCAGCCGAACCCTGTGTTTGAAGGGGTCACGTTCTCCGTCCGTAGCGATTCCCGTCTAGGCATCATCGGCCCGAACGGCAGTGGCAAGTCGACGCTTCTGCATCTGCTCGCTGGGAGACTCAAGCAGACGGGCGGCGTCATCACGCGTTCACGACCTGCACCTCGCCTTGCTCTCGTCGAGATGGAGCCGGGGGACGACACGCTGGTCCTGGCCAGTGCTCTGAAGGCACTTGACGCACGCCTGTCCCAATGTTGGCAGGCGCTGCAATCTGGTGAATGCACTGGCGCGGCAATGGTAGTGGCAGAGTTCGCCCAACTGGATGGATATGCGGCAGTGGCGCATGCCAAGGAAGTCCTCGCGGGTTTCGGGCTGGGCGATGGACAATGGCAGCAATCAGTGCGTTCGCTGTCGGTCGGAGAGCGGCTCTGGCTGCGCATGGCGGAAGCAGTGCTTGCTGATGCTGACATTCTCGTTCTCGACGAGCCGACCTCACACCTGGACATCCGAAAGAGGGCTGAACTGGCGACGATGCTTCGTGACATCCACTGCCCGTACATTGTCGTGTCGCACGACCGCCACTTCCTGGACCTTGTCTGCACCGAGATCCTGGAGCTGGCTAAAGGTCACGCACGCCTGTATCCCGGAGGATACAGCGACTACATTCAGACCGTCCGCGCCAGGGAGGAACGCGATCGGGACGTCTACGACGTGCAGACGCGCAAGGTCAGACAGCTCAAGAAGGCCGTCGGTGGCCTGCAGCTGCACGCGCAGAACATTGAACAGCAAGCGCAAGGGTCGATTGAGTCACAAGGGTTCTACAGCCACAAAGCTGCCCGCATGGAGAAGCGGGCGAAGGGGATACGCACGCAGCTGGAGCGATCTCTCGCCGAAGCGCAGGCGGCAAAGCCATTTGTCGAGAAGAGGCGCGAGTTCATGCTCGGCAATGACGCACGAGGAGGGATTCTGTGTTCGCTGGCACGCGTCACCGTCTCGCGTGGTGGAAGGACGCTGTTTCAGGACCTCTCCATGACTGTGCGAGGAGGAGAACACTGGTGCGTGCTGGGTCCAAATGGAGCAGGCAAGACGACACTGCTTGATGTACTGAACGGGAGCGAACCGCCATCGTCCGGTGAGGCCTTCGTGTCACCTTCGGCACGCATCGGACTGGTACCGCAGCAGGTCGTACAGGACCGCGGAGATGCAATTCCAGTCGACATCGTGTGCAATGGCCTTCCTGCCCGGGCTGGCGAAGCCCGTATCCTGCTCGGAACACTGGGAATCGAGGATGACGACGTGTTTCGACCGATGTGCCGGCTCTCCGCCGGCCAACAGAAGCGAGTCCTGATCGCACAGCTCGTCATGGAACGACCCGACATACTGATCATCGACGAGCTGGAGGGCAATCTGGCAGTAGATGCAGTCACGAAGCTGGAAAAGGCTCTCGTCAGATTCCCTGGAGCCATCGTCATGGTGACGCACGATGTCGCGCTGGCCGCAGCGGTCGGCAGCGAATTCGTCGCTCTCGACGGATACGGCGGATGGAGCCGAGATGGCCCCACAAGCCCGCCGCCACACAACCTTCGTTGACAGACGGGGATTCAAGGCGATACTACTAGCGCAATGCAATTCCGTGCACAGGGAAACAGTCAGCCCTTCCCGGGGCCGAACGCTCACTGTCGATGTCTCAGCATGGGTTTTGCGGGTGACCGTGAAAATGCAGTGCTGCACCTCTTGGTGACATTAGACAGAAATGAGCTGTGTGTCCACTGACGGAGAGCGTCTTCTGGTGGACTCCCGGCCAAAGGAGAATGTAATGACTTTTGACGACTTTCATCTCGAACCACGCGTAGCCGCCGGCGTTCACGCCTGCGGATACACCATACCCACTCCCGTACAGGTGCAGGCCATCCCGCCGGCTCTTCAGGGACTCGACGTCATGGGACTTGCACAGACGGGCACGGGGAAGACGGCGGCATATGCTCTGCCCATCCTTCAGCGGCTGCTTGCCGGTCCCAAGGGTGTTTTGCGGGCGCTCGTCCTTGCCCCGACACGCGAACTCACCGAGCAGATCCGCGCTTGCTTTCGCGAACTCGGTTCCGGGACCCGCCTGTCGACGATGACCATCTATGGCGGCGTCGGCATGGGTCTGCAGGTTGATACCCTGCGCCGCGGCGTCGACATCGCCGTTGCATGCCCAGGCCGCCTGCTGGATCACATTGGCCAGCGGACCATTGATCTCAGCCACATCGAGGTCCTCGTGCTGGATGAAGCTGATATGATGCTCGACATGGGCTTCCTGCCCGATGTCCGCCGCATTCTGACGTACCTGCCGGCCCGGCGCCAGAACCTGATGTACAGCGCAACAATGCCTGATCCGATTCGTGCACTGTCTGCGGCTATCCTTCATGAACCGGTGACCGTCCAGATCGGGCATGCCGCACCGGTCGAGACCGTCTCTCACGCACTGTTTCCCGTCCCACAGCATCTGAAGACAACCCTGCTTCTCGAACTGCTGCTGAAGACGGACACGGAGTCAGTGTTGATCTTCACGCGCACCAAGCACCGTGCAAAGAAGCTGGGAGACCAGCTGATGAAACAGGGGTACCACGCCGCATCTCTGCAGGGGAACCTGTCGCAGAATGCTCGTCAAGCAGCGCTGGCCGGTTTCCGCGAGGGACGGTACAGCATCCTCGTAGCGACTGACATTGCAGCGCGCGGTATCGATGTCTCACAGATCTCACACGTCATCAACTACGACATACCAGATACGACTGATGCCTATACGCACCGTATCGGCAGGACCGGACGCGCATTGCGGTCGGGTGATGCCTTTACGCTGGTGACATCGGATGACGGACCGCTTGTCAGGGACATTGAACGAGTCCTCGGGTCCTCTATCGAGCGGCGCACACTGGATGGGTTCGACTACACCAAGCCCGCCCCGCGGCGGGATACGGAGTTTGCATGGGACCCCCGGCCGCAGTCACGGCGTACGCCGAGCTCGGCCGATGTGACACCCTCAGTTGGCCAGCGAACCGGTGACCAGCGTCGAAGCCAGCCTGTCCACCATCGTGAAAACAGCGTGAACGGTCGGAATCGCCCTGCGGCACGCCCCGTGCGAACGGTTTCGGGGAAAAGTGCGGGTTCTTGACACATTGTGAATGGTGATATAATCGGCACGTGGTAGCGCCAAACGCTATCACATGCCCTCCTTCGCAGGGGCCCCGTTCCGGGGCCCCTCGCATTATGGGGGTCGTATTACGCGACGGGTCAGGTCAGCGCTGGAATGTCGACCAGGATGTACTCCGAACGGTCGATGGAACCGATCATGAACCCGGACTCTTCGTCGATGCGTGCCTGATCCCCCGCTTCGAAGGTGATGCCGTTGATGGCCAGCATTCCTCGTGTGAGGTACAAGAAGACTCTCCTGTTTGCGCCGGTCGGATAGTCCAGCATGCGGTATGGATCGAGAGATCCAATGTACACCGTCGCATCAGCATGCAGGGGCACTGCTCCTCCCTTTCCCTGCCCCGACGCTACGGGTAGGAGGATGCCTGGCTGCGGCAAGGCTCCAAAGGGCGTCTGAAAGCAGGATGGAACGGTTCCCGTTTGCCGGGGGAAGACACCAAGCTGATAGAAGTGTGTAGGAATGCTGGACTCGTTCATCTCCACGTGACGGACCCCCGTACCTGCCGACAGGACCTGCACGTCACCTGCGTGCAGGCGAACGACGGAGCGGGTCCCATCACGCTGGCGCAGTTCTCCTGCAACGACGATCGTCACTACCTCCATCTCGTCGTGCGCGTGCAGCGGCAGTGAACGCCCCGGATACATCAAGTCGTCGTTGAAGAACCGCAGGCCACCCCACCGGACATTGTCGGGCTGAAAGAAGTCGCCATAGGAGAACAGAAGAAAGCTCTGGGAACTGGAACTGGTGGACAGATGGCGCCGTTGTGCTGCTATGCGTTGAATCACAGCCCGTTGCTCGAGAGTTGTCTTTCGCTGAGGATCTCACCCGCAGACATCAGGCCCAGGAAGATCGATCCAATGCTAGGGTCGAACTGGGAGTTGAGGTGGCCGGCAATTTCGCGCCGGGCATCTCCGACCGAGAGCGCCTGCCGGTATGGACGGCGTGATGTCATTGCATCAAACGTATCGGCCAGAGCAAGGATGCGAGATCCGACGGGTATCCGCTCCCCCGTGAGCCCGTCGGGATAGCCGGACCCATCCCACCGTTCGTGATGGTTCCGAATGATGTCCGCGACATGGTGCAACTGTGTTATGGGACGCAGGATGGTCTCGCCGAGGAGAGGATGCGTGTCCATAAGTGCAACTTCGTCGGGTGTGAGCCGGGTAGGCTTGTCGACCAGATGATCGGGCACAGCAACCTTTCCAATGTCATGCAGTCGGGCTGCGAGTTCGATCTCGGCAGCATCCCGCGCGTCGGAGAGCACAGCTCGAGCCACCGTTCCCGCGATCAGCGCAACGCGCGAAGAGTGTCCACAAGTGTACTGATCACGAGCCTCGAGTGCGTTCACCAAGGTAATCATGCCGTCGACAAATCGCTCGTTCAACACATCCTGGAGGTCTGTCACCTGACTCTGCAGGCTTGAGACCCGGGCATTCTGCCGGACATCCTCTTGCTGTCGCGCCGTGACGTCACGCGAAGAGAGGACAGTTCCTGCGAAGCTGCCGTTGGGTGACTTCATCGGAAGAAGGTGGTGTTCGAAGACCCTTCCTGATGCAGGATCTCCCTCGAGAACGGAGAATTCCGACAAGTCGCCCGACCGGACTGCTTCGATGCCCCGCAGGGTGTCGACCGTTGGTGCCGAGTCGAACAACAGAGGAAACTCAGCGTTGTTGAGTGGCCGACTCCCCCTGAGCGTACGCGCAGCGGCATTGAGCGCCACGATCAGACCACGTGCATTTGTGACCACCGCACTATCCGGAAGCGTATCGAATGCCAGCCGGATCAGATCCCCGTCATCCTGTGCCATGTCTTGCCTCCCCCATGCCCTGGTGCCCCTTGTTTCTCAATTGTAGTCGTCAACAGTTTCTGCACAAACCGGCCGGGCGTCGCTGGAAGAACTCCCCGACTCTTCTATACTGCGCTAAGAGGGACGCGCAAACAATTGCGGGACCACGTCCCACATGCATTCGGAATGGAGGAGAGGAATGAGGAGACTTATCGTCATCGCGTTGCTGCTTGTTGCACTGGTATCAGCCGCGGGTTGCGCCAAACCGCGTATCGACGATCAGACCGGCGAGGTTGTCGTGACAGTAGTAGATGCTCAGACAGAGCCGCTAGAGGGGGCATCGGTCACCATCACGGA
>JAUSAI010000094.1 GCA_030652945.1 Caldisericota bacterium | reverse complement strand
GTGCGCCCGACAGGGGTCGAACCTGTAACCTACGGTTCCGTAGACCGTCACTCTATCCAGTTGAGCTACGGGCGCACGCTGATGATTGTAGCGATATTCGCCACATTGGCAAGAGTGGACTCTGCGCCGCGGCGGCGCATGCAGGGCGGGATTGTGCCACTTTGTGCGGCAGTCCTCGTTGCACGGAATCGCCCGTCGAGGATCGTCTCCGGCTCTTCGGGAGGGTCAGAAGTCCCCATCTCACGGGTCGCGAGGACCTGTGCTGCATGTTGAAGCTTGCCACCACCTGCCTTTTCTGGTACAATTCCTGCGTACGATTACACACGCCCGGGATTCCGGTGGGTTCCGCATTGCGGTGCACCGGGAACTGAACGGGCGGAGGCGAAAACTAACAGGAGGTTCATTGTGGCAGTCGTTACCATGAAATCCCTGCTTGAGGCAGGCGTTCACTTCGGTCACCAGGTTCGTCGGTGGGATCCACGCATGAAGCGCTACATCTTCACTCAGCGCAACGGTATTCACATCTTCGATCTCAAGCAAACCGTCGCCAAGCTCGACGAGGCGTATGCGTTCCTCTCCAAGGTCTCGCGTGAGGGAGGCAATGCTGTCTTCGTCGGCACGAAGAAGGCTGCGCAGGATATCGTGCGCGAAGAAGCCACGCGGGCTGGAGCTCTCTACGTCAACGAGCGATGGGTCGGTGGTTTGATGACGAACTACGCTACCGTCCGCAAGAGCATCGATCGGCTGAAACAGATCGACCGTGAAGAGGCCGATGGCGTTCTCGAAACCATGGGCATCAAGGAGCGCACCAAGACGCTGAAGGAGAAAGTGCGTCTCACCAAGCTTTTCGGCGGCATGCGAACGATGGATGCACTGCCTCGGGTCATCTATGTCATCGACACGCACAAAGAACACAGCGCCATTCAGGAAGCCCATGCGTTGGGGATCCCCGTCGTCGCTATCGTCGACACGAACTGCAACCCCGACGAAATCGACTACCAGATCCCGGCCAACGATGACGCCATCCGCTCTCTGCGCCTCATTACGAGCCTGATGGCCAACGCGCTCATTGAAGGGCGTGAGGGTGTCCAGCAGTCGGAGGCCGATGAGCGGCATTCCAGCATGGCAGACTTCGCCCATGGCGAGGAACCAGCAGAGGTCGAGGAGACTGTAGAAGACGACAGGGAGGTGCGCTGATGGCGACGATTGACTCAGAGACCGTCAAGAACCTGCGCGAGCGTACAGGTGCGGGCGTACTTGACTGCAAGAAGGCTTTGGTGGCGGCCGACGGCAACATGGACAAGGCGATCGATGTCCTTCGCGAGAAGGGGCTGGCGAAAGCCCTTTCGAAGTCCTCGCGTGAGGCTACTGACGGAGTCATTTTCAGTTACATTCATGGCGGGGGGAGGATCGGGGTTCTCCTGGAGTTGAACTGCGAGACGGACTTTGCGGGAAAGACGGAGGATTTCCAGGCACTTGGCAAGGAAATCTGTATGCAGATTGCAGCCACCGACCCTGCGTACATCCGCTCGGACAATGTACCAGCCGAGATCGTTGAACACGAGAAGGAACTCTATCGTGTCCAGCTGGCTGCAGACAAGAAGCCCGAACAAGTGTGGGAGAAGATTATCGAGGGCAAGCTTGGAGCCTTCTTCAAAGAGTGTTGCCTTCTCAAGCAGCCGTACATCCGCGATGAGACGAAGACCGTCGAGGAGCTCATCAAGGCAGTCATCGCCAAGACTGGCGAGAACATTGTTGTCGCTCGTTTTGCCCGCTTCAAGATCGGCGGGCAGCCGACGGCGAGCTGCTAGTTCGGCAGCATCGGAAACGACATATGGCGGCGTTGTACAGAAGAGTACTGCTGAAACTCAGTGGCGAGGCTCTGAAGGGAACCGCCGCCACGGATATCGACTTTGACGTCTTACGTACTGTCGCGCAGGAAATCCAACAGCTTGTAGAAGCTGAGGTACAGGTCGGTCTGGTCCTAGGCGGCGGCAATATCTGGCGTGGAACCAATGCCGAAGGAACTGCTCTTGACCACGCGACGGCAGACTACATGGGCATGCTGGCAACCATCATGAACGGTCTTGCACTGCAATCTGTCTTCGAGTCTCTCAACGTCGATGCGCGTGTCATGTCGGCGCTCCAGCTTGATCAAGTGTGCGAACCATACATACGACAGCGGGCGCTGGAGCATCTTCGAAAAGGTCGCATCGTCATTTTCGTCGGGGGGACGGGCCTTCCATACTTCACGACGGACACCGTGGCTGCCCTGCGGGGTATCGAGATGGGCGCCGATGCTTTTCTCAAAGGGACCAATGTAGATGCGGTCTATTCCAGCGACCCCCGTACAAATGCCGGGGCTGCTCCGTATCGTCAGATCGACTACACGCAGTTTCTCGCAGACAATCTCAGGGCCATGGATGCCACCGCAATCTCTCTCTGTCGCGACAACCACCTGCCCATCCTGCTCTTCAACATGAATACACCGGGCAACATTGTTCGAGCGGTGATGCACGGCGATATTGGGACACTTATCAAGGAGGCCTAGATGGACAAGTACTTCGCCCCGATAGATGTCAGAATGCAAACTGCACAGCAGGCTCTTCTCAGGGACTACTCCGAGATCCGTGCGGGTCGGATAACGCCGGCCTATCTGGATGGCATTGTGGTCGAGGCATACGGACAACGCAGCCCGCTCAAAGAGGTTGCGACCATTTCTGCCCCTCAGGCCAAGGTCCTCGTTGTCGAGCCCTGGGACAAGTCGCTTCTCAAAGAGGTGGAACGGTCCATTCTGAAAGCCAATATCGGCGTCAATCCGACCAATGACGGCGTACGCATCAAACTTGCTTTCCCGGATCTGACGCTGGACGAACGCAAGAAGATGGTTACGCGCATTTCGCAGTTGACAGAGAAGTTTCGCGAGGAAATTCGGGCAATTCGTCGTGATGCACGGGACGATATCAAGGCACAGGAAAAGGCAAAGGAGCTCTCCGAGGATGAACAGCATCGTATGGAGGAAGAGCTCGACAAACTCACCGAGAAGCATATTGGCGACGTGAACAAAGCCTTTGAGGCCAAAGAGAAGGAGATTCTTTCATTGTAGCCAGGGCTGGATGCCGGTGACGACAACCGAAGGGCTCCATGTTGCCATCATCATGGATGGCAACGGAAGGTGGGCGGTGGCACGGGGCTTGCCTCGCATCGCGGGTCACAAGCGCGGGGCAGACGTCGTTCATGACATCGTGGCCGGTGCGCCTGCAGCCGGAGTCAGCGCGCTCACGATCTTCGCTTTTTCCACCGAGAATTGGCGACGTCCAAAGAAGGAGGTCGACTACATTCTCCACCTGTTTGTGAAGACGGTGGAAGTCTGGATGCCCGAGCTTGTCGCTCAGCACGTCCGTGTGCGCATCATTGGTGATCGCATGGGTCTCAGTGCGCGGGTGCAAGGGGCAATCTCGGCGATTGAGAGCAGGACGGCACAGGAGTGCGGTCTCCATCTGAATGTTGCATTGAACTACGGCGGTCGCGCGGAGATCCTCTTCGCCGCGCAATCTTTTGCTGCCGACTGCGTCGCTGGGAGAACACAATCTGCGGCGCTCGATGAACAGGCTTTCCAGCGCTATCTGTGGCTCGGTGACGAGAAGGCTCCGGACATCGTCGTGCGAACGGGCGCAGAGCAGCGCATATCGAACTTCCTCTTGTGGGAACTGGCCTACGCAGAGCTGTTCTTCGTGGACACGCTGTGGCCTGATTTCACGGTAGCGACGCTCTCAGGGATCGTCGACGAGTATCGCACTCGACGACGAAGATTCGGAGGACTATGACGAGAAGCAGGGGACTGGTTGTCATGGGTTCCACGGGGTCTATCGGAACCCAGACGCTCGACGTTGTGAGAGCTCAACGGGAGCAGTATCACGTTGTGGGGCTCACTGCGCGCTCGAATGTCGATGCCATTCTTCAGCAGACTCTCGAATTCAAGCCTGCCTTCGTTGTTCTTGCTGATGAAGCGGCTCGTGAACGCCTCGCAGCGCAGCTTCGCGATCAGCACATCGCTACGCGGCTTCTGGGCCCGGACGAATTGCCAGCGACAATGAGAACCAGCGTGTATGATCTTTGCGTGGTGGCGACCGCAGGTACGGAGCATCTCCAGCTTGTCCTCGATACGCTTCGCAACGGCTCTCCTATCGCCATTGCCAGCAAGGAAGTGATCATTGCCCTGGGTGACCTGCTGGTCCCATTCCGTGAACAGCTGTATCCCATCGACAGCGAGCTCTCTGCTGTCTGGCAATGCTTGAAGGGTGAGGATCCGGAAGCCGTGGAGCGCGTCATCCTGACAGCGTCGGGAGGTCCGTTCCGACAGCTCCCAGCCGAGGATCTTGTCCACGTTCGTGCCAAAGACGCACTCATGCATCCATCGTGGACCATGGGACCCAAGGTGACGGTGGACTCGGCAACGCTCTTCAACAAATCGCTTGAGCTTGCCGAGGCTCACATCTTGTTCGGTTTCTCGTGGGACATCATCGATGCGGTCCAGCATCCGCAGTCGATCATTCATGCTATGATCGAGTTCCGCGACGGTACCACTCGGGCCGTCCTGTACCGACCGGACATGCGAGCGGCGATAGCGTACGCGCTGTCGTATCCGGAGCGCCTGGTGTTCGCGCAGGCTCAGCGCCTTCGTCCGGAATTGCTGCAGGGCCTCGAGTTCGAGCCCATCGACCCGAAGTTCGTGGCCTACGCGATCGGTCGCCAGGCCGGGCATCGTTCTCCAAGAGCCATGCTTGGCGTGCTGGGTGCGGATGATGTCGCCGTTGAGCAGTTTCTCGACGAACGGGGATCGTTTGTGGACATAGCGGCGGTGCTTGGCCACGTTCTTGAGCACGTCGGCGACGAGCCGCTCGACACGACGGTCCAATCTCGCATCGACGCAATTGAAGCAGGTCGGTGCTGTGCCGAAAAATGGTACGAAGCCCGTAGCGGCCGGATCGCATAGCCGCAGGAAAGGAGTACCCCTATGCAACTGCTCATAACCATCCTTGCGTTTGCCTTCAGTTTCACGCTCGCCACTCTCTTCCATGAGGCTGGCCACATGATTGCAGGCCGTGCCTCGCACACCGCAACGGAGGAGTTCGGCCTTGGCTTCGGGAAGACGCTGTGGTCCCGCAAGCGGGGAGCGACGACCTTCAAGATCAACGCTCTCCCCATCCTTGCCTACGTGAAGATCAAGGGCATGGAGTCGAACTACGATGCTCCTGATGGCTTCTACACGAAGGGATGGTGGGCTCGACTGTTCACGATGGTCGGCGGCATGCTTGGGAATCTGCTTCTGGCCTTCGTCATCTTTGCCATCGTGTTCTCGACGCTTGGCGATCCACGTGCATCGACCGTGGTCGGGACAGTAACGCCTGGATCGAGAGCTGAAGCTGCCCAGTTGCAGGCCGGTGACAACATCCTCTCGATCGGCGGCGCGCCGATGAAGGACTTCACTCAAATCTCCGAGACGATCAGGGCAAACGAGGGCAAGCAGATCGCCATTGCCGTGGACCGACACGGAGTCTCAACGACGATACTTGTGACACCCGCTCTCGACGCGACACTTGGCTATGTCGCCATAGGATATGGGCCCGGGTTTGTCCGGTACAACCCGTTCAAGGCGGTCTGGAAAGCCCTGACCTTCACCGGCGAGTACATCTGGACGTACCTCAAGGCGCTGCCGCTCCTGTTCACCAAGCGGGGGGTGCAGTCGCTGATGGGGCCCATCGGCATCGCGCGCATGACTGGGGAAGCGGCAATGGGAGGGTTCATGAGCCTGCTGTGGCTGACCGGCATCATTTCGGTCGCTATCGGCCTTACGCAGTTGCTGCCCCTGCCAGCACTGGATGGCGGCTGGGTGCTGTTCCTCCTTCTCGAGGCGATCACCAGACGCCGCATTCCACCGGAACGGCAAGGAACCATACAGAGCATCGGACTGTTTGTCCTCCTTGGTCTCATGTTCATCGTCTCGATCAGAGATATCACCGGGATCTTCGCGCGCTGAACATGGACAGGCGTCGCACGCGCGTCGTGCACGTAGGCGGAGTGCTCATCGGGGGAGACAATCCGGTCGTGGTTCAGTCGATGACCAAGACGGATACCAAGGACATCGATGCCACGGCGGCGCAGATTCGTGATCTCACTGTGCATGGCTGTGAGATTGTGAGGCTTGCTGTCAAGGATGTGGATGCCGCACGGGCGTTGAAGCTGATCAAGGAGCAGGTGGGCATCCCCATCGTAGCCGACATTCACTTCGATGCCCGGCTGGCTCTGTTTGCGATCGAATCGGGAGTTGACAAGGTTAGAATCAATCCGTCCAACATCAAGGACAAGGGACTTGTACGGGCGGTCGCGCAGGCAGCTCGCGTTGCAGGGATTCCCATACGCGTTGGAGCGAACCTGGGATCCATGGACGCAACCACGCGCCCCGAGGACCGGCCACAGGCGCTGGCAACAGAGGCTCTGCACGAAGCCGCCCTCTTCGAAGAAGAGGGTTTCCGGGATATCGTCGTCTCCGTAAAGAGCAGCGACGTCCGCGAGATGGTGGAGGCCGTCCGCATCATCGCCACCTCTACGGACTATCCTCTGCATCTTGGCGTCACCGAAGCGGGTCCGCTGAGACAGTCTCTCGTGAAGAGCAGTGCCGGTCTGGCCCCGCTCTTGCTGGCCGGAATCGGAGATACAATCCGCTACTCGATTACGGGGGACCCCGCGCTGGAGGTTGACGCGGCGTGGGCTCTGCTCGCGGCACTGGGACTGCGGCGCAATCGTCCGACTATCGTGTCCTGTCCGATGTGCGGCCGCTGTGAGGTCGTGAACCTGCTCGCGCTTGTGCATGAGCTCGAGGAACGCCTTGGTGAAGTGCACCATGCCGTCACCGTTGCTCTCATGGGGTGCGTGGTCAATGGGGTCGGGGAGGGGAAGTCGGCAGACGTCGGCATCGCCTGTGGCAAGGAGACGGGAGTTCTCTTCATCCGGGGCCAAGCCATCCGAAACGTCGAGCCCGCTCGGTTCGTCGACACGCTGATTGCTGAGGCGAACAACCTGCTCACCGATAGAGCACCACAGTGAGACAGCGGTACGGCGCTACAATGCGAGGGCTCTCTCCAGCCTGCGCAGGATGACGGACGGCTCAAGAGCGAGGAACAGCTTGACGATTTCGGGGCCGTCCTTGGCGCCGAACAAGGCGACACGGATGGGGTGATACAGCTTCTTGGGCGGAAGCGGGACTACGTCGCGCAAGCCCTCGACCCAGTGAGACATCGCTTCGTCGCCAAGGCCGAAGGGAACGTCGCCATAGTGCTCGACGAGATACCCTAGTACCTGTTTGCCTTCCGGCGCAGTCACCAGTTCCCGGGACTTCTCATCCTGAATGGTCACTTCCTGGCAGACAACGTTTCGAGCGAGAGCAAACAGGTCAGGGAGCACCTGTGCGTTGCCCTTCGTCAGGTCGATGGCAGTCAGCACGCTTCCTTCGGGAGTGTCGCCGAACGTCTCTTCGTAGAGCTTGGCGAAGTCGCGCCTGAGAATGGCTGCGATGTCGGCGGCAGGCTTCCTGCCCAGGTACATGTGGTTCATCCATGTCAATTTCCTCTTGTCGAACACCGCTCCGGACTTGCCTACCCCCTCCAGCGTGAACTCCTTGACAAGCTCGTCGACCGTGAAGAACTCTCGATCGTCCTTGGGGGACCAGCCCAGGAGCACCAGATAGTTGACGAGAGCCTCTGGAAGATAGCCCTCCAATCGGTAGTCGCCGACTGACACTGCGCCGTGCCGCTTGGACAGCTTGCTGTGGTCGGGTGCCAAGATCAGCGACACATGGGCAAACTGTGGAACGTCGAAGCCGAGCGCTCGGTAGATGAAGACCTGACGCGGCGTGTTGGAGAGGTGCTCCTCCGCGCGGATGATGTGCGTGATGTGCATGAGGGCGTCGTCGACGACGGTGGCATAGTTGTAGATGGGAATGCCGTTCTGCCGTGCGATGACGAAGTCGTCGAATTCCTCAGCCTTGAACGTAACCTCACCTCTGATGAGGTCGTGGACCACCACATCTTCGGCTGGGATACGCAGGCGCACGACGTACGGATCCCCGTTCGCGAGCCGCGCTGCGACATCGGTTTGACTGAGATGGGCGCACCTGCCAGTGTAGCGATAGGCACGGTGTTCTTCATCAGCCTTCCGGCGGTCTTCTTCCACATCCCCTTTGGTGCAGAAACAACGATACGCCTTGTCCTCGTCCAGTAGCTGGCGGATGTACGTGTCATACAGGGGTTTGCGCTCGGTTTCGCGGTACGGCCCGTAGTCGCCCCCCTTCAGATATCCCTCATCCCAATCGACGCCCAGCCAGCGAATGTCCTCGAGCATCGAGTCGATGTTCTCCTCGGTAGACCGTTCGAGATCGGTGTCGTCGAGGCGCATGAGGAAGGTTCCAGCCTCGTGCCTGGCATAGAGGTAATTGAAGATCGCTGTGCGGGCATTGCCGACGTGAATGTGCCCGGTGGGGCTCGGTGCGTAGCGTACTCTGACCATGGCAGCCTCCGCGTGGAATCTCCATCCATTCTACCGGACAGGCGCCAAAAAGCAATGACGGAGCCAAGGGCGAGTCTGTATGACTGCTACGGAGATCGCCACGAAGAGACATCACTGAGAGGTTCAAGCGCGACGTGATGGCGAATGCCGCCGTCATTGCAATCGAGATGATTTCTGATAAGATTCTTCACGTTAAAGTAATGTCCTCGACCTTACTTTACTAATCTTTGAAAGGGGGTGGTGGCTGAAATGCGCACAGAAGGGAGACACATGGTAGTCGAGATCTCCGGATGCAACCCAGATGCATTGAATGACCTGGGCAAGGTCAAGGAGATCTTGCGCGAATCCGCTCTGCAGGCAAATGCAGAGATCCTGGAACTGGCGTTTCACCATTTTACTCCTCAGGGGGTTAGTGGGGTAGTAGTGATTTCCGAGTCTCATCTGTCCATCCACACATGGCCTGAATACGGATACGCTGCCCTAGACGTTTATACCTGTGGAGAAAAGACCGATCCATGGCGGGCCATGGAGTATGCAGCCGACAAGTTCGGTGCTACGACGATTGTCAAGACAGAGATTTCCCGGGGCCAAGAGGTCGAGGGGCGGCCGGGGATCTTTGGTCATGCAGTTGTCGAAACCGAGGTCGTTAGAGATGGGATGGCAGTGGTATCATGACACCTTTGAGCCCGGGGAGGTTCACCTCCACGCGCTCAAGGAGATGGTCGTATCGAAGAAGACGAAGTACCAGATGGTGGAGATCGCCGAATCGGAGCACTATGGCAAGATGCTTATCCTTGATGGGGACTGTCAGAGTTCCGTCAAGGACGAGTACATCTATCATGAGTGCCTCAACGAACCGGCGATGGTCTGCCATCCTGACCCACGTCGCGTTCTGGTCGTTGGCGGCGGAGAAGGCGCTTCACTCCGGGAGCTCCTGCGTTTCAAGTCTGTCGAGCACATCGACATGTGCGATATCGACGAAGAAGCCAACCAACTGTACGAGCAGTATCTGCCGGAGTATCATCAGGGAGCTTTCCACGACCCGAAGGTCAGCATGCACTTCGAGGATGCCCGCAAGTTCATTGAGCGTCAACCTGACCGGTCGTACAGTGTCATCATTGAGGACCTGACAGACCTGTTCGAGGGAGGACCGTCCATCGTCCTGTTCACGAAGGAGTTCTACCAGCACGCATTCCGTGTCCTGGATGACGGGGGCACGCTGTGCGTGACGTCATCCTATCTCAAGCCGACGAACGTCGCGGTTCACAAGGCGATTCTGGACACGATCCGCTCGGTGTTCCCAGTGGCTCGTTCGCTCTATTCATATGTGGGGGCCTACGATGTCCCATGGTCGTACATCCTGGCATCCAAGAAGACGGACCCGCTTGATCTGGATGCTGCGACAGTCGACCGCATTCTTGCGGGGCAGATAGGGGATACGAGCGCGTTGAGGTTCTATGACGGCATCACGCACGAGCGCATCTTCCGTATGCCCAAGGACATTCGCATGCTGTTGTCTCAGCCGGGACAACCTCTTGAAGACGGCAAACCGTTTGGCATAGCGCCCAAGGGAACCTGACGCACCAGACTTCTCGCATTCGATCAATGCCCGCCCCTTGTGGAGCGGGCATTTTTGTGTACATCTGATATCATGTTGTGAATCATCGGGAGCGTGCAACCATGCGGTATCTCTTGAAGTGTGCCTCGTTCGTGGACAGCGAGTACGAAAGCAATGGGCGCCTTCGGACGGCGGACATCCTTGTCGAAGGAGACACCATCAGAAGGATCGCCGACCACATTGAAGATGCGCCGGCAGGCGAGACCATCAATGCTGAGCGGTATCTTGTCACGCCGGGGCTGGTCAATGCGCACGGGCATCTGGCGATGACCCTGTTGCGCGGGCTGGCAGACGGAGTCCCGCTGCAGTCCTGGCTGGAAGACTACATGTTCCCGCGTGAGAGACTCCTCACCGGCGACGACGTGTACGTCGGGACGCAACTGTGTCTTGCCGAAGGGATCCTGTCGGGAACAACGACCTTCGCCGACATGTACTTCTTCGAGGACGACGTAGCACGTGCCATCGAGGAGGCCGGCGTCAAGGCCAACCTCTCGACAGGCACAGCGTCTTTGGGCGACGAGGCGGGGAAGCTGCAGAGAGCCGAGGATTTCGTTGTCCGGTGCAACAACACGGCAGGTGGACGCATCAAGGCGAGTTTCGGCCCGCATGCTCCGTACACGACAACCCCCGAGTTCATTGGAGCAATGTTCGCACGCGCGCAGCAGCTTGGCGTCGTCGTCCAGTTTCATCTGCACGAGACGCGCGGGGAAGTAGCCGCCTACGCTGAGAAGTACGGGTGTTCCCCCATCGCCTGCTACGCCGAGCGTGGCTACTTTGACGCGCCGCCGCGCCTTGTGGCCGCTCACTGCGTTCACATGACTCAGCGCGACATCGAGATTCTCGAACGGGCGGGTGCAAGCATCGCGCTCAACGTACAAAGCAATCTGAAGCTCGGCTCAGGCGTCGCCGACTATCGATCGCTGCTGGCAAGTGGCATCAATCTGGCTGTCGGGACCGACGGGGCAGCCAGCAACGACAACGTTGACATGCTCGAGGAAGTGCGTGTGCTCGGTTTCATGATGAAAGGATCTACCATGGAACCCGCCGAGGTAAGTAACAACCGCCTCCTTTCCATGGCAACGCTGGGTGGAGCTCGTGCACTTGGGTTCGACGATACCGGCGTCATCAGGGAGGGAGCGAAGGCGGACCTCGTCTTCTGGGATACAGACGATGTCTCGTTCTGCCCCCACAACGACGTCGTGTCACATCTGCTGTGGTCGGCCAACTCGCGTGCAGTCGACGCTGTCATGGTCGATGGACAATTCGTCCTGCGCCATCACGAGCTTTTGACTATCGACATCGACAGGGTACGTTTTGAAGCCGTCCAGAGGGCTCACCGACTAGCGGCACTATGAGTGCGTTCGACCCATTTGTATGGATACCACGGGAGAGCGTCAGCCGACTCCTGGAACGCTTGGCAGGACATGGATGGCGCATCGCGACGGCAGAGTCGCTGACCGGGGGCCTGCTTGGTGCTGTCCTGACGTCGATCCCGGGCGCCTCGCGAGTCTATGTGGGTGGCATCGTGAGCTATTGCGACGACGCCAAGCGGTCACTGCTTGGTGTGCCAGCCAGTCTTCTGGAGATGTGCGGTGCAGTCAGCAGAGAGGTTGCTGTTGCGATGGCCGGCGGATGCAGGCAGCTGTTTGATGCTGATCTGGCCATGGCGACTACCGGCGTCGCTGGACCGGCAGCAGATGCGCACGGAACAGCCGTAGGCACGGTCTTCGTGGCCTATGCCACTAGGCAGACGTGTCGTGCGGTGGGTCTGTCTGTTGATGGTACGCGGGACCTCATCAGGTCGCAATCGGTGATCGCCGCGGTCGCTCTGGCAGGGGAGGCGATGGACGACGCCGAAAGCGTCGTCTAGAGGGTTTCCCTTGTGACGCACGGTGTGGAGGATGCATGAGTACGGCCATGCTTGCAGAATCGTTGTCGGAGGGGCGGGTCCGATGCCTGTCGTGTGCTCATGAATGCATCATTGGCAGGGGGCGTCGCGGTGTGTGCCGTGTCCGCGAGAACGTTGACGGTGCCTTGGTGTCGCTCGCGTATGGCAGGCCAGTCTCCGTTGCCCTGGACCCCGTAGAGAAGAAGCCGCTATTCCACTTCCTGCCAGGATCCAAGGCTCTCTCGGTGGGAACACTCGGATGCAATTTCACCTGCACGTTCTGCCAGAACTACGAGATTTCACAATGCGGCGATGTGGACGCAGCGATATCTGGACAGGCGCACGTCAACGCGACCGACCTCGTCCGGACTGCACGAGAGCAAGGGGCACTGTCCATCGCGTATACGTACAACGAGCCAAGTGTCACTTCGGAATACGCGGTCGACATTGCGCGGGAGGCAGTCTCGGCAGGACTGTTCAACATCTTCGTGTCGAACGGGTACTACTCGACCGCACTGCTTGATGCGATCCTTCCGGTCATGGATGCCTTCAACATCGACTTGAAGTCCATGTCAGACGACTTCTACCGACGCGTCTGCGGGGGTCGTCTCCAGCCCGTTCTTCATGCCATTCAAGCCATTCATGAGGCGAACCGGTGGATCGAGGTGACGTCTCTGCTCATTCCGAGTCTCAATGACGGGGAGGAGGAACTGCATGCCATGGCACACTTCATCGCAACGGTAAGCCGGTCGATTCCCTGGCACGTCTCACGCTTCTTTCCGACGTATCGCATGATGGACCGTCCCACAACTCCGGTAGAGACTATTGCCAGGGCCGTGGCAATCGGCCGGGAGGAAGGGCTGGAGTACGTGTACGTTGGGAACGTGTCGGAGCGCGAGCTCGCCAGCGACACCTGCTGTCCATCCTGTGGGAGCATCGTCATCAAACGCCGAGGATATCACATCGACGCCCCAACCGGGCTACGGTGCCCGGCATGCGATCGGCGTATTGAAGGAGTGGAGCGATGATTCGACAACCAGCGGTGGCCGGGATGTTCTACCCGGCGGAACGGGCAATCCTGCAGAGTACGGTGCGTTCTCTGCTTGATGAAAACAAGACTCCGACGGTCGATTCCCACGGCCTGCAAGGGCTGATCGTTCCTCATGCGGGCTATGTTTACTCCGGTCCGACAGCGGCGGTCGGCTATGCCTGCATGGCGGAGCTGGAGCAGGACTGCCACTACAACGTGGTCATCCTCGCACCGAGTCACCGGGTCTGGTTTGCCGGCGCCGTTCTGCCGACAGCACCGGTCTTCCGGACACCTCTGGGGGACGTGCCTGTCTCGAAAGAGGCATTGATGCTGCTGGACACCAGCGAGGTGTCCGCATCTGACGAGGCTCATCGCGAGGAACACGCGATAGAGGTCCAGCTCCCGTTTCTGCAGAGCGTTCTGCGTGACTTCAGCATCATTCCGCTGCTCCTGGGCGAAGCTGATGCAGACGTGCTTGCGGATGCCATCCGTTCACTGCACATCCCAAACATGCTCGTCGTTGTCTCCAGTGACCTGAGTCACTATGAACCATATGAACAGGCGGTCCGGCACGATCGCGCTACGATTGCCCGCATCATTGCTCGCGAGCCACGCGGAATCGGTGCCAGTGATGCATGTGGCTGCATCCCCATCCATGTCGTGCAGGCGATGGCCGTCAAAGCGCGTTGGCAACTGCGCCTTCTGGACTATCGCAACTCGGGAGACACGGCCGGCGACCGCTCGGCCGTCGTGGGCTATGCAGCCATTGGAATGTGGGAAGAGGGGGCGAACAATGATGTCCGACACTGAACGACGAATGCTGCTCAGGCTGGCACGCGAGTCGATACGATGCAGGCTGCTGGACGTACGGCTGCGCCCTCCCGAACGCGAGTCACCCGGAGATGAACACCTCTGGGAACCCCGGGGCGTCTTCGTGACCCTCACGATCCAGGGGGAGCTGCGTGGCTGCATCGGTACCATCCTGCCAGTGTCTCCTCTTATTGAAGCCGTCATCAGGAATGCGCAAGCTGCGGCATTCGAGGATCCGCGGTTTGAGCCACTGGAGGAGGGTGAACTTGCTGATGTCAACATCGAGCTGTCGCTGCTCTCCGTTCCTCTCGAGCAGGAGTTCTCATCAGTCGCTGAGCTGAGGGCGGCGTTGCAGAAGGAGAAACCGGGCGTCATACTCCGGAGGGGTCTGCTGCAAGCGACATTCCTTCCACAGGTGTGGGAAGAACTGCCGGAGGCGGAGGGATTCCTCACTGCCTTGATGCGAAAAGGCGGGCTTCCGTACGACAGTCTGGAGCGCAAAGACTGTCACGTAGCGACCTACACTGCTGAAGCCTTCTCGGAACGGGACTACTCCGCCTGACGTTCACAGCGGGCTGACCCTGTCGCTTCGTTGTCCTAGAGCGTCTGACTTCTCAGCCACCGTTCAACGTGCTGCATAAGGCGGTCCTGAGACTCTATGGGCAGAAACAGAGCAGGGCTCGGCAGGACAGCACGAACTAGTTCGGCGTAGGCGGAGTTGAAGCTGCGATTGTCGAGCATGAAGACCGCGCGCAGTTGAGCCGGGTCCGATTGGCGAATGGTGTATTCCAGCAGTGTGAGCGCATAGGGGAGATCGAACTGACGGAATGGATCGGCTCCCTGTTCCTTGAGGAGCTCCTTGAGGCGTGCGATCGCCGGCAGGAACGAATTGGGGAACTGCAGCTTCGTGATGAACAAGAACTTGGCCGAAACGACATCACCGAAGCTCAGGTAGTCAAATGGCACGAGCAGGATTGCCCTGCTCTGGTCCGCGAACGATTGGAGCAACTCAGCGCGTGTGCGCCCGTTCTTGGGGAGGAGAAGCGAGTATTCCTCGAGGCCTGCCTCGCGAGTCAGAAATGACGACATGCGTCGCAGTGTTTCGAGGGAATTTGATGCGACGACGGCCTTGCCCTTGAATCGACCCAGAGTTTCTGCAATCAGCCTCGCTGCTGCCTTCTCGAAGCCCGACTCCGTTGGTCTGGGGAGGTGAAGTGTTACAAACGTGGGAACGGGCCGCTTCTGCTCGCTGGGTTCGATGAGAACGCGCGGAGTAGTGCTTCCCTCTAGTCCGAGGGAGTCAAGGACGAACCGCTCGTCACCCCCGGGACATATGCTCGTGCCAGCCAGGAAGAGGGTGGCCCCCGCATGTACGTGCCGTATGCGGTCCGAGAAGTGGACCGCACTCCCCGCAAGGAGCACGTCGCGACCCTGGCGCTCAAGCCATACCGCTCGCAAAGGGTCTTCTGACTGCTCGATGATGCTCACAAGGGTTCTGCTCTCTTGAAGATACAGCAGTCGTACTGCCTCAGGAAGTGCAGATACTCCTTCCTGATAGGCGGCCACGAGGCCACAAGCTACGCTGTGGAGTTCCTGGAACCTGAGAGAAGACCGCAGTCGATTGTCCAGTGGCGAACGTGAACGAACGCCGGGAGCCCCCTGCGGTGCCGACTCCAGAAACAGCTCATCGAGCAGTTGTGCAGCCCTGGTGGACAGTTTCTGAATGGTGAGCAGGACTGGGACTTCTCCGTGTTCGCCGGCTATGCCGGCGGCGACGCGCAGAATGAGCGCACTCGATTGCAGTTCTGGAGTTTCGAAGACGTCGCCTATCAGCTTCTCAGTCTCGGGGCTTGACACCAGCGGCGACTCTACGGCCGCAAGACTCGACAGCACCGCAGGGACTTCGGAGAGGTCGACGACATGAAACGTCGCCTCGCGCGACCGGGCACGCAGCACCGCCATGGAGCATAAGTGGCGAAATGGACAGCTCTCGGTCGTGCTGCACCCCGATGCCGAGAGATGATGAATGAGCCGGGATCTCTTCAAGAACAATGGCATCGCAGGAATGAACGCAGATCCAGTCTCCCACTCGTAGACGGTCAGCGCTGCGAGTTCGAAGCCGAATGCTGTGCGCAACGTGGCTGACTGGGAGGCATGTTGCAGCAGTACGTGACACACAAGGTTTCCGGGGCTCTCTTGAGAAACCCACGTCGGAAGCCCTCCACTCCCTGACGCGTCATCCATGAGGCTTTCCACTGCGGAAGGCGACCGCAAGATGATGACCGCCGGTCGGTGTAGAGCTGTGACGTCGCTCAGGTACCGCCTTCGCAGTGAGGCGGCGTCACACTGCAGAACAACTCCATCGCCCGCATTCAGAGAGCGGACTTCTGGGGTGGGGTCACCGCCAGCGAATTGGAGAGACAGTGTCTTCAACCGTGGAAGCTGGGGATCCTCGATGGTCGATGGCAGGGAACTGGAGTCTCCACCGTCTCTTTCGGGCTCGTCCGTGTCGCCTATGAGGCCCAAAACGCCCGCTGCGGGGAAGAGAAACAAGAGGCGCTGCCGTACAGCCAGAGGAAGGGTGCCCTGGGCGATCTTCTCGCGCAGGCGCCGATAGAACCTGAACAGCGAGAGACTGTCTCCAAGTGCCCGGTGCGACTCCTCCTTCTTGATCTCGAGTGCGTCCACCAGAGCAACGAGACTGTGGCTCTGCAGATCTGGGAAGAAGACCCGTGCCAGCTCAAGCGTATCGAATATGGGGTTTGGGGGGTCGAATCCCAGCGCTCGTCGCAGGAACGACCTGTCGAAACCTGAATTGTGAGCCAGCAGAGGACTCGTCCCAGCAAACTGCAGGAATTCGTCGACGACCTGAGCTACCGGCTCTGCCGTCTCCAGATCAAGCGGTGAAATGCCGGTGAGTGCAGTAATGAACTCAGGAAGCCGGACTCCGTCACTAAGTCGGCAGAACCGTTCAAAGCGGCCCACTTCCTTGCCATTGTGTACTTTGACTGCACCTATCTCAATGATTTGATCAACTGTTGCATCGAGTCCGGTTGTTTCAAGATCGAAGAAGACAAGCTCCTGTTCGTTTTTCAACAGCTCCCTTTCTACTTGAAGTAGGCGATTGTCACTCCATCACCACCCTCTTCAGGGCTTGAGTAGCTGAAATGGTCGATACTTGGCAGTGTCTTGAGGAATTCGTGGATCTGTTTGCGCAGTACTCCCGAACCCTTTCCGTGGCAGACATAGACAAAAGAGAGTCCAGAGAGATAGGCGACGTCGATGTACTTGTCCAGCTTCTCAAGAGCCTCGTCGACACGATTGCCATGCAAGTCGATCTTCATGGGAACAAAGGGCAGGGCGGGCTCACGGGAGCCGCTGAATTGCATGGCACGCGACTGGTAGGTAGTCAGTTCTGCATCGCTAAGCTTGCGTACCTGGCTCTCCGGAATGGTCGTTCTCATGGATCCGGACTGCAGAACCAGCTTGCGCTTGTCCTTGAGCACGTCGATGACAATCGCCTGCTTGTTTACGGAGTTGATGATGACGAGATCGCCCGGAATAATCTCCTCCACAGGCGTGAAGACTGGCTGACTCTCATAGGACACCGCGTTCTGTTCAAGCGTCTCGCGAGCGGCTTCCACCTCGCGCCTGACTTCATGAGCAGACTGGGGCTGGCTCTTCAGACTCTCCTGGTACTGGTGCAACAGTTCGTCCATGCGTCGATTGACATCATCGACAACGCGCTGGGCTTCGGCATGTGCTGCCTTCAACTCCTGCTTCTCATTCGCCTCGAGTTGAGCAAGCTTGGCTTCGTACTCGGTGCGGAGCCTTGCCAGTTCCTGCTCATTCAAAGAGACGCTGTCGCGAGTGCGGCTGATCTCTTCGGAATCGCTGACAATGCGGCTCATGATCTCTGTTGTCGCCTTGTGCTCATTGCTGAGTTCGTCGTGAGCAAGCGACAGGACTTGCTGAGGCATGCCCAGGCGCTCGCAGATCGTGAAAGCATGGCTGTCGCCCGGCGCGCCAATTGTCAACGTGTACGTCGGCTGCAGTGTCTCGACATCAAAACCTACCGACGCATTCCGTATCTGATCATATCGGTAGGCAAGCAGCTTCAAGCCGCTGTAGTGCGTTGTAATGACGGACGATACGCGCTTCTGATACAGGAAATCGACGATCCCGGTGGCGATTGCAGATCCCTCTTCCGGATCGGTGCCAACACCGAGTTCATCAAGAAGGACCAATGAGTAGCGGCTTGCCCTGTCCAGGATCTGGACGATGTTGGACATGTGTGCCGAGAACGTAGACAAACTCTGCTCGATGCTCTGCTCATCACCAATGTCCACCAAGACGGCGTCATAGAGGCCAACGGTGGATCCTTCGCTTGCCGGTACGAAGAGTCCGGCTTTGGCTGCTAGAACCGTGAGCCCAAGGGTCTTGAGGGCTACCGTCTTGCCACCCGTGTTGGGGCCAGTCACAATCACCATGAAGTAGTCTTTTCCCACAGAAATCGAAATGGGCACGCAGTCTGCCACGAGCGGATTGCGGACGTTTCTCAATTCTGTTTCCAGGTTGGGATTGACCATTGGCCTGACCGCATGCCATTCGCGTGCGAGCCTGCCCTTCGCCAGGCAGAAGTCGAGGTGGCCGGCAACCGCGAGTGCCTTCTCGATATCCAGTGAAGCCTTGGCAATGAGGTCCGTAAGATACAGGAGAATACGCGCAACCTCTCTCTTCTCGTCCGACTGCAGAATCTGAAGGCGATTGTTGAGATCTATCGCCCTCGTAGGCTCGACGAAGAGGGTCATGCCGCTGTCGGATTGATCGTGCACGACTGATTGTATTGCGTCCCGGAACTCGCGCTTGACGGGAATGACGTACCGGTCGTTGCGCATCGTGACAACACGGTCCTGCACTGCTTTGGCATAGGTGTCGCTGTTCAGGATGTCCTGAAGGACCTTGTTGATCGTCTTCTGGAGGTCTATCTTCTCCCGCCGTATCGCTGCGATATTGATGGATGCGTCATCAAGAACCTCACCGTCCTGATTAACGCAACGCCGGATCTCCTGTGCGAGTGACGCGAATGACTTCACGTCTTGCGAAATGCTGGAGAGCGCGGGGTAAAGGTCCTTGATGGTCAGGAACGCCTTGTGGATGAGCGAAAGCTCATTCAGCACCGAGCAGGTACGCCAGATCTCCTGACCGCTGAGCTGGAGCCGTACCTTTGCTTTGTCCAGTTCTCCGCGAATGTCCAGAAGGCCTGTAAGGGTGAGGTCGCCGAACCTCTCCAAGTAGGAGGACGCTTCATCAGTCTCGCATTGTGCGGCATGAATCGCATCGAGACCGTCCAAGGGTCCAAGAGCTCGCGCTTCTTCGGCTCCAAGCGCAGACTCGGTCTTGGTAGCTAGCTGTGCAACAACGTAGTCGAAGCCGACCTTCGCGTATGCACGCGACTGAAAGATTTGCTGATCCTCTACTCCCTGGTTCTTCGTAGCACGCCCCCTACTTGACTAGTAAGAGCTTCCTCAATGGCACTCACTGCCACATCGACATCTTCGCTTTGCAGGGTCCGTTCGGGAGAGGAGAACTCCAGCGAGAAGCCAACACTCTTCTTTCCGGCTGGAATACTGTTCCCGACGAAGCAGTCAAAGACGGAGGCACTGTTGAGGCAAGATCCCGCATAGCTTCTGATGATCTGTTCCAGAGCGCCCGCAGAAACCTCCTGATCCACAAGGATCGCGATATCCCGGTGAACCGACGGAAACTTGGAGAAGTCGTGGAACACCGGAGTTGGCAAGACGGCAAGCACGTCACCTATCGAAATCTCCGCATAGAAGGCTGTCGTCTCCAGGCCAAGGAGGGTGGCTGTCCTGCGCCGCAGAATACCCAGTTCGCCGATAGGCAGACCTTGGGCCTCAATCCCAGTTCCACCCCCCGGTTCGAAGAGCACCGAGTCGGATGCTGATGTGGAGAAGGAGATGTGAAGCTCTCTCCCTATGGCCTCGACAAGTCCTTTCAGCACGAAGACGTCTGCGTCGAGAGCTGTCGTTGTCCAGTTGCCCTCCTGCAGACGACCGGTCATAAGAATGCCGAGCCGCATCCGTTCATCACATGCGGGTACTGTGCCTGGCACGAAGACGGTGCCGATTTCGAAACACGAGAAGCCGGACTGATCCCTCGACAGGTTGCGAAGCGCAGCGCCCGCCAGGCCGACGAGCAGATTAGGTCGGAGCGCATTCCAATCGCTCGATAAAGGGTTGACGATGACGGCGGGGTCCGGCAAACCGAGGCCACGCACCAGCTCGTCATGAACAAATGAGATTGTTCGGACTTCACTGAGACCCAATCCGCACAGAATGTCGCGGAGGCGATGGGTAAGGTGCTTTGTAGGCGATTGCCTGCCCCTGTGCATCACGCCCACGGGGACGCGAACAGGGAAGGCCTCATAGCCGTGCATGCGCACGACCTCTTCGACAATGTCGGGCCAGGTGACGAGGTCTCCCCTGAATGAGGGGGGCTGCGCGGTCAGCTTGTCGCCGTCGGCGGCAACACCGATACCCTCGTAACCGAGAAGGCGGACAACGTCCGCGGAAGACAGCGTCGTACCGAGGTAGTCGTTGACATCGGCGGTGGCAAACGGTACGCCTGCTCGCGGGAGCGTCGGAAAGCCAGCTGTGGCGACGGATGCGATCTGAGCATCGGGCATCTGTTCCCGCACCAGCGTGCCAAGAACAGATGCCGTGGCAGGAATCGTCGCCCCGGTATCGGTCCCTCGCTCAAAGAGAAATGATGCGTCCGTTTTCAATCCCAAGTGTCTGCTGGAATGTGCGACTGCCCGAGGTTCGAAGTGTGCGATTTCGAAGACGACATTCCTTGTCTGCGTTGTCACGGCAGAGTCGAAGCCACCCATGACTCCGGCAATGGCGACAGGACGCTCTGCATCAGCAATGACAAGCATTCCCGGTTCAAGAGAGCGTTGCTCTCCATCCAGCGTTACGATCGTCTCGCCCGAACGGGCTGGGCGTACCACGATCTGATGCCCGGCAAGCCGGTTCGCATCGAAAGCGTGCGTCGGCTGGCCATACTGCCTGAGGCACGCGTTCGTCATGTCGACGATGCTATTGACTGGACGAACGCACAATCGGTACAGCTGACAGCGAAACTCGAAGTTCGAGCGGCCGACCGTGATGTTCCTTGCTTCGACAGCGATGTAGGTACTGCACAACGCAGGATCGACGATGGAAACGGAGATGTTCCCCGTACCGCTGGCAGCAGGCAATCTATCGCTTGTAGGGAAGCGAATGTTGCGCATGTCAAACGGCCGACCGGATGAACGGGCATTCAACGTCTCTATCCATCGCGCAATGCCGAGCACGGACAACGCGTCCGCGCGATCCGGCGTGACACTGACCTCGAGCGCGGTGTCCGCGACTGGCCAGGCAGC
>JAUSAI010000091.1 GCA_030652945.1 Caldisericota bacterium | reverse complement strand
AGAATCGATTGGAGTACTACGTCGCTACACTGACTTGGCGACATTGTTGGACTTACTCCAACGGAAAGCGATTACGCTGCTGCCGCCAAGCACATGGGATGACCGAAATGACCGTCTCATGATGGAAACGTATCGAGAGGCTCGTGGACTTAAGACTTTGCTGGCACTTTGCTTAAGCAGCCGCAGTGAAACTTATCACCATTGGAAGGTGTTTACTCAGAGTAGCAATGGTGTCTGTATCCACTTCCATCGCAAGAATTTTATTAACACGATGAAAAAGTCCGGCATCGAGGTTAAAGCGATGAAATACTTGAAGTTCGACGAGCTTGATTCTGAGAAAATTCAGACTGTAGAACTCCCATTTTTGAAGCGACTCGCCTTCAGGGACGAGGGTGAAGTTAGGGCAATCTATGAAAATAAAAATGCAGAGAGAGCGTTGAAGCAAGTTGCCATAGATTTATCCATCATCGAGCGCATTACATTAAACCCTTGGATGCCTAAGTCGGTCGTGGAATCTTTAGGTTCAATTATGAACTCGTTGACAAATGGAACGCCCATTAAGATTTCTCAATCGACGCTCATTGAGTCGCCTACATGGCGCAAGTTCGCCGCTAAGTACGAAAAGCCAGAGCTCGTCCAGCCCCTTTTCAGACAGCCTCTCTAGCCTCAAACAGCTGAGCTGAGTTTCTCTGATGTGAATGGCGTACTGATTTCAAAACACGTTGTAGGCAACGGATTTGCTGCGCTCACTTTTCCTATTCGAAGCCGGGGGGGGCGGCTGCGCCGCGGCTCACTAAGACAAGATTCGAGGTGAGTGTCATAGAGCTCGCGTGCTCAGTTTTCCACTACCCACAGTTCGGACCCCTCAGAAAAAAAAATCACGGTCAACCTGGCCCCGGCCGACCTGCCCAAGGATTCCGGCCGCTTCGATTTGCCGATCGCCTTGGGCATCCTGGCGGCCAGCGGGCAGATCAGCTCCGTGCGTCTGGCGGACTGGGAGTTTGCCGGAGAGCTCTCCCTGGGTGGTGAACTGCGCCCGGTGCGCGGCGCACTGGCCATGAGCCTGGCGTTGCACCGCGACGCCGGCCCTGACGCCACCAACGCCCGGCTCG
>JAUSAI010000086.1 GCA_030652945.1 Caldisericota bacterium | reverse complement strand
CTGCGCAACTCTTCCCGATCGAAGCCGGCCGGCAGGCGAACCGTGGCGCCGGCCAGGGTCAACTCAATGGGCGCAGGTGCCGCGGCGCGCGCGGTGTGCATCGCCGAACCAGAACGTGCCACGGGTGCAGACTCCACAGTGACCGGCAGCATCACCGCCGAGCCGTGCTGCGGCAACCACTTGCGGATCACGTTGGCGTTGATGCCGTAACCCAGCGCGATGGCCAATACCGAAGCGCCCGGCACCTGGCATTGCGCTACGACCTCGCTCTTGAACTGGCGGGCATAGGTGCGCCGCGTCCTTGTGGCTCCTGGCGCCGCTGCCGGCACTCTAATTTTGGCGTCCGCGATTTTCATGGTGGACGCGATCTTTACGCCCTCTAGTTAACCCGGCAAGGCTGTACTCGTCGGACGCTTACGAACAAGGCTCACACTAGTCCATAGATCTGGTTCAGATTTGATGGCATTCAACGCCGTACATCCTCATAGGATCGCAGGTAGGCACTCGATCTTAGAAAAGCTAGTAAGTCTTCTGCCGCCGCGATTTCCGTTGTTAGAGGGGCTTGAAAATGCTGGCGCCAGACTCCTTTAACCTGCTGTAGAACTCGACCGCATAGCGATCTGTCATGCCTGCAATAAAGTCGCATATGACGCGTCTTTTTGAATCGGTGTCCCGGAGTCTGTCGTACATCCTCTGTACATCATCAGGCATCAACTGTGAACCATCATCGCCATCGAGAGTCTCAAAAATCGCCTTTACAACTTCATAGCCACGATACTCCACAACCTTGAGACGAGGTGACATGATCGTCAAAAGATAGTTCAAATGTTTGAGAGTCTCGATCTTGATTTTTATTCCTCTCTCAACTACCAGTTCACAAAAGGTCTGATCTGCCCCAGCAATAGGACGGATGCTCACGCCTCGCATGAATGCGCCGACTAGTTGGGACGAGAATTCCGACCGCATCCGGCCATCAGAAGCAATCAGCTTAGATTGGGTGTACTGCTCCAGCGCTGGCGCGTCTTTATCGAGGATTAGGATATCTGCTGCGGCTTGATAAATTTCCGA
>JAUSAI010000085.1 GCA_030652945.1 Caldisericota bacterium | reverse complement strand
ACGCCAGCGTTGCAGCAGTGGGACGCGTCGTCCAGGCGCACACGACGACTGCAGCAATCTATCAGCGCGTTACTCCCTACCCCGAAGGCCAGCAGCCAATGGGCATGTATGACCCTCTAGCGGTATATCTCAGCAGTGGCTCCGTGCGCCTGCGCCGCGTCGTAGTTGTCCCGCTGGAAACCGGCGACTCACAGGCCACCGTTCTCTCTGCCATCGTCGACATCGACAGACGATGCGTCGTGGACATCATGGACACGGGCGCTATCGCCAGCGTCATCTTGACCGATGATCCTGGACCTCAGGTGGTAGTCTCAGGGCCCTAGCAACCCAACGGCAACGACGACTGCCCTGATTGAACCAACGGGCTAGGTGCAAGGTAGCAGGACGCGAGGAACGACGTCCATTCCGGAGACGGGACGAGGTCTAGCAGTTCAAGGAGGCGCTATGAAATCGACCAGCGGACAACGCTTCAGACACAGGGCAGCCACGGCAATGATGTTGCTTGCCATGACTCTTCCGGCAGCAGGCTGCGCACCGAGAATCGTTCCAGCAGAAGGACCGCAGATAAGCATGATGGCGACGACCAATCCAACGTCGTCCGGGTACGACACCGTCCCGCTCCAGTGGAACGTCGGAAGGAACACCCTGCAGAGCTCTGGCACTCCCGTCTTGCGCGTGGATGTGGCAACCGGTGCGGGCGGGCTAAGCTGGAGTTCCGGTTCACCCCTTCTTGCTGTTCAGCGTTGGCGCCATGAAGACAGGATGACACTCATAGAAACGTTGTCACAGGATCTTCAGCTTCTGGTTCCCCCGGTCGGGATGCAATATGCGTCGGATACGGGCGGTTTCTTTGTGCGATGGTACGTGCCGCAAGATGGTGTGTTTGTGACGGCGCCGAGTGAACTCTATGTGTCCTCGTCCCAGAGTACCCTGGATGGAACTGTTCTCCTACTAGCCCAGCATGGCCTTGCCTCCGGTTCAAAGGCACAGACGCTGACTGTTCCAACGCCCTCCGGCGTGATCCAGATGGTCGTCCTGTACGGAAGCGGTAGTATTGACAATGGGTTTGTTGTCGTCGAGGCAGTAGGAGCCGATGCAGGGCAGAACCCTCAGAGCTCCCTCTGGCTTCTTCGCATGAACAGCGATGGGGCATCATGGGTACGGTGCGGCGACACATCCGCCTTTGGCGGAATCCTTTTCGCGGGCCAGCGTCCGAGTTGTGCGCGCGTGGGGTCGCTCCTCTACGTGACGCACGGCCGCTCGGGCATCGGTTGTATCGACGTGGCAGCACCTTCGCCATCGCTGACATTTCCCGAGAAGATCAATACGCTCGTCGACAGACTGTATCTTGGAGCCCCTGCCGACGCCGTGTCGGCCGTCCAGGCGCAGCTGGCCAGCGACGACGGTACGTTGATCGTCCAGTATCCTGATGTCGACTGGAACAACTTCTACTATGCTGTAGGCGCGTCCGGGACAGTCCTTGGAAGCCTGCGTGTGGACAAGACTTCGGTAACAAGCTTCGATGCGACGGGGCTGCAGGGCGTCGTCCTCAAGACACCAGGATCTACAGGATATCTCTCCCTGCCTTCCATCGACCTCTTCGAGTCACCCATTACATAGGCGCAGTGCGCAACAAGGGCCTTGCGCTCGCCGGCATCTGCGAGCGCCGATTCGCGATGATTTCAGTCAGCGACCAACGCTCCTGCCGTCTGACACTACGGCCGTCATGGCCTCCGGGCTGGCGCTTGATTGCAGGTTCACCGGGTGAGTGGCCCACGTAGCGGACTGGCACGTGGAAGGCTGGACGGCCGTCGTCCCCGTGCTAGAATGCTGACGGTATCCATCTGCACCGGGAGGAACGAATGAGCGTACTGGACGACATCCGCGCTAAGGCAAAGGCACTGCATCGCACCGTCATCCTGCCCGAAGGCAACGAGGAGCGCAACCTCAAGGCCGCACTCATGCTGACACGAGATAGCCTTGCCAGCGTCATCCTGGTCGAGGACGAGAAGTCGATCCGCGACAACGCCGCCAGGCTCGGCATCGACTTGACGGGCATCCAGATCGTAGACCCGAGCACATCACCAAAGGCGGCGGAGTTCGCTGCCCTCATCTACGAGAAGCGCAAGGCCAAGGGCATGACGCCCGACAAGGCTGCCGAACTGTCACGCAACCCCATCTACTTCGCAACCTGCATGCTGGAGACGGGAGCAGCGCACGCCCTGGTGACCGGCGC
>JAUSAI010000080.1 GCA_030652945.1 Caldisericota bacterium | reverse complement strand
GAGGCTGCCATGCGACAATCAACGCTGACACTAGCGCAACGAGCCGAACTGCTTGCACGGCACACGGCAGCACATGCCCGCCAAGTCGACCTCGTGACAGAGGTGGACAGGGACCCGGAACAGGCTCGACCAGAGGTTCTGCAGGAACTGGAGACCCTGGGCGAAGAAATCGGCGGCCTGTGGGACCAGTATCTCGCCGCTCTGCCCATTGTCGCGCTGTCCCGGAGTCCTTTGAGCGGCGACCTGCTGGAGTATGCCATCGATACGGCAGGGGTGGACGGGCTCTGGTGGAACTGCAGCATGCCCTTGCGGCCGTTGCAGACACTACCTGCTGATTTCGTGGGTCTCGCCGGTGCCCTCCGTGTGGGTACTCCTCTCGAATCGACGCCTTTCGAGGTCCGGCCCGGGCCCGAAGTCCCCTACGTAGTGCCACGCCTGCTCGCCCTGTCAGGCGTCTGTGCAGTGCTCAGCCAGATCCAAATCGGCCCGCACACGGGCTATGCCGTCTGCTACTTTGCCGACCACCCTGAACAGGTGACGAAGCGCGTCAATACGTGGGGAACCGACTTCTACGAAGTCGTCGACGACCAAGGTGCGCTGATGTGGTCTTGTGATGGAGACAGTGCCGAGCTGGACCGCGATGATAACCTGGAAGCGTGGATTGAGGCGGGAAAGCTGTTATGGATACAACCCGGCGACACATCGATGACGCTCCGTTCCGACACGCGGGCGTGCCCGTTCCTCGCGCTGGAGGGCAGCCACATGGACAGCACTTTCTTTGAGGGGGTGCGCACCGAAGATGAACCAGACGCCTATGCGCAGGAAGAGGTGGAAACGTCTCTAGTGGACCAGCCCATGCCCACCGATCCAGTACCTGATGAACTCTGGAACCTTGTGATGCCCACCAACAGCAGTGCAGGAGGCGACAATGAACAGTCAGTCTGACAATGCCATGGCCAGCACCAGTTTCGCCGTCAGTCCCTCAGACCTCCGGGTCGTCCTCGTCGATCAACTGCACGTGCAGGCGACGTCGTTCTCACCGTTCGCCGAGATGCTGGCAGACTACGTACCAGGTTCGGGGCCCCTGACCGACACCGCGCGGCAGCTCGCAAGCGACACCGCATTTGCGACAGTCGCCGGCGTGCTGGCACGGCCCGACCTGCGCCTGGAACTGCTGGTAGGCGGCGGCATGGCACCTCTCGGAAGCCTGCGCGTCTATGCGTCCAAAGCCGCAGGTGACATGCTGGTCGCATTGGCGCCTGGTGACGGCATGTGGGACTGCCGTCTCTTCGAGACGTCACGTTCCTGCGCGGAATGGTTTGCACACCAGACAGGCACCAACACCCTGGAAGGTGAACCCAACCTCCTGCCGCCGCCGTGCACCCTGTCGACCCTGGTTGCCGCCTTCCACACCATCGACGCGTTCCGCCGCACGGCGTACAAGGACATGCTGGAATTCAAGCGCACGGTCGACCCCATCATCACCCCAGAGGAGTTCAGGTCCAGCGCGCTGGCCGCCATCCGCAGCCAGGACATCCGGTGGCTCCTGCCGTCACTCCTTGTGCTCAGCCCCTCCGTTGTCGAGAGTATCGGAACCATGGGAAACGATGGTCTGGAGCAAGCGGTGCAGCGGGGATTCCTCATTGGCACGAAGCGCGCAGGCGGCACAGACACGGTGCTGCTGTTCGGAGAAGCCGGCTCGCGCATGGGGGCGGAGTTCCTGCGCAGTTGGGTCAGCAGCTGTGGCTACAGCATGGATGTCGTGGGCCCAACCGGCCCGCGGACACTCCAGCGTGGATACATCGCCTCCACCGCCTTGGCAAATCACTGGTTCCGCTTCGAGACGAAGGACGGCGTCCTCCAGGTCAACCATCAGCCTCTGTCGCTCGAACAGTACACGCAGAAGCTGGGGGACCTTCTGCTCTCGGCAACGGTCGTGGAACGGAAGGCTGATGCGGCTGGCGCGTTCGTGAAACCGGCTCCGACCACCCCATCACGCCCCGAACCGCAGAAGGCTGCTGCACCCGCTGGTGCTGCGCCACCCAAGACGCCCAAGTTCTGCCCCGGTTGTGGTGCCCCGGTGAAGCCGGGAGCCAAGTTCTGCGCTTCCTGCGGCCGGGCGTTCTGACCAGACGCTAGAGCAGGGCTGATCCTCGCACCATTTGTCACTGTAGTATGGCCCCTGGCAAGCCAGGGGCCGAGCATTGTAGTGAGCGCCATAGTCTCAGGACAAGGAGAAGCAATGCCCGAACTTCCTGAAGTACGACATCTTGCGCTTCAGATGGACGGCGAGCTGCGCGGCCGGACGGTAGCCGGCATCGACGTCGTCCAACCCAAGTGCCTGAACGTGCCGCTGTCCGAGTTTGAACGACTGACGGTGGGTAGGACAGCCACGAAGGTGACGTCGCGCGGCAAGTGGGTCTTCATGACACTCGACCCAGGCTCGACGTTCCTTCTCAACCTCGGGATGGGCGGCGAAGCGTTGGTGCACGCCAAGGGCGAACCACTGCCCGACAATCGGCAGGTGGCATTCCGCTTCGGCGACGGCTCAGCCCTCAGCTTCCACTTCTGGTGGTTCGGCTACGTCCACGTCGTGCCGAGTGCAGAGCTCTCGTCACACGCGATGACATCCCAGCTCGGCCTGGACCCGTTGAACGACGTCGAGTTCGCGTGGCCGGCCTTCGACCGTCTGCTGGACGCCCGGAAACGCACTGCCATCAAGGCCATCCTGATGGACCAGAAGAACATCGCCGGCATCGGCAATGTGTACATCCAGGACATCCTGTTTGCGGCTCGCCTGCACCCGATGCGCAAGGCAGGTGATGTCGTCTCCGAGGAGCGTCACGCTCTGTACGATGTCATCCGCTCCCAACTGAAGCACGCGCTGGAGCTTGGTGGCCTGGCGTACGAGAAGGACCTCTACAACCAGCCGGGTGGGTTCAAGGACTTCCTGGTCGGCTACCGCGAGGGCAAGCCGTGCCCAGTGTGCGGCACTGCCGTCCAGAAAATCAAGACGGGCAGTACGGCCTCATTCATCTGTCCTATGTGCCAGACGTAGCTGGCGCAGCGGGGATGTCGACAGGGACCCTGGTCGTGTTTCTCGCGTCGTCGATCGCCACGATCGTGCCGCGGATGCCGCTCCGATTGATCACCAGCAGTTCGTTGTGACCCGTCGTCAGCCATGTGCGCAGTGAGCCGTCAGCACCCGTCACGAAGTATGCCTCGTGCAGGTTCGCCTCGGTGATGTCGACACTGACGGTCACGAGGCGCGAGGAGACACTGCTTGCCTGAACCGTCCACCTGACAAGTGGTGCCGTCGTATCGGGTTCCGGTTCCTCACCGCCATCACCGGGAGCAGGGTCAGGAACGCCTGTCAGAGGGATCCGGACCATAGTCGGTTCCTTTGTTGTCCACACCAGCACGAAGTCCTCGGTGGTCAGCTGGACTGGCGAGCGGACGCCGTCGAATTCCAGACGCACCTCCACCTCGGTAGAAGTGCCGATACTCTTGTCCGGGGCAATCACCAGTTCCTTCTGGTAGCGGTCCGGCTGGTCCTCGAAACGGTCGGTTGTCACAAGCAGGGGCAACCGTCTGGGCATCAGTCCGTACGGCAGGGTACTCAGCCAGATGTCCGGTGTTCCGGTTTGATCCCACAACGCCGACAGCGCTGGCGACAGCCGCATGGCAATGGTATCGGAAGCAGTGGCACCGCTCGGCGGAAAGCGCGTCGCAGGCGTCCCAATCAGTGCTCCGTTCTGACCCGTCTTGAAGCGCACCACCACGGTCAGCCGGTCGGCACGCGGCGTGTCGACCGTCAGCGACACCGGTGACACGCGTGTCACCGTGCTGATGCCGTAGTAGTTCGACACCAGCACTGTCCCCACCGCGTCGTCCCGCAACAGGAGGCGGACGTGCATCGCCGTCCATGGGTTCTGCACCATCGCACTGCGCAAGATACGCATCTCGTGGACTGTTCCCGCTGAAAGCACGCTTGGTACGGTCACGGCGAGCGTGTGCCCCGACCAGCTCGCTGACGTTCCTGCGAGCACTTCGTCGATCATGATGTCTTCGGCAGCGAGTTCCCGGAACCCTGCCCGGTTGATGCTGTCGTCGAACACGATGCTGATGGTCTCCCCAGCTCTCACCTCGCGGTCCAGCAGGAAGTTGATGCGGTACTCCTCGAATTCGCCAACATACCCGTTCGTGATGGCAACCTGGACTGAGGGAGCCAGTTCTGCGCCGACCACAGGCCGGACTCCCATCAGCGACGCGGCGAGAATGACCACGGCTGCAAGTGACATCAGTTTGTTGCGCATGACGAGCCTCCTATTCATACCGCAAAGCCTCAACCGGCTTGAGCCGCGCAGCCTTGCGTGCCGGGTACACGCCGAAGAAGACGCCGACGGCGATGGAGAACCCGACGGCGAGAATGACGGACGAGGTGGTCACCGCCGTCGGCAGGAACCGTTTGATGATCAGGTTTGATGAGAGCACGCTGAGGAGGACGCCAAGCACGCCACCGATCCCGCTCAGCAGGGATGACTCAATGAGGAATTGTGTCAGGATGTCGCGCTCGCGTGCGCCCAGCGCCTTGCGGATGCCGATTTCGCGCGTCCGTTCCGTGACCGACACGAGCATGATGTTCATGATACCGATGCCCCCCACCAGCAGTGACAGAGCTCCGATGGCTGCAAGAAGGGTCGTGAAGATGTCCATCGCCGACGAGAACAAGGTCGTCAGCGACTTCTGGTCAAGGACGCTGAAGTCGGTCTTGTGGTGCAGGCGGGTCAGAACATCCGTAATCTGCCGTGCCACAAGAGCACTATCGTCGGGGTTGACGCTCTTGATGGTCGTCATGGTAATCGTGTCGTGTGGCATGCCGAATGACTTCTCGCCGACCGTCAGGGGCAGGATGACCGAGTTGTCCGCGTTGCCCATGAAGCTCTGTCCCTTGGAGGCGGCAATCCCCACGACCCTGAAGCTCATCCCCTTGATGCGGATAAGCTTGCCCAGCGCAGAGCCGCCCGGGAAAAGCGTTGTATTGACATTGGCACCGATGACGACGTTCCGCGTGCGGTTGTTGACGTCGCTCGCCATCAGCTGGCGCCCGCTGGCTATCTGGAGGTTGTTGACCTCGAAGTAGGTCTGCGTTGCAAACACGCCACTCCCTGCCATCGTCACGGTGCCGCTCTTCACGGCAATGCCGATGGTGTTGGCGGGCGAGACGACAATCGGAAGGGTGACCTTGGTCTCGATAGCCTTGAGGTCGTCCATGGTGATCTTGGCACCGGTGTCCCGTGTCGCTCGCGGTCCAGACAGGATACTTGACTGCGCTCCCGGGGTCAGGAACAGGTTCCCGGAGCCGCTTCCCTGGATCTGCGCCAGGATGTCGCGCTTGGACCCCTCGCCAACGGCCAGCAGGAGGATGACCGCTGAGATGCCGATGACAATGCCCAGCATCGTGAGGAAGGAACGCATCCTGGCCGCCAGGATGGCACGCGTAGCATTCCGATAGCTGTCTCTCAGGTCCATGTCAGTTGTCCTTCGCGGCGTCGACCAGTCCGTCCTTCAGGCGGATGACGCGCTCGGCCTGATTGCCGATGCTCTCGTCGTGCGTCACGTAGATGATGGTCTTGCCTTCTCCATGCAGTTCCTTGAGGATCTCGAGGATCTGCCGCGCGCCAATCGAGTTCAGGTTCCCCGTGGGTTCGTCAGCCAGCAGGATGGAAGGGTCCATCATGAGTGAACGGGCGATGGCGACACGCTGCTGCTCGCCGCCCGACAACTCGACCGGCCGATTCTTCATGCGGTCCTTCAGGCCGACTCGTTCCAGCAGCTCCTGCGCCCTGCGCTTGCCCACGTTCACGGTCCTGTTTGCATAGGAGAGAGGAAGCATCACGTTCTCCAGCGCACTCATCTGGGCCAGCAGGTTGTATGCCTGAAACACGAAGCCCATGTCGCGGTTGCGTATCGATGCCAGCTCGTCGGACTTCAGGCCGGACACGTCGCGGCCCTTGAGCACGTACGTCCCCGTCGTTGGACTGTCCAGGCAGCCCAGGATATGCATGAGGGTGGACTTGCCGGAACCCGACGGTCCCATGATAGCCACGAACTCCTGGGCATCGATGCCGATAGAGACGCCCGCGAGCGCGTCGATGGTCACGCCGCCGATGGTATAGACCTTGCGGATGTCGCCGAGCTGGATGAGGTTCGTGCTCACGTGCGTCAGGAACCACCCATGAATGGGGAGTCCGACGTGCCCGTCGTCGTGGCGATCGCCGGTTGCCGCTGGATCTGGTCGCCCGCCGACAGCCCCGTCTTCACCTCGACGTAGTCTTCGCCCTCGACGCCGGTCGTGATCTCGGTCTTCGCAGTCGTCATGTTCCCGTTCGCCGAAGTCGAAACAAGCATCACGTACTTCTTGCCATTCTCCCCGATGATCGATTCCACCGGGACGGCCAGCACACCACGTGCAACTAACAGGATGATGGTCGCATCCGCCGACATGCCATCTACGATCGTGGCCGGCGGGTTCAGCAGTGCGATGCGTACGCTGTAGGCGTTGAGTCCCTCTGGCGTGCGCACCTGTGCGCGGCCGACGTACGAGACCGTTCCCGCGAACGTGGCGTCAGGATACGGGTCGATGCTGATGGTGGCATCCTGCCCTGGCTTCACGTTGAGGATGTCGATTTCGTCCACGAACGTTTCGACGCTGAAGCCGGTCGTTGAAGCGACCTTTGCCAATGTCATCTGCGGCGTGGCGTAGTCGTCTTGCTTCACGTTTACCAGGATGACGACGCCGTCATAGGGAGCCTTCACTGTGTAGTTGTCCGACGTCAGGCGCTGCTGGTCAAGAGCAAGCTTCGCCTGCAGTTCCTGTTCGCGCGTCGCGTCGACCTGCAGGCCATTCTTCCGCTCCGTATCGGCAAAGCCGTCCATGTTCCTCTGGGCAACAGCAAGACTCGCCTTGGCTTGAGCAAGTTGTGCCTTCAGCACCGCTTCGTCGGTCCCGCGCGCCGCGTTCGTCTTCGTGGTGGCGTCCAGGTTGTTGCGTGCTATCGTCAGCGAGCTCTGCGCCTGGTTCACCTGTTCCTGCGCCGAGGCGATGGATAGCTTCTTCTGCCCTGCCTGGGCGACGGCGATGCGGTAGTTGGACTCGGCATTCAGCAGGGACACGCGGGAGCCCTCGACCGACATGCGCTGGAGGTCGATGTCGCTGGCAGATGCTCCGTACGTCTCCTCTGCGTGGTCACGGTTCGACTGGGCTATCCTCAACGAAGACTCCGCCTGCCTGACCTGTTCTTCCAATGTGGCGATCGTCTCGTCTGACGCATTGGGGTTGCCCGCACTCTCCTGCAGGCGCAGCTCGGCGATCCTCAGACCTGCCTCTGCCTGGACGACCTGTTCCCGCAGTTGCGTGTACTGTGCATCGGTAACAGCGCCGGTCTCCAGGACGCTCAGCCGCGTCTGGGCCATGCTGAGATTGAGCTCGGCCTGCTGGACCGAGAAGTCCGCAATGGTAACCTGCAGTTCGGACGTATCGTAGTCCTGCAGGCTCTTCAGATTGTTCTGCGCGCTCCGAAGGCTGGCCTCGGCCTGCTTGACCTGTTCCTGCAAGTTTGCCAGCTGGCTCGCACTCGTGTCCTTGTCGGTGAAGTTGGTCAGGTTCGCCTCTGCCGATGCACGCTGTGCTGTGGCCTGAGCGAGCGCGCTTTCAAGCTGTGCTTTGGTCACCGCCATGTCCGTCAGCTCGGCCACCTGCCGGTTGACAGACGCCGCACGGTATCGCGACTCCGCTTGTGCCAGCAGGTTGTCCTGCGTGGCAGACTCGATGCGGAGGATGACGTCGCCCCCTTTGACGGCATCACCTTCCTGTTTGAGGATCTGGTCCACACGGCCCTGTGCCTGTGCCACGAGCGTCGTCGTGCGCAAGGCATGGATCGTGCCCGACACCGCAGTGCCCGAGGCAACGTCCCTGTTTGCGACGGTGTAGACGGCATCCGCGCCCGTCAAGGAGCCCTCCAGCGCCTTCTGCAACAGCTGACCCCTGCCGACACACCCTGCTGTCAGCACGGCAACAAGAACCAATGACAGTATCAGCACGACCACTCGTCTGTTTCTCATCCTCAACTTCCTTCCGGGGCTCTGCCCGTTCTGCGGAGTGGAGACTCCTCATCGGTCTCCGTTCCGTCTACAACACTATCAGCATACGCAGGTAGGCACGCGCGACATGGTGCCACCCCCAGGAGAGAAGTGTGGGATGAAAGTGGTGTACAGACAGTTTCAATGAGGATGACAGGCACGCGCTCAGGGTGGGCGCACTCTTCACAATTGCTGATCGAACGCGAAGTCCTGACGCGCTCGCCGCCGGTGGCAGAGCAGTCTACTGTCTGCCTACTCCGTTTGCATACAGCTGAATTCATCCCGACACATGTCACGTACGACGGTGCGCTCCACGCCTGCTGTACGCGAGAGAAGAAGCGATGGTACTGACGGGGTCAAGGAAGGGAATGTGCTTCAAGCCCTGGGTGGTCTTGTTGGTGGTGTCGATGTCGTGCTGGGACGCGTCCGTCTCTTGTCGGGCGGCACATTGACGACGCCGTCTGGGCAGTCGGTCGAATAGGAGTCTGTCCGCACGGCCGTATTGTACAAACGGAACCAATCAATGTCGTTTCTGCCTGCTCGCATAGAAAGGACCATGTTGGTCCTTACAGAAGTCCGAGCCCCAAGGGGCTCGGATTGGGTACGGTGTCCGCTGTCCAGCGAAAGGATGTGCGATTCTAACGCGAAGCACTTCACGAACGAGATCCTGGAGGCTACCGATGCGCTGCGGCAACGTATCTTGAACGAAGAAGACCAACTGGCTGGTGGCGTGCTTGCAATGGTACAGAACATTGACGATACTATCGTCAATCTAAAGGTTCTTGCTCGCGGTACGGCCGTGGCGAACTACTTGGCATCGAGGACGGCGCTCATCGGTCGTCCAAAGGGGAGGGATACGTCATGAGAAAGGTCCTGTCAGTCTTCATCGGAGTGTGTCTGGTCCTGTCGCTGTTGACCGGTGTCTTTGCCCCCGTGCCCAAGGCACTGGCGGAAACCGATGGAGACTACATCTACACGGTCTCCGAAGGCAAAGCCACGATCACGGGCTATACCGGGCTGGGAGACATTGTCGTCATCCCCGGCACGCTGGGCGGGTATCCTGTGACGATGATCGGCACCAGTGCGTTTCAGAATGCGCAAGGAAACCTCCTGGCCAGCGTGACCATCCCGAATGGCGTGACCATGATTCTGGGCAGTGCGTTCAGAGGCTGTACGGGGCTGACCACCGTGACCATCCCGAATGGCCTGACCCGTATTTCCAATGCCGCGTTCATGGACTGTACATCGCTGACAGGCCTGGTCATCCCGAACAGCGTGACCAATATTGACGCCAATGCGTTCCAGGGCTGTACAGCCCTGACGAACCTGACCATTGGAAGCGGCCTGAAGAGTATTCAGTACGCTGTCTTCTCTGGCTGCACGGCACTGACCAGCGTGACCATCCCGAGCAGCGTGACCAGCATTGGTACGCATGCGTTCTATCAATGCACTGCGCTCAGCAGCGTGACCATCGGGGCTGGCGTAACCACTATCGGTGACAATGCGTTCAAGTTCTGCAAGGCACTGACCAGCGTCACCATCCCAAACAGCGTCACCGGCATTGGTGCCAATGCGTTCCAAGGTTGCACCGCCTTGGTCAGCGTGACCATCCCTGACGGCGTACGCAGTATTGAGGACTACGCGTTCTACAGTTGTTCGGCACTGACCAGTCTGGTCATTCCTGACAGCGTGGAGAGCATTGGCTATTGGGCGTTTCGGAGTTGTGGGGCGCTGGCTAGCGTGACCATTGGACGCGGCGTAACCACTATTGACGATAACGCGTTCGATTGGTGTATGAAGCTCGTTACAGCGTACTTCCTTGGCAACGCTCCCACGATGGGTGCTAATGTGTTTGCGTCCTGTGCAACCGGGTTCACCGTACGGTACGTCAGTGGTACCACCGGCTGGACCAACCCATGGTATGGGTATCCTGCAAGCGTTTCCTCCGGCGCCATGTACACGCTGACCACTACTGCCTCTCCTCCAGCGGGCGGCTCGATTGGATGGTCTCCCGTCGCTGCTTCGTATACTCCCGGAACGGTTCTCACCCTGACTGCCACGCCTGCTGCCGGCTACACCTTCACGAGCTGGTCCGGGAACGTCACTGGCACCGCGAACCCGGAGACGATCACGATGGATGGGAACAAGGCCGTTACGGCGACGTTCACGGCGGTGCCCACGTACACGCTGACGCCCACTGCCGGGACCGGGGGCACCATGACCCCGAACACTGCGCAAACTGTTCTCCAGGGTGGAAGCGCAACGTTCAGCATTGCCGCGAACACCGGCTATCACATTGCTGATGTTGCTGTCGACGGAGCATCGCAGGGGAACATCTCTTCCTACACATTCACCAACGTGACCTCGAACCATACGATCAAGGCAGCATTCGAGAAGGAGCAAGAGCAGACCGTCATCGTCCTTCAAATAGCGAACTCCGTGTTCACTGTCAACGGTAGCTCCAGGACTCTCGATTCTCCGCCGGTCATCAAGAACAGCAGAACGCTCGTGCCCATAAGGGCAGTTATCGAAGCACTTGGTGGCACGGTTGGGTGGGACGGGACGGCAAGAAAAGTGACAGTCACCCTTGGAGCCACGTCTCTCAATCTCTGGATAGGCAAGAGCGTCGCAACCGTCAATGACACAAACACCGCTATCGATGCAACAAACGCCAAGGTGGTCCCCGAGATCATCAATAGCAGGACGATGCTTCCCTTGAGATTCGTCTCCGAGAATCTTGGATGTTCGGTGCTTTGGGAAGACGCAACCAAGACGATAACGATAACATACGCGTCATAGGGTAGTCCTGGGAGGCCGTACAGCATCTCCACATTCGTACCTTGTGTTCCCTTGTTGGGGTACGAGGCTCGAATTGTGCTAAATGGTCTCCTCGTTCCAGTCGAAGACTCGTATCCTTGGGCGCATAGCAGAACTGCTCTCATTGACCGTCCGTTGCGGAGGTCTCGGTATAGCTGACACCCCTCCATCTTGAGAGTCGAATCTGCCAGGAACTTCCCGTGACCCGTGACGCTCGTAGTTGTCTTGACTGCCGCTGCCTTGACAGACAGATTCGCTAGAGTCTGAACAACTGTGCACGTTACTATGCATGATGGAACGAAGCGTATTCGGAGGAATGCGGAAGGAGCGTGACATGAATCACAAGAGGGTATCCATCGTCATGGTCGGACTGGTGCTGCTATCGCTCGTACTGTCAGGCTGTCAATCTGGGAATCCCTTCCCGCTGTCGGAACCCGGCACATATGACTTTGGCATACACCTGAGTCATGATGTTGTCGATGCAACCCGGGTCGACCGGAAAATAAGCGTTCAGGTATGGTATCCGGCCGTACTGCCCGACGGGGCGACACCGAGCGATGGCAACTACGACTACGAACCAGACTCCAGCGGTGCGCCCTATCCGCTCATCCTCTGCTCGGCCAAGGCAGGGCGTACCTTCGGTCCTCACCTTGCCTCACACGGATTCGTCGTGGCAGGCGTCAATGAGCAAGATAGCCACAACCTTTGGGGTCCATGGCTCATCGACTACCCACTCGACATCCTCGCCGCCCTGAACTACATTGCATCCGCACCCCTTAAGGACCTGGAGGGGATGATAGATGCCGAGAATGCCGGTGTGATGGGATACTCGTTCGACGGCTACACGTCACTTGCCCTGAGCGGCGCCCGTGTGGACCCCGGTTTCTATCTGTCGCAATGTGCAAGTGCCGCCACCATGATGCCGGCGTTGCCGGCGTGGTGGATCAGCTATGTCAGGGACATGACGGGCGGCTGGGACGCATTTGTCGCCCACGCCGGTCCAGCCATCACGACGAGTGATGATGGGTTGTGGCAGCCGATGACGGACGAGCGGATCCGTGCCGTCATGCCCATGGCTCCGGAAGGCGCGTGGCTGTTCGGCGAACGCGGTCTCGCCGCGGTGGATCGCCCGACCCTGATCATCGGTGCCGCAGCTGACGAAATCAACATCTACGACGTGGAAGCTGCATATATCTATGAGCATCTGGGCACACCGGACAAGGCCATGATCTCGTTTGTCGGCCAGGGTCATCTGATGATCTTCAACGCTGACCCGGTAGCGCGCATGAAGCACTTCGCAGTCGCGTTCTTTGGCGAGCACCTGCAGGGACGCGCCAACTACGCTGACTACTACTCCAAGCGCTTCGTCGAACGCCGTGCCAACCTCGCCTGGGGCGTGTACCAAGGCGAGTAGTGCGAGTGCTTCTTCTGAACGTGGGGGCGTCCGGCCGTGTCGTGCACCGGACGCCATATCTGAACCAAGTCGAGTTACGGTTTCACGTATGTGATCGTAATAGTCTTGGATATCTGTTCGTACGCTACCGTTGCACCCAATGACTCCACGACGAATCTGAGTGGCAGCATGGTGCGCCCGTTGACGATGAGTGGTACGACCTTGGGGTCGGCATCGATTGGGGTGTCGGCGCCATTGAAGCGTGCAGTGCTCCTGCCCAGTGTCAACTGCAGTGAGTTCGCACCGACGGTTACTGTGGCAGTCCGAGTGGCTGGGTCCCATCCTACGGACCCACCCATCGCCTCAGCAACGGCACGCACGGGCACCAACGTACGATTGCCCGCCCCAATGATGGGGGCAGCATCGAGCGTCACGGTAGTTCGCGTGCCATCCGATCCTGCGACCATCATGGTCACACTGCCAACGCGGAGGGTGAGTGTCAGAGTGAGGGTGACGGGGAGGGGCAGCGCGCCGTAGACCTCTGCTGAGCGCTCTGAGTACCGTGGCGGCGCCGACCCATCAAATGCTGCCACCGAGTAGTGATACGTCGTTCCCCGCGTCGCATCCGTGTCCGACCAGGACAGCTCGGACGATCCCACGGTAGCATGTGGCGCACCTGCCGGACTCCCGGCGGTCGTCGAGCGGTAGATGGCATAGCCAGCGACAGGCGACGTCCCAGAAGACGAAGCTTTCCAGCGCACTACCAGCGAGGATGACGACTTCTCAAGAGACACACTACCCGGGACTCCGGGAGGAAGTGGAGCATCGAGGCGGAACGCCCCCCGACTCCGTGTTCCTGCATAGAGCCTGGCCGGACTGGTATTTGACAGGGCCACCGTCATGACTTCTGAGGATGGGAGTCCCGAGGGAGACGCCGTCCAAACCTCCCCGCCATCCTTGGACGTGTAGACGCCTACGCTAGTCCCAGCGACCACACCACCCGGTACTGAGAAGTCGATGGCAACACTCCGGACGTAGACCGCCATGCCCTTGAGACCGCCCGATGCGGCGGCCCACGTCTCTCCCCTGTCAACCGTGCGGAAGACTCCGCTGCTGTAGATCGCCGCGTAGACGACTCCTGTGCGCGGGTCGATAGCGATCTCGTTGACCGACGTCTTCGTGAGCCCATTCACAACACTCTTCCAGGACGTTCCTCCATCGTCGGTGCGATACACGCCCCCAGGCTGCCCCGACGCGTCAGCAAACCCCGCATATAGGGTCTGAGTCTGCAATGTGTCGATCGCCAGCGCATACGCATATGGCCGGACCAGGGCGTCCGTCCATGTCTCACCTCGATCACTCGATCGCGATACTCCTCCATTCGTCGCCGCATACACCACCGAGGTTGCCGGGTTCACCGCCAAGGAGTTTACGGTGGCATTCTTCAGACCGGTCGACACCTTCTTCCAGCTCATGCCCCGATCATCTGATCGATACACGCCGTTCGTCGTACCACTGTAGATCGTTTCCGGACTGCGGGGGTCGACGGCGATAGCGTTCACGTACCGGACGATGGCAGAAGACAGCTTCAGCCACGAGTCACCGCCATCATCCGACCTCTCCACACCCGTACCGTACGTGGCCGCATACAGCGTCGAGTCATGCGTGGGGTCGATCACGATCTGCTCCACACGCGTCGCAGCCATACCCTGTGCGCACACCGTCCAATTGCTGCCCTGGTCATCCGAGCGACGGACACCCTCGCCCGAAATTCCTGCGTAGACGGTCCGCCCGGTAGAATCTGCGGCGAGACACGCCACGCTCAGACTCGAGGTCACGAGAGCCCACGACGCCCCCCGGTCGCCGGAACGGAACACGCCTCCCGTGGTGCCGACAAATACTACCGAGGCGGCCGAATCGATGACGACACACTTGACATCGCTGCTGGTCACGCCAGAGGAAATGGATAGCCACGATCCTCCACTGGTGTCGGACCTGAAAGGTCCCTTTTTCGTTGCTGCGTAGATGGTCGATGTGTTCGACGGATCGCCTGCAAGACCCTGGATCACCGTGTTCGCAAGTCCACTCGAAACGGCCGTCCATGTTGCTCCCTGGTCCCATGACCGGAAAACCCCATCACCGTCCGTTCCCGCATACAGCGCAGGCTTGCTTCCACCCACGGCGAGCACAGACAGAACACTCTTGGTCGTCGTGGTCGGAGAGGCCGCCTTCCACGATACCCCCGCGTCATCTGACCGGAAGACGCCCTTCTTGGTCCCCGCGTATAGAGTGGAACTGACCGCCGGATCCACTGCAATACTGTAGATGGACGTGTCGACAAGCCCCGTCCGCTTCCACATGACCCCATCGTCCGTCGAGACATGCAATGCTGACGGCGTGCCCGCGTATACGACTCCAGGACTACCCGGGGTCGTCGCAAGCGAAATGATCTCAGAGTACATCGGACCCTCGACACTCGACGGTCCTGTGGAGACAGCTAGCCACGTGTCTCCCTTGTCAGCAGACCGGAACACGCCAGCCCCGGACGTTCCTGCATAGACTGCGGACGTGCTGATCGCAAGGCACGACACATCACCACCGTAGATCGGAAGCTGTCTCCAGACTGCCGCATCTGCAGCAAGAAGCGCGAGCCCTGTGGAAATGGCCATCGTGCAGATCAGCGCAAGAACACAGATGAGAGAGATAGCACACTTGCGTGAACATCGTTCCATGCGTTCCTCCATTGAGTAGGATGGCGCGCTCCCCTCAGACCCCACACGCGAGAACGCACGGCTGGTTCACTCTATGCGGAGGGAAGCATCGTGTCAAGAATCGAAGCACGCCTGTGACATACACCGCTGGCGTGCTTCGTACGAACATGGTTGCCGCTGTTCCTCTGCCCTCCAGGCAGTCACTGAACACGCATCTGCGTTCCAGCTGACGTCGAGCCCAGTGCTCTCACCGACGAACCGCGGGGCAACGAACGCCCTGCCGGTGAGAATCTCGGGAACGATGGCCGCGTTGGCGGCGTCGATAGGCGTCCTCTTCCCGTCCACGTCACCCTGACTCTTGCCGACCCACAGCAGGACCCTACGCCCGCCGGCTTGACGGTCACCTTGCGGTCGACGGCATCCCACTCGATGTCTCCTCCAAAGGCCCCGCCGATCGCCCGGAGGGGCAGCATCGCACGCCCACCCTTGATGTATGGAGCCGCTTCAAGCTGTACTGTCTGGTTTCCGGCCGACATAGTCTTGTTGCCGATCACAGGGACAGCTGTGAAGGACGCGGAGGCCGACGTACTCGAGGACCTACGTGATTTCGTTCGTAGTGTCGAGGTCGTCTTTGGAGGCGTCCCGCCCTTACCTGGAGTGAGATGTCGAACTCGTCTCGGAGCAATGACGCACAGACACCTGACGTGTCACCCGCCCTTCGGCAGAACACGTCCAAGTTTCCTTTGACTGGGCCGCAGCCCAACACTTAGTGTCCTGTTTCCATTGACATTTCTGTTGATCGTGAGTAGCCTAACAGTAAGTAGTCCTCCGCCGGTGGTCCGGTGAGTGATTGGTCGACCCAGTGGTTCTGTCGATGTCCTCAGACACGAAGGAGGTATGCATATGATTGCACAACTGATGTCTCGCGTCGCCCCCTACTTGGATACTGTCGGGCCGTTCCTGTTCTTCCTGCCGCAAGTCCTTCTCGGGGCGATCCTGCTCGTCCTCTACGATATCGCCCTCTGGGGCGCAGACCGGCTGCTGAAGCACACACACCAGCCCCGGACGAGTCTGCCGCTTCTATTGCTAGACTATGTTGTGTTCTGCGAGGTAATGGGCTGGTACGCGAGTTTCGGCCTGCACCCCTGGGCACTGCAGGTCTTCCTGCCCCCGAGCCTCACGGCCTTCCTGCTAGTGCGCCTTACCCCGGCCGTCATCGTCGCCCGACGGGCTGCTGCTCCGGACGAACGCCTCCGTTCGTGGCGCACCGTCATCGGCCCCGGAGGGCGCGTCCTCTGCCTCCTCGCCTTCCTGACGGCAGCTCTGTGGCTCCTGGTGTGGATCATGTTGACCATCAACCCCGAGTAGGCCTCCCAATTCGTTCTTCTGACAGACCTACACCATCCCTGCCCGGGCGAAGCTGAAGTAGTCCTGGCGGGTGCGACCTACGATGATGTGGTCGAGGACGCGGACGCCGACGTACTTGAGGGCCTGGGTTATCTTGTTGGTCGTATCGATGTCCTCCTTGCTGGGATCCGTCTCGCCACTGGGGTGGTTGTGCACGAGGACGACACGGCTGGCGTGATGGACGCAGGCCTCGCGGACGATGTCGGCGGGGTCGACGACGCTGGCGCTGATGCTGCCGCGGCTGACCTCGGCGTCCCTGATGACCTTGTTGCGGATGTCGAGGAGCACGACATAGAAGAACTCCTTGCCGGCATCGCGCAGCTGCGGGACGTAGCGGTCGCAGACGTAGTCGATGGCGTCCTCGGCACCGGTTACACGCTTCATCGCTGACGCTCCTCCCTGCTGGAGTCGCTTGCCGATTTCGATAGCTGCCTTGAGCTCGACCGCCTTAGCCAAACCGATGCCATACACCTCACAGATGTCCTCGACGCTTGCCTGGTCCAAGGCATTCCAGCTGCCGAACCTGTTGAACAGCTCGCGGCCCAACTCCTCGGCACTGCGCTGGTGACTGCCGGTCCGAAACAGGATGGCGAGGAGTCGTGCATTGCTCATGGCGTCAGGACCATAGCGGACCAGCTGTTCGCGGGGCCGCTCCTCGACTGCCCACTGCTTGATGGGAACGTACGTGCGCTCGCGTTCGACACGCACGCGAATCTCCTTGCGCACAACGTCGCACCGCTCCTTGCCAGACAATGCCAGCACAGTAGCGAGGTCGGCTGACTGCGGCTCCTCGACGCGCGAGCCATCGGCGTCACGAAACCAGACGCCGTTCTTCGACCACATTGGATATGCAGCCTTCTGCACAAGATATGCCAACGCCTGCTCATACCCGTCCTTTTCCACGTAGGCCCCCCTTGCTTTTCGCGTGCCGATGGCGAATCAGTTTCTTGTCAGGTGGTGAACTTCTCCCAGCAGACGACGTCGTCAAATGCCTTGCGCCGTGGCTTCCGCCCGGGCTCGCCCTCCGGATACCCCATCGCAAGGATGGCGACTACCGGATTCTGTGCAGGAATGCCGAGCAGCTGCTCGACTTCCTCTCCGTCATACATCCCCAGCCAGCACGTGCCGATGCCAATCGATGCTGCCTGCAAGGTCATGTGATCCAATGCGATGGTGATGTCGATGACGCCACCGTCGTAGCGTTTGCCGATGTGGTAGCCTGTGCCATCCTTGCAGGCGACAACCAGGGCCGCCGCCTTGCCGACGAACTCCTGCCCGCCGATAGCGTGAACCAGTTTGCCAATCATCACCCGGTCCTGCACCACCACGAACTTCCACGGCTGTTTGTTGCAGCCGGATGGGGCCATCCGTCCCGCCTCAAGGACCTCTCGCAGTTCGGCTTCCTTGATAGGCTCGTCCTTGTAGGCCCGGATGCTCTGCCTCTTTTCTATTGCATCAAGTATCACTGCTCCTCCTCAATCGTCAGTTATGGTGCCGTCTTCAGGTACCGGTCCATCGTCCAGCTGCCCCAGCTTGCTGCTGTTCCTGGGGAAACGTTCCAGGTGTAGATGCTGTCTGCTGTCAGCGTCCCTGCGGGTACGGTGTACGACGTGCCGGTGACGATCACGCTGACAAGCTTGGAGTCCTCGGCACCACTGGTGCCCTTCCCCAGCCAGAAGTTGTACCGGGTGGCGCCAGGAACCGCGGTCCACGTAAACGTCGCCGTACGTGACACACCGGTGGCGTAGGGGAGAGGTGTCAGAAGGGTTGTCACGGGCAACCCGGCGGGAACGTTCACCGAGAAGTACTGATCGTCTGCCCAGTCCCCCCAGTTTGCCGCGTCACCTGCCGACACATTCCACGTGTACTCCCGTCCGCTCACCAGCAGGCCGCGTGGCAACGTGAACGATGTCCCGGTGACCGGCTGCGAGAACAGCTGTGTCTCCTGTGTTCCTGTCAGTCCTTCGCCAAGCCAGAAGGTGTAGCGGGTCGCGCCGGAGGCAGCAGCCCAGAAGAAGGTCGGCGTCAGCGTTGGAACGACCGCATCCTGGTCCGGCTCGAGCGGCTCGGGAACCCCAAGTGTGCTCCCGAGAGCCACCGCAAACACGGTGTCGGCCGACCAGTCGCCCCACCCGGTATCGTTGCCGGCTGACACTGCCCACGTATAGACTTCGCCGTCCACAAGGATCCCGGCTGGCAACGTCAATTCGTTGCTCGTCGTCAGTTCGCTGTAGACTTTGCTGTCCTCCTTGCCGCTCGTCCCGGCTCCAAGCCAGAACGTGTAGCGCGTCGCCGCCACGACTGCCGTCCATTGGAAGGTCGGCGTCAGCGTCGTGACTTCGCTGTCCGCGGCCGGCTCGACTGGCTGCGGGACTGTCCCCAGCGTGGATGTCCCGCCGGAGGTCTGTGCCGTGAACTGTGCCAGCGTCAGTGTCTTGTTCGTCGCCAGCGCCTTGACATCATTGATGGGGATGGCAAAGCCCAGGTTCGCGCCCTCCTCCATGCCCGCCGACGTGATGCCGATGACCTCACCGTACATGTTGAACAGAGCGCCACCGGAACTGCCGTGGCTGATAGGCGCCGTTGTTTGCAGGTAACCATCGCGCCGGGCGCTGACGATGCCTGAGCTGACCGTGTTCTGGAGGCCAAGGGGACTGCCGATGGCCACGACGGCTTCGCCGATGACCACCTTGTCGGAGTCTCCCAGAGTCACCGCCGGCATGTTCGAACCGGCGACCTTGATGATAGCCAGGTCGCCCTCCTTGTCCCACCCGAGCACCTTGATGTCGGTAAACGTCGTCTTGTCGTTGAGCGTGACTGTGCCAGAGATAGCTCCGTCAATGACATGGTGGTTGGTGACGATGCGGCCATCCGTGCTGATGATGAAGCCCGACCCAGAAGCTCCCTTGCCATCGGCAAACGCCACCTCGATGTACACGACGGACTCCACCTTCTTGGCGATCTCGGTCACCGTGAGCTGTGTCAGCGTTCCTGCAACCGCAAAGGTCAGGGTCACCGTCCGTGTCGTCGCATTCCAGTCGACCGTTCCCCCCAGCCGCTCCGCAACGAAGCGCACCGGCAAGACGGTCCTGCCGCCGACGATGAACGGCACAACACTAGGATTGGCGGGGTCGATGCTTACAGCCGTGCCGTTGACGCGCGCTGTACGGTTTCCGATGAACAGTTCGATGACATCGCTGCCTGTGATGATCGTGACCTTCTTGTCGGCAGCCGTCCACGCGATCGTACCGCCAAGAGCCTCAACGATTGCACGGATGGGCAGGAACGTCCTGCCCTCTACGATGACGGGGGCCGTACCCTGTGCATCGATGGCTTTGGTCACGCCACCGACCGTCATGGTCGGCACGCCGACGCGCAGGACGATGACCGTCTGTCCGGCGACCGCTCCTTCAACTGAAGCAGGCCGCAACGCCGGCAGTGTCAGCACGAACGCCACGACCACCAGCAACGCTATCGTTCGTCGTACGCTCTTCATGTCTTCCTCCCACTCGACGCGGTGGTCCGCCTGGGTTTCCCATGGCACCGCCGCGCACCTGAACATATCATAGAGCGACGGCACAGGATGCAACACCGTATATTCTGATTGCCCGCAAACGTGGTAAGATACTGTCCTGCGCGCTGTGCCCGGCGGCGAGCGTCGCCTGCAGGGCTGTTGCGCTGACCGACGGTGCCTGAGGCGCGGAGTCACCGGGAACGGTGTTCTGTGCCGCAGAGAGGAAAGGGTGGAGACCATGAGAATCCTTCGCGACTGTGTGCTCCGTGACCGGTACGACGTCATTGTCGTCGGTGCAGGACTCGGTGGCATCACCTCGGCCAGCCTGCTGGCGAAGCGGGGTCTGTCGGTTCTGCTGATTGACCGCCAGGACAAGCCAGGTGGGTCGTGCACATCGTTTAAGCGCGACGATGTCGTGTTCGACGTAGGGACTGCCATGATCTACGGATTTGGCGAGACGGGGTTCAAGCCATTCCGCTTCATCATGAATGAGCTTGAAGAGCCCATCGACATCGTTGCCCAGCCGACGCTGGCACGCATGACCATCGAGGGCAAGAAGGTCGTCTTCTGGCCCGAGCTGGAGCGATTCGAAGACGAGCTGGGAGAGATGTTCCCCGAGGAACGTCAGGGAATCCGGGACTTCTACCACGATTTGTACGGCATGTACACAAACATCGTTCTGCGCAACGAGGTCATCGTCCCCCCGTCGGAGTTCTCGCCCAGGCAGGGTCTTCGCAGCCTGCTCAGCAGTCCCATCGCGATGCTCAGGATGCGGAAGCTGCTCACCATCAGTGTCCAGTCACTGCTGGACAAGTACTTTCACACCAAGCCGATCATCGACTTCTTCGACAAGCTGTGTTCAGCGTACGACTACTGCACGGCGGCCGAGACGCCGGCGGTCCTGGCAGCCACCATGTTTCTGGACAACCACATCGGGGGCGTCTACTACCCCGCGGGAGGAGCCCAGAACCTGCCCAGCACGATGGAGAAATCCTTTGAGCGTGACGGCGGCCACGTGTTGTACCGACGCTACGTCGATGAGATCCTCATTCACGGAGATACCGCCTACGGCGTCCGACTTGCGGACGGCACGGAGCTCCGCGCTGACCGCATCATCGCTGATGCGACCGTCTGGAACGTCTATGGAAAACTGGTGCGCCCCGAGCACATCGACCCGGAGCGGCTGGCCTGGGCCAGACACCTCATCCCCACCTTCCCCAGCATGACCATGTACATGGTTGTCGACGCCGCAGCGCTCCCGGCAGACACCTTCCCCTGGGAGATCTTCATCGAGAACCGCGCGGTCATCGATTCGTCGGATCTGACGCTTTACACCAACTCGCTCGTCGACCGGACGCTCGCGCCGGACGGCCAGCTGGTTGTCATGGCCATCGCACCGAATATGCTGACGTGGCCCTCGCCGGAAAGCCCGGGCTACCGTTCGGAGGCCTACGAACAGCAGAAGAACCAGGAGGCCGACCGCACGCTCGCGCAGATCGAGGCTCACTTCCCCGGATTTCGAAGCCACATCCGCACGCTCATCGTGGCAACGCCCACCACCATCGAACGCTATCTCCTCAAGAACGGCGGTGCAGTCGGCGGACCGAAGAACATGCTGGGACAGCAGATGCTGAACCGTCTCCATGCGCGCAGTGAGTGGAAGAACTTGTACTTCTGCGGAGACTCTACCGTCATGGGCACGGGGGCTCCTGCTGCGGCCGTCTCCGGTGTCGGCGCCGCCAACATGGTCTTGCGTGACCTGCACATGCGTGGCTATGACCGGCGCACGTTCGCCCGGCAGTACATCCATTTCGTGACACTCCCGTACGAGCGCCCCGGGTATCAGGCCGATGACCCTATCACCGTTGCCACTGCACCCCTGGCCGCTGCGCAGTGCCAGTGGTGCGAGAAACCCAACTGCATCGCCGCATGCCCAGCCCACGTCGATGTCCCCGGCTTCCTGCGACGTCTGGAAGCGGGCAACGTGGTCGGCGCCGCCCGTACCATTCGTCAGACCAATCCCCTGGGCGAGGTCTGCGGAACTGCCTGCGGCCCCGACGCGCCGTGTCAGCGTGCGTGCTACCGTGTCTCGCTCACGGGAACGTCTGTCCGGATAGCCGAACTGCAGCGCTGGGCATGCGAGAACGCCGGCGCCAGGGGCTGGACGCATGGTGACATGGCGTCCCACAGGCTCCACGTCGCAGTTGTCTGCGGCGGACCAGCTGCCCTCACGGCGGCCTACTACCTGGCGCTTGGCGGCGCAACCGTGGACGTTGTTGCCGCCGAGGAAAGCAACGACTGGCAGCGGGCTTGTGCGGCTCTGCCGGAGGAGGCAGTCAAGCGGGACCTTGCCGGCATGACGCTGCCCGGCATTCACGTCCATAGTGGAACCCAGGTGAAGTCTGTGCAAGACATCCAGGACCTAACACGAGACCATGACGCCGTGTACGTTGCGGGGACCTCGTGGCACGTTCCGGGCGATGAAATGATCTCATTCCCTCCCGGTTGGCTGAGGAGCGTGGAGTTCAACCAGGGGGCAGCTACCATTGTCGAAGCTGTCGCCGAGGGGCGTCGCGTCGCTGTCGAGATCCTGACACAACGAGTGCCTACCCCCCGCAAATCAGCATATACTGAGCCATGAGACTACTGCACACGGCCGACTGGCATGTCGGAAGCACGCTGGCTGGGATGGACCGGTTCGACGAGACA
>JAUSAI010000076.1 GCA_030652945.1 Caldisericota bacterium | reverse complement strand
CGCTTCTCCTGGGGGAACAGCTTCGGGATGGCAGTGAGAATGGGCTCGCCATCCTGGAAGGAGTACTCAAGGGAGGTACCGTTGAAGACGAGTCTGATGTTCATGTCCGCTCCCGGAAAATACAAATGGTGGGCGATAGAGGAATCGGACCTCTGACCTCCTCGGTGTCAACGAGGCGTTCTACCTCTGAACTAACCGCCCACGACGGAACTCCAAGAAGTATACACGTAACCCGCTCGGCCGCAAGTGTCGGGCCGCCAGTCCGACGGAGATATTCCTGCAAAGCGCACCTCGGGGATTGTCGGCGAATCGAGACGAACGACCTTGACTCCATGGTCGTTGCGGACAGTATACTGTCCTCGACACGTGAACGGATGAGGGGGCAGTGTATGGTATTCAAGGTACAGAAGAAGGTCGGCGCGGTGGTTGGCCTGCTCGAACAGGAGTACACGGTCCGCGGGACCGCCCTCGAGTTTGCTGATCCGTGGCAGCTTGTCACGGCGACCATTCTCAGCGCACAGTGCACAGACGTGATGGTCAACAAGGTGACGCCGGTTCTCTTCGCAGCGTATCCAGATCCCTGTGCACTCGGACGCGCGGATATCGAAGACGTTGAGCGCATCGTCAAGCCGACTGGGTTCTACCACAACAAGGCGCGGTCGATCATCGCAGAGTCGCGCATCCTGTGCGAGCGATACGGCGGCAAGCTCACGCCCTCGATGGAATTCCTTACGGCGTTGCCAGGTGTCGGCAGAAAGACTGCCAACGTTGTTCTGGCACACGCTTTCGGACGGCAGGCAGTCGTCGTGGATACGCACGTCAAGCGTCTGGCATTCCGTATCGGCCTCAGCAGGAATACCGACCCGGACAACATCGAACAGGATCTCATGGCATCCGTCCCGGAGAAGCACTGGAACTCTTTGTGTGACGCGCTGATTGCCCATGGGCGGTCGACGTGCAGTGCCCGTAAACCACTGTGCACCACGTGTTCCCTGGCAGGTTTGTGCCCACGCAACGGCGTCGTACCGATCTCAACACCTCCCGCTGCAAAGACCTGAAGGTCGTACGGCGACAGTGCTGACGGTCAGGGACGCTCCCAGTGGCCGAATGGTGGGCGAAACACCCCGAGCTCTGTCACGATACCGCTGACGAGTTCGTGAGGAGTGACATCGAACGATGGGTTGAACGCATGGGCACCTTCTGCCGCGATACGATGCCCAGCCATGGACAGTACTTCCTCTTCGTCGCGTTCCTCCACGGGAATCTGCTGTCCTGATTCGATTTGCAAATCAAAGGAGCTCAGCGGCGCCGCTGCATAGAAGGGCAGGTGGTGGTACTGGGCGAGAACGGCCAGCTGATACGTCCCGATCTTGTTCGCAAAGTCGCCATTGGCGGCAATGCGGTCCGCCCCGACGATGACCTTGTTGACCATTCGTCTTGCCATGCAGATTCCTGCCATCCCGTCCGTGATGAGACGAAACGGGATGCCCGCATGGACCAGTTCAAGCGCCGTGAGGCGAGCACCCTGCAAGTAGGGCCGTGTTTCGAGCGCGTATACCTCGATGCGCTTCCCTTGTCGAAACGCCTCGTTGATTGCCCCGAAGGCTGTCCCGTATCGATAGGTCGCGAGGGCTCCGGTGTTGCATATGGTCAAGATGGCATCGCCGTTGTCAAACAGCTCTGCGCCAAATCGTGAGATGGAGAGGTTGTGCTGTTCATCGTCGGCCGCCAGCTCGTCGGCATTCTTGAGGAGCTCGACGGAGACAACGGCGGGTCCACGGTCTGCCGTGCGTTCGGCGATGGCGGACGCCCGGTCGACGGACCACCCAAGGTTGACGGCAGTCGGTCGGGCACTCTTCAAGGTCGCCGTTGCGTCCAGCATGAATTGACGAGGGTTCTGCGACGGTTCTGCTTCCCGCGCGGCAAGAGCCATCCCGTAGGCTGCGGCGACACCTATCGCCGGAGCCCCGCGCGTGTTCATGTTGCGGATCACGTCGTGGACGTCACGGTAGGATGTGCACTCGATGTACTCGATGGAGAACGGGAGCCTGAGCTGGTCGAGTACACGTAAAGAAGAGCCTGTCCAGAACAGGCTCCGCAGTTCTTGACTCATAGGGACTGCCCTGTAACTAGGCAGTCGCCTTCAGCTTCTTGAGGCACTTGCCGCAGACAGAGAGTCTCTGAACCCTCCCGCTCACTTCGACCTGGACCCTATGAAGATTGGGCAGGAATCGTCGGCCAACGCGCCGAATTGAATGGCTTACCGTATTGCCGACCATTGGACCCTTGCCACAAATTGAACACACTCTGCTCATTTCGACGGACCTCCATGAAAAAGTACATTCACTTTACGCCAAACACTCGTGAATTCAAGTTTCGTGGTATAATCGTATACAATTTTTGCAGGGAGAGTGAACATGGCGAACATGAAGGGCAAGATTGTACTCAGCAGGATGGCTGGAGAGGAGATTCTCCGGCTGGCCACGCTTGGCGTCTACGGAGTCACCGGTCTTGCGCCCGTTTCCTTTGCCGAGCGCGTCTCACACGCCCTTTCCATCCCGACCGCTCCCAGAGGCGTCGACATGCAGATACACCCTGATGGGACTATCGAGGCCACGATTCACGTACGGCTCCAGTATGGCCTGCGCGTTTCTGAGGTCGCCCGGACGATTGTCTCGCAAGTGCGCTACGCGTTCTCGTCGATGACAGGCATATCCATGGAGCGACTGAGTCTGAACGTTGTCGTGTGGTCGATCCGTATCGAGCACGAGAACGACTGACCGACATCGGAGGATGAAGAGTTGAAGGAAATCACCCACACGGAGCTCGAGGCCTTCTTCAAAGGGGCGCTCGCCCAGCTCGAATCACGCAAGACCTTCATCAACAGTCTGAATGTCTTTCCGGTGCCCGATGGCGATACGGGCACGAACATGTCATTAACCCTCAGAACTGCCCTTGACGAGGTCCAGCGCGCACAGCCACGTTCCATCAAGGAATTCGTGTCGACGCTCTCGGCCGGCTCTCTCATCGGGGCACGCGGGAACTCGGGTGTCATTCTCTCTCAGATCATCCGAGGCATGGCGGTCGCCGCCGACGCCAAGTCCCGCCTGACGACCAGAGACTTCAGCCTGATGCTCCTCAAGGCAACGGAAATCGCCTACAAAGCGGTAGTGACCCCTGTCGAGGGGACCATTCTCACCGTGGTGCGCAGAATCGCCGAGCATGGGTCGCACGTCGACATCGACGAGTTCGAACCCTATCTTGAAGAGCTCATTGCACTCGGACGGACGGCTGTGCAGGAGACGACTGGCCAGCTTCAGGTGCTCGCCGAGGCACACGTCGTCGACGCCGGAGCCGAAGGACTCGTGACGCTTCTCGAGGGAATGCTCAGGTGCGTTCGGGGTGACACGGCAGCCCCAGCCGAGACATCGGCCGACTCCAGCGAATATGCCACCGGTCAGCAGACACTTACCTATCGGTATGACACGGTCGTTCTCGTGTCTGCCGAGCACCTGCCGGAGACCGACATCGCAGCCAAACTGACCGAGCACGGAGACAGTCTTGTGCTTGCAAGCGCCGAGGGACTCACCAAGGTACACGTGCACACCAATGAACCGTATGATGCACTGCGGTACCTGATGAGTTTCGGGCCGATTCGTGAAGCGCGTATCGAAGACATGCAGTATCAGAGCGACCAGTATGCTTCTGCGGGAAGACCCGCGGAACGGCCTCTCGTGTCCACTGACGGCTGTGGTCAGGAAGGTCTTCATCGAGCGTGCGTTGTTGTCTCGCCCGGTCCCGGATTCGATGAGATCTTCCGCCGGCTCGGCGCGCAGATCATCATCAGCGGCGGAGACACGATGAATCCACCTACTGAGGCATTTCTCGACCCAATACGGAGCTGCAATGCCGAGGTCTTCTTCGTCTTCCCCAACAACAAGAATATCCTCTTGGCCGCAAGACAGGCGGCCAGCATGGTCGACAAACCCGTTCGCGTCCTGGACGCACGGCATCCCGTCCAGGCGATCGCAGCGCTGGTACAGCTGGCATCCTGTGAGACGGACGAGGATTGCGAGCGAATGGCGTCGGAGGCGATCGAGGCAACCGACTTCTTTGCGATCACCAAGGCAACGAAGGATGCAACCGTCGCCGGACTTTCAGTTCGCAAAGGAGACTGGATGCTGCTGGTGGACGACAAGCTTGTTGCTTTGGGCAGCTCTCCGGAGGACGCTCTTGGGCACCTGCGCGATGCCCCGCTCGAGTGGGACGACAAGTCGCTCCTCTCCGTTTACCGGGGGGCTGATGTTGCCGAGCAGGACTTCACTGTACTGGTTCAGCATCTGGAGCTGTCATTCGGCGATCTCGAAATCCAGTCGTACTACGGCGGTCAGGCGTTCTACGACATTGCCGGGTCTGTGGAATGATCGAAAGCACAGCGCTGAATCAGGACATCGAAGTCGCTGCCGACGGCATTCGCAAAGCTCTGGGAACGGCCTTCGACATCGTCGTCGTTCTCGGGTCCGGACTGGAAAGCTTTGTCGACAAGCTGGGCGATCGTTCCAGCGTCCCGTACAGTAGTATCCCGGGGTTCCCGTCTTCAACCGTTCCTGGCCATGCAGGGCTCCTCTTCGCCGGGTCTGTCGGATCCCGCCGCGTGCTGTGCTGTGCTGGCCGTTTCCACTATTACGAGGGGTACGACCCTGCGGTGACCACCCTGCCCGTTCGAGCTGCATCTCGCCTCGGAGCGCGCCTGGCCCTGTTCACGAATGCGGCCGGCGGCATCAGCGAACGCCTCAGTATCGGGGACCTCATGGTATTGGATGACCACCTCAACCTGCTGGTCGCAGACAGTCCTCTGAGAGGACTTGCCGACGACGTGTTTGGGACGAAGTTCGTGAACATGTATGGCGCCTACGACGTAGACCTGGCTTCTCTCCTGCTCTCTACCGGGACGGCTCGCCACTTGCCCGTGAAACACGGCGTCTATGCGGCCGTGGGCGGTCCGCAGTACGAAACGCGCGCCGAAATCCGTATGCTGCGGACTCTCGGAGCTGACGCTGTAGGCATGTCTACCGTGCATGAGGTCATTGTCGCACGACAGGAATCCATGCGAGTCTGTGCCGTCTCTGTCATTACCGACCTGGCAACGGAAACCACCACCGAGCTCAGCCATGAGAAGGTCGTCGCAGCCGCAAGAAAAGCCGATGTTCAGCTCGCACAGCTCCTGCAGGATTTCATTGGCAAGGTAGAGCTGTGACAGTTCCGTTCGCGGACCTGATCGAGAAGAAGAGGAACGGCGGGGAACTGTCGCACGAAGAGCTCGAAAGCTGGGTTGCGGGCATCACCGGCGGAGGCATCCCCGACTACCAGTCTGCAGCGATGCTTATGGCGGTCTACTTCCGGGGCATGACGCCCAGCGAGACTGCATGGTTCACTCGATGCATCGCATTCAGCGGCGACACCATCGATCTCTCGGGAATCGCCGGCATCAAGTGCGACAAACACTCTTCCGGGGGAGTCGCCGATACCGTGTCACTGCCGCTGATCGCCATAGCTGCAAGCTGTGGGGCAATCCTGCCCAAGCTGTCGGGCAGGGGACTGGGGCATACCGGTGGGACAATCGACAAGCTGGAGGCCATCCCTGGCTTTAATGTCA
>JAUSAI010000064.1 GCA_030652945.1 Caldisericota bacterium | reverse complement strand
CTGCTCCAGGTATCCTGAGAACGAGTCATAAGGAAGGAGTAAACGACATGGCTCTAGAGATGGAACGCACCCTGAAGCCAGAGATTTTGTCGGTTCGGCTCATCCCGAACGTACATCCCGACATGGCAAAAGCCCTGGAGCTTCTCCCTGGGGAGAAGAGCCTGGCACTGTTCACCAGCAACATCGATGACCCGCTGTACATCGGCGGCGACGAAGCCACCAAGAAAGCCGAGGTACGCGTGGCATACTGCCGTTCGCACTTTGCCGGTGGCTCCTATCCGTCTGGCCCTCTGTCGGGCGAAGCCATGCTTCTGCTGGCCGCTCCAAACCCTGCCGAGGCCACCGCGGGTATCAATGCGGTTCTGGAGTTCGTGGACTCATTGAGATACTCGACGGTCACGCTTCCAGTCCAGGTTGCACCGCTGCTTGTCTGGCTGGCCTACACGATTTCCCGCTCGGGCACCTATCTGTCCAAGGAAGCTGGTGTCGCCCCCGGCACACCCCTCGCATACATCACTGCGCCGCCTCTTGAGGGCCACTATGCCATGGAACGTGCGCTCAAGGCCGCTGATGTCAGCGTCGGCTCCCTGACCAGACTGAGCGAAACCAACTACCACGGCGCACTCCTTGTTGGCACACAGAGTGCTTGTCGTGCGGCCTGCCGTGCATTCGACGAAGCTGTCATGTCGGTTGCATCGGATCCGCTGGCCTTCCAGTAGAGTGTTCTGCGACTCGCACGACTTGTTTCCTGACAGGCGCTCCAGCTTGTACCTGAGCTGGAACGGAGATCTGTAAGAGGAGGCAGAACATGCCTGAAGAACTCGACCGCGACCTGTTGTCGGTGCAGGAGGCCAGGAATCTGGTCAAACAAGCGCAGGCAGCGGAGGAAGCTTTCGTTCACTTCAATCAGTATCAGGTGGACGTCATCTGTGCCTCCATGGCCGAAGCTGCCTATGACCAGGCCGAACGGCTTGGCCGCATGGCAGTCGAAGAGACACACTTGGGTGTCGCCGAACACAAGACCATCAAGAACCAGTTTGCCTCGCGCGACCTCTGGATGTCCATCAAGGATGTCCGGACCGAGGGAGTCATCAGGCGCGACGAAGCCAACAAGATCATCGAGATCGCCTGGCCCTTCGGCGTCGTTGCAGCGCTGGTTCCGACGACAAACCCGACGTCTACTGCAATCTTCAAGTCCCTGATTGCCGTCAAGGCGCGCAACGCGATCGTGTTCGCGCCTCACCCCTCCGCCCCGAAGTGCACGGCCGAGACCGTGCGCATTCTGGCCGAGGCGGCCGAAGCAGCCGGAGCCCCCAAGGGCCTCATCGGCTGTATGACGCACATCAGTATGGAAGGGACGCAGGAACTGCTCAAGCAGAAAGCTGTCCGCTTGATCATCGCCACCGGTGGTGAGGCCATGGTGCAGTATGCTCACAGTGTGGGCAAGCCCGCTCTTGGCGTTGGCCCCGGAAACGTTCCCGTGTACGTCGACCACAGCGCAGACATCGAGAAGGCCGCTCGCGACATCGTCAACAGCGTCAATTTCGACTATGGGGTCATCTGCGCCCATGAAGGGGCGATTATCGCTGACACCCCGATTGCCGACCAGCTGGCGAAGGCCATGGAACGCAATGGGGCGTATTTTCTGTCTGAAGAACAAGCCGACAAGCTGGGCAAGGCCATGTTCCGTCCCAACGGACTCATGCAGTCCGACTTCGTCGGACGCTCTCCGCAGGTGCTGGCTGAACGAGCTGGCTTCAAAGTTCCGGACGACGCCCGCATCCTGGTTGTCAGACTCAAGGAGGTGGGCCCCAACGTTCCACTCTCGCGCGAGAAGCTCGCTCCCGTGGTTGCCTTCTATGTGGAAGACGGATGGCAAACTGGCTGCGACCGGTGCATGGAGACGCTGGACTTTGGCGGCTGGGGTCACACCATGGGTATCCACTGCACGCAGGAGGACACTATCATGCAGTTCGGGCTTGTGAAGCCCGCGTTCCGCATTATCGTCAACGGCTCTACTACCATGGGAGCGATAGGAGCCACGACCAATCTGGCACCCTCACTCACACTGGCGACCGGTGGTATGGGCGGCGGCATCAGCAGCGACAACATCAGCGTTCACAACTTGATGAACGTGAAGCGCATCGCCTATGAGACTCGGCCGTTCAATCCCCCAATCGTGTATGACCGCAAGCCAGCTCCAGTTCAGGCAGCTCCTGCCTCGGCTCCTGCCGAGAAGCAGTCGCCTGCCGACCTTGAGAGCCTGGTGCGCAGGGTCGTTCGCGATGAATTGTCTCACAAGGGTTAGTGGCACAGGTGCCTCGACCCGGGCAGTGTAGCAGGCGGAGGTCATTGTGGCAGAGAAGATGATTGCTCTGGGACTGATCGAAACCAAAGGGCTCGTCGGTGCAATAGAAGCGGCCGACGCCATGGTCAAGGCAGCGAACGTGACGCTTGTAGCTCGCGAATACAAGAAGATCGGTGGATACGTCACGGTCATGGTCCGTGGCGACGTTGGAGCTGTCAAAGCTGCGACGGATGCTGGCGCTGCGGCAGCGCAGCGCGTTGGGACCCTGATTTCTGTTCACGTGATTCCGCGTCCGGCGGAGGATACCGAGATTCTTGTTCCCAAGCTAATGTCCAGTGGTGGAGACGTGTCGTGACTGCGCAAAGCACAATACTGCAGTCAGAGAGGAGGAGTCCGTTCGATAACAACACTAGGAATGGCTTCAGTCTTCGTTCTACAGTTTGTTTGCAGGGAATCACATACTTCAAAAAAATCTCAGGAAGGGGTGTAACTAATGGCTGCAATTAGCAGAACTGTACTATGGATCATGGCGATTTTCGCGGTACTCGGTGTGCTTGAACGTATCATCAAGTACTGGGCGCCGGATGTGCACATTCCGCTCATCGACGGGTTTGGCGCAGAGATGGAGAACGGTTTCAATGCTATGGGCCCTCTCGCCCTGGCCATGGTCGGTATCATCGCACTGACCCCCGTTCTCGCCAGCTGGCTGATGCCCGTCGTTGGTCCAGTCTTTACCGCTCTTGGCTCCAAGACTGCTATGTTCGCCGGCACGTTGCTGGCCATCGACATGGGCGCTACGCCCCTCGGCCTCCAGCTTGCGAAGGCTGCTGGTGACCCCGAGTGGGTCGGCTACTTCGGCGGCCTCCTGCTCGGCTCCGTCTTCGGCGTCAACATCGTCTTCAACATTCCCGTCGGCCTCGGCATCATCCAGGCGAAGGACCGCAAGTACCTGGCACTCGGCATCCTGGCCGGTATCATCATGGCTCCGTTCGGCGCCCTCCTGCAGAGCGTTCTGGCCGGCAACCCGTTCGGCGCCTCTCTTGTCTACTTGATCCCCGTCTTCATCGTCGCGGCCCTCATCGCTGCTGGGCTTATCTTCGCCCGTAACGCGATGGTCAAGGGATTCATCGCTTTTGGCAAGTTCATCACCAGCTTCATCCTTATCGGCCTCGGCCTCGTCATCTTCCAGACCCAGACCGGCGTTGTCATTCTGAAGGGCATGGCCCCCACCTTCTCACTCACTCCTGATGCGAGTGGTGCGGTTGGCATGCAGGGCCTTGAAGTCGTCGGTGCTATCGCGCTTGCACTCGCCGGCGCCTATCCGCTCGTCAAGTTCCTCACCACCGTTCTTGCAAAGCCCCTTGGCGCTCTTGGCAAGGGCTTGGGCATGGACAACGTCGGTGCTGCTGGTCTTGTGGCGACACTGGCCAACAACATCCCCATGTGGGGCATGTTCAAGGATATGACCCCTCGTGGCAAGGTCATCAATGCTGCATTCCAGGTTGCCGCAGCATTCGCAATTGCTGACCACCTCGGATTCACCGCAGCCAACGCGCCGCAGTTCATTGGCCCGTTGATCATCGGAAAGGTGTTCGCTGGCATCCTCGGCATCGTCGTCGCTACGCTGGTTGCCCCCAAGGCAGATTACAGGGATCCCGAAGGCGCCTAAGGGCATATCTGGGTAGTAGCGAAAAGTGTGGTAACCGTTCAACTCTAATAATGCAGTAAAGGAGTGTCATCTATGCCAGATGTAGGCCAGATTGCTTTAGGTATGATCGAAACCAAGGGGCTCGTAGGCGCTATCGAGGCAGCCGATGCTATGGTCAAGGCGGCAAACGTCAAGCTCATTGGCCAGGAACGCATTGGGTCCGGGTTGGTAACGGTCATGGTGCGCGGTGACGTCGGTGCTGTCAAGGCAGCCACTGATGCCGGCGCAGCAGCTGCCCAGCGCGTGGGTGAACTCGTATCGGTTCACGTCATTCCACGCCCGGCCGCTGACACCGAGATGTTACTGCCCAAGCGACCGGCTGACGCCGACTAGGAGTCTCCATGGAGAAGCGCATTATCTCCAAGTTTGATATCGAGAGACTCAAGTCCGAAGGACAGACTGTCCTGCGGCTTGAGCCGGGAGACACGCTGACCCCTTTGGCTCGCGATACGGCAATGGAGCTGGGGATCAAGATTCAGGACTCCCGCGAACTGGTGCACGGTGCGGTCTCCGCGGCTCCGGCGCCGACGGAAGACAAGCTCGAAGCTATCGTCAAGGCAGTCCTGGAACGTATGGGACCGTCTGCGGCAGCTGCGGCCTGCGCCCCATGCGCAACACCCAAGGTCTACGGGGCTCGCCCCGGTCAACTGAAGTTTGCGAAGTATCCCAGAGACGACGAGATGCCAACGCTCGAACTCCGTGACGCCGCAGGAGTTCTGCGGAATCCTCCAGAGATCGACTTCCGTCTCGTTGACGTCATCACCATCGACGATTCTGCCAGCATTTCCGGTGGATTCATGTCTTGGCACAAAGGACCCGGTTTCAGCTGGACCCTGAACTACGACGAGATCGACTACGTCGTCGAGGGTCGCATGGAGATCACCTGCGAGGGCAAGACCATCTACGCCGATCACGGCGACACGGTCTTCATCCCCAAGGGCTCCTCCGTTCACTGGAACACGCCGACCTGGGTCAAGATCTACTACGTAACGTTCCCGTCCAACTGGGCGGACCAGATCTAGAGTTGCACGAACAGCTTCCTGCAGGTCTTGCGGTCGGGACGGGCATAGCTGGCGCTGGCACCCTCAGCGGTACCATGCGACGAATGCCCTAAGACAGGCAGACCGGAAGCTAGGGCGGACAACGCGAGGGTTGGTTCATGAACAATGGATCAACCCTCGTTTCTTGCACCAACCTGTACTTGGCAAAGGAGCTCAACAATGAATCTTACGACGACACTGCAGGGAGAGACCTTTACCTTCAAGTCGGTCAAGGATGTTCTTGCCAAGTCTGCCGAGAAGCGCTCCGG
>JAUSAI010000021.1 GCA_030652945.1 Caldisericota bacterium | reverse complement strand
TGAGGGTGCAGTTCCAGCATGCGTTCTCGCCCTTCCTTGGACAGCGATGGGACCAGTCCAAGGTCGATGTCGTCGGGAATCGCGTAGGCATCCAGGTGCGACAGGTCGCGCACCTTTGCACGCTGACGGACGATATATCCTTCGTACTTGACTTCGGTTTCGAGTTCCTCGAGCAATTCGTCGTCCACGTCTGCAAGGTCGGGGGCGATGGCCAGAAGTTCCCTTTTCCAGAAGTCCTGCCGCTTGAGCAAGGTGGCGAGTGACGTCGGTGTCTGGATGCTCCCGATGCCGAGTTCGGCAAAGCGCGCAAGGGTCGTCCCGTCGGGATTGAGCATGCGTGCGCGCAGGACCTCCTTCAGCCGGTCCAGCTGCTGCTGTTTGTAGACGACGCGCTCATAGGCGTCATCGCTGATGATGCCAAGCTCGTGGGCGATGGGGGTAAGCCGCAGGTCGGCGTTGTCCTCGCGCAGCATGAGGCGGTACTCGCAGTGGCTGGGTGTGATACGGTACGGCTCGATGAGCTCCTTGGTCGTCAGGTCGTCCACGAGGACGCCCAGGTACGCGTCGGACCGCTGGAGGATGAGCGGGTCCCTGCCCCGTACCTTCTGCGCCGCGTTGATGCCGGCGATGATGCCTTGGCCCGCCGCTTCGTCGTAGCCGGTGGTCCCGTTGATCTGACCGGCGAGAAACAGGCCTTCGATGCGCTTTGTCTCCAGTGTCAACTTCAGTTCGCGCGGGTCGACGTAGTCATAGGCGATGGCATATGCCGGGCGCATGATCTCCACGTGTTCCATGCCGGGGATGGTGCGCAGGATCTCCTCCTGCATGGGCAGAGGCACACTCATGTACATGCCAGCCGTGTACATCTCAGTGGTATTGCGCCCCTCCGGTTCCAGAAAGAGCTGATGTCGGGTCTTGTCGGGATACCAGCGGACCTTCTCCTCGATGCTCGGACAGGTGCGCGGTCCCGTGTGCACCATCACGCCCATGACCGACGGCGACAGGTGCACGTACTTGCGCGTCACTTCGATGGTCTGCGGGGTGGTCCAGTTGAGGTAGCTCGGCAGCTGGTCCTGCCAGATGCGCGCCTGGGTCCTGAACGACCAACGGAGCGGCGTGGTGTCGCCCTCCTGCAGAACGAATTTCCCGAGGTCGACACTGCGCTTGTCGATACGCGGCGTCGTGCCGGTGTTGAAGCGGCGGACGTCGAAACCCAGCTCCTTGAGACACGCGCTCAGACCGATGCTGGCAAAGTCCCAGGCGCGTCCGGCCTCGACGGCGATGTCACTGATGTGGACGATCCCACCCAGGTAGGTGCCAGTCGTGAGGATAACCGTATCGGCGTCATAACGGACGCGGTAGTTGGTGACGACACCGGTGGCTCTGCCGGACTGGACGGTCACCTGCTCGACGCGTTCCTGCTTGAGCGTGAGGCCCTGCTGGTGCTCGAGAACGCTCTTCATCGACGCGCTGTACGCCCACTTGTCGCATTGGGTGCGAACACTTTGCACGGCACGGCCCTTGGAAGTGTTGAGCATCTTGATCTGTGTCAGGGCACGCTCGGCGTTGAGTCCCATCTCGCCGCCAAGGGCATCCACCTCGCGCACGATCTGGGCCTTGCCCGGTCCGCCGATAGCCGGATTGCACGGCATCCAGGCGATGGCGTCCATGGAACCGGTGAGGAGCAGTACGTCAAGCCCTGCCCGCGCCGCCACGAGTGCCGCCTCACAGCCGGCGTGACCCGCTCCGACGACGATGCAGTCGTAGTGGGCGCTACTGTGAAACTGGCTCTGTGTCAGCTGTTCCTGGTCTGTCACTGCTCCATCTCCTGATGCGCCATGATGGGCATAGCATACCACGGGTTGCACGGGCCGTGCGTGAACAACAGCTGGATGTGTCGCGTGCGATGGAGAGTGGCTCTCGGCCTAGAATACCACTTCGCCGGTATCGGTCTGGTACAGATGTGTCCGACCGGTATTGACCAGCAGCTGCACACAGTCTCCCTGCTCGTACTCGAAGGCACTGCTTGCCCGGATGACGATGGGGGAGCCCGCGATGTGGCTATGGATGAACGTTTCACTGCCCATCATCTCGACGAACGAGACCGGGGCGTCGAACGGAACCGATAGCTCGGGACAGCTTCCCTGGCCGCTGACGACCAAGTCTTCCGGGCGGATCCCCCACACGTAGTCTCCTGCGGGCAAGTGCTGGACCGCGCGTTGCTGTGAGGCAGTCAGGTTGATGACGCGCTGTTCCACCGCCATTGTTGGTGGACTGCCTGGCACGAGTTGAACGGGGATGAAGTTCGACGGGGGAGTCCCGACGAATCCTGCAACGAACCTGTTGGTGGGAGTGTCGTAGACTTCCCGGGGCTTGCCGATCTGGCGCAGGAAGCCGTTGTCCATGACGGCGACACGTGAACCGAGGGTCATGGCCTCGACCTGGTCGTGGGTGACGTAGATGGTGGTGACGCCCAGCGTCTGGTGCAACTTGATGAGCTCCTCACGCGTCTGCACCCTCAGCTTCGCGTCAAGGTTCGACAGGGGCTCGTCCATGAGGAAGACCTTGGGCTTTCGGACGATGGCGCGCGCCAGGGCGACACGCTGACGCTGGCCGCCCGAGAGTTCACGGGGAACACGCTTGAGGTAGTCCTGCAAACCGAGCATCTGTGCCGCCTCGGCGACGCGGCTTTCGATCTCCGGTCGTGGGACGCCGTGCAATCTCAGGCCGAAGGAGATATTGTCGCGGACCGTCATGTGGGGATACAGGGCGTAGTTCTGAAATACCATGGCGATGTCCCGTGCGGCGGGGGGAACGTCGTTGACGACATCGTCACCGATGATAACCTTTCCCTCGTCGGCCGACTCAAGGCCGGCTATCATGCGCAGTGTGGTCGTTTTGCCACAGCCGGAGGGTCCCAGCAGGACCAGGAATTCCCGGTCCTTCGCTTCCAGGGATACGCCGTTGACAGCGATGACCTTGCCGAAACGCTTCGTAACGTTTTCAAGGACTACTCTTGCCATGTCATCCTCCGACCACAGTCTCGATGCTCTAGTGTATCGAGCGCGAAGGCGTTTTCAACTCGTTGGGGTCAGCTGGTAATTTCGGCTAGAGTGGTACAGACGCCTGCCGGTTGCGGGAAACGAATGTACCACCGACCGTCTCATTACCGGCTGACCCCAAAGCGATCTTGTTGTCGAGGGCGGAGCCGCCTATAATACAAGGCTTGCAAGCGCGTACCGGGGCAACCCGGAGTCTGGAGAGCTGGAGGCCGCATGTCTGTTGGATTGACGTTTTACGGTGCAGTGGGCGAGATCGGGGGAAGCAAGACGCACCTGCACTATGAGGGAACCAACCTGTTTCTCGATTTCGGAAGGGACTTCTTTGGAGGGGGCGGGCACTTCAGTGAGCGCCTCCAGCCGGCGACGTACTTGCCGCTGAGGGACTACCTGCGCTTTGGCAACCTGCCGCCTGTCGCCGGGCTGTATCCGCAGTCCCAGGTGCAATTCATCAATCAGGAGTTCGCCGCGTCTCTGGGCAACGGTCAACCCGCGCTTGCGGACGAGAGGGCGGATGGCATCCTCATCAGCCACAGCCACATCGACCACTTCGGCTTCCTCCCCCTGGTCGACGTCAGCGTGCCCTTGTTCACGAGTGCTGAAACGCTGGAGGTCCTGCGCTACTTCCAGGAGGCAGGAACGTTTGACCTTCAGCTGGAGCGACGCCCTGTCACTGTCCTCGAGCACGGGAAGACAGTTCGCATCGGCGATTGTGAGGTCCTGCCGCTGCGCACCGACCACGACGTACTGGGTGCGATGGCGTTCATCGTCCGGTGTGGCGGTGTGTCGATCGCCTATACGGGTGACTACCGTCTCCATGGGAAGCATCCCGAGAGGGTGCGGGCATTCTTCGACCTCG
>JAUSAI010000019.1 GCA_030652945.1 Caldisericota bacterium | reverse complement strand
AATATCGAATGCATCGAATCCGGGATCCAGTCCGATGCGCTTGCTCTTAAGCCACTCCGAAACGAAGCGCGGGATTTTGTCGGCGGCCGGCGGTGCGAAACTGACCTTCTCGGTAAATCTCCCAGCCCGAAGTAAGGCCGGGTCGATATCTTCGGGATGATTAGTTGCCGCAATGATGACGACGTCCTTGACCTTCTCATCGACACCGTCCATGAGCACCAGCAGCCGGTTGGTCAGGTCGGGCGTCGATGACATTTGGCGCGCTCGCAGGATGTCATCTGCTTCATCAATGAAAATCAGCGTCGGGCGCAAGTCCTTGGCCTCGGCATAGACCTTCGACAGTTTCTCCCGATCGGCAACCAACTCCGGACCAGAGACCGAAAGAAATGCCCAGCCACACTCCTTGGCCAACGCTCGGGCGACCGCAGTTTTGCCGGTACCCGAAGGACCGTGAAAAAGGACTCCGGTAGGCAGCGTGCCGCCCATCGCTTCGATCCGCGCGACGTCCTTCAAGCGGGCGGCGACCATATCGACTGCTTCACGAGTTTCGACATCCAACACGAGTTCGCTCAGGGACTTGGTGTTCGGCGGGACCTTCCCGTTGCGACCCTGGACCTCCCGGAGCGCTCCCATCCAGTCGGAATAGACAATCTTCACTATCCCCTTGTCTCTCGCATAGCGAGGGAGCGCCTTGACGACGGCCTGCAGGCGACTGACCGAAAACCCGTTCCACCTTTGGGCAACTGACACCAGGTCATCTTGCTGGGCTGTTAACAATGGAGCGTGCTTCTGAAGTCCTTTACGCAAAAGACCAATGCGCGCGGCTTCGTCTGGTGGAGTGATTTCAACCTTGTAGTCAAACCTGCCTTCTCGGATCGCCGCAGCATCGAGCTTCGACAGGTAATTTGTGGCTCCAACAAGCACGACTCGGTGCTTGCGCAACTCCACCATCTCGGTCAGCAAGGTATTAGTGATTTTTTGGTCTTCGGCGTTGTTGCTACCACTGTCTCGCGATACCAAGAAGCTGTCCAGTTCATCAATGAACATTACGCAAGCCGCAATGCGTTTGGCCAATGCGAAGCAGTTAGAGAGAACACGAGGCATCTCGCCTACCCACTTTGAGGAAACATCGCCGTAGGTCAAAGGCAGGAACGGTATGTCAAGCTCGCCGGCCAGCGCCTCTGCAAAAGCAGTCTTTCCATTTCCGGGTTCTCCGTGAAGCAAGATCCCATTCCCTGGATCTTCACTACTGGGTGCTCTCTCATTGATGATGACTCTCGCCGGCTCCAACAATTTTTCCTTAACTTCCGACATTCCGTCAAGCGCCTCGAAAGTCATTCTGGCTTGCCGCGGCCGAATCGGCGTGGAGTAATCTTCGGCCGGCATAGATGCCTCGGAACTACGCGGTTGCATTTGGCGTTGAAAAGCTGAGTCTCGCGCACTGGAGTCTGCGCTGACCTCAGAATCGGTAGGCACTGTGAAGCCATAATTGAGCGGATGCTTATTCAGCCACAACGAACTCGCTCCAAGGAAGAACGTCACTGCCGTTGCGCCAGCGTGATGGAGAACAGTTGTCGCGCCATGAGTTTTGAGCAGCGACGATCCCACTAGAAGGACAATGAATACCGTCAAGCTGTACCCCAAGTGCTTGAACACGATCGAAGCATTGGCGTCGGACAAAACAGGATATGCCTTGTCAGCGCGGGGGACTTTGGTTTGAATACCTAGCCAGTGTGTAAACAGAGTAAGGCAGAAAGTTGCTGCGTAGGTCGCAACAATAAATCTCTTCATTCCTGGAATTCCCTGCGCAATAGACTCGATAGGTAAATTGGCGATCAATAGCCAATAACCGATAACCCACCATGAAAGCGTAGCCAGGTACCAACAGGTCATGAAGAGCTTGTCCTCAAGTCCGCAAACAACGCGGGCGACCAATGAAAGGTTGCGCCTGTTTACCCACGCAGATGCCCTCACGGCGTCAGGCATCTGGGACAGTGGCTTCCGGGCGTTTGAGTTGTTCATTTTGCAGACTTTTTGCTCCATGAACAGAAGCCTAGCGCACAAAGGTCTCTAGTCAAGCCTTCAGATGTGGCTACGTTTTATTTGTCCTTGAAGTAGAGGAACTCGCAGGCTTAGACACTGTGTACCTTGGGCTCGGAGGGCCATAGAACCCAGACTGACCTTCAGAAGTTGCCATGCGCCCATTCGCACGTTCCACCTGGCGAACATAGCTTTTAGCGGTCGCAGAAGACATGTTGCTAGTGTCTCTGCCAATGTTCCTCTCTCCATTTTTAATGGCATCTTTCGCTACACCCATATCTGCTATAGCCCTTCCTCGACCTCCTAATGCGGAAAGGACAGAGCCAACTGCCGCCGAAGCCGGCTTCATTGCATTGGGCATCATCCGGGTAACTCCAGAAGTCGCGTTGGAACCCGGACGACCTGTTCCACTTCCACTAGGCGATGTTCCCATACCACCAGTGATACCTCGAGTTGCTGCAGACTTCGTGGCAAGGTTTGACCAACTTCCAAAGCCGGCGCCGCCAGCGGAACCGGATAGGAGCCCCGTAGCCCGATTGGGCACATCTGACATAAGCAAGGCGGATATTCCTGCGAGAAGCACCATCGACGAATAGAGGACGATGTCGATGCTGAGTGCGTCCAATACCCCCCCATTGTTCTTAGCCGCTTGTTGAGACAAAACGACCAGTGAGCCCATCATGGCGCTCGTGATCTTCAGCATCAGCAATCCGATGATCTTCATCATCGCCGCGCCCAGGAAGAATCGAAGCCATCCCTCGAAGAGCCATGAAGCAGGCTTGAAGAGCAAGAACGGGACAAAAAATGGCGCGAATATCATCGCGA
>JAUSAI010000018.1 GCA_030652945.1 Caldisericota bacterium | reverse complement strand
GCGGCACTACCTGCCCCGACGGTGGCAATAACCTCTGCCGTTGAAAACCTGTTGAATCATTTGGTCAAGGAGCAGCCCTCAACGACTTTGCGCTTGCTTTCTTCAAAGGACTCGGAATTCTCATCGTTGGCGATCGCAACGGAAGTGCGTGAGGCGCTTCAGGCTCAGGCAGATTGGTTGGAGCAGCAGCCCAATCTGCGCGAGTTCGCCATGACCACGGAGATGCGAATAGCATTCTGGAGCTTGCGACGTAACGAGGGGCGAGACATCCACCGCCGCGCTCAGAGGGCCTCCGTCCTCGCCAGTCTGTTCAAGTCTCAGCACTTCAAGTACGCAAACCGCACGGCGAATTAGTTCGCCGTCGGCGGCCAGGTTCAGGAGACCACCTTAGAGATGGCGCCATACTGTATGTCCATCGAACTTCCACTATCTGAACACATCGACCCGGTCGCAGGCGGGCAGGCCCGAAACCGCCTCTGGCAAGGTCCACAGCGATGAGTATTCAACTTATCTTGTCGCACTACCTTGCTGGGCTGAAAGAGCGCGAAGAACTGGATGCCCTGCTTCCAGAATTACTGAAGACGATGGGGCACTCCGTCCTGAGCCGGCCTCAAGTGGGCGTCGCACAGGCGGGGGTAGATGTCGTTTCCACCATGCCGAGTGAACAGGGCGAGACGGAAGTCTTCCTGTTCGTCATCAAGTTCGGTGATGTCGGCCGCGACGACTTCTACGGCGGGAAGCAGTCCATCGACCCCTCCATTCGCGAAGCGGCGAACGACTTCGTCAGGAACCGATTGGAGGAATCGCTCAGAGGATTTCGCAAGCGCATCGTGCTACTCACTAATGGTGTTTTGAAGCAGGAGGCGCAAGCCGGCTATTCCGCGTTGACCAAGGACATTGCCGAACGGCCGCAATGCTCGCTGGAATTCTGGGGGGCGGACCAACTTACACCCCTGATTGAGCAGCATCTATTCGACGAGAGCTTACTTCTCGCAACAGGAAAATCGGACCTTCGCGCTGCGCTGGCGGGTCTTGAAGAGTCCGACCCTGCCATCCGTCGATTCATTCGCTTCGTGTCGGCTTGCTTCAAGGCGCCGGATGAGGAACAGACGCAGAGCGACGCCACCCGAAAGCGAAAGTTCCTGAAGCGCTGTGCGGCAGCGGCCATGGGCTGGGGCGTGCTCCTGGTGTGGGGGCAGCAAGAGGGGAACCTCAAGCCTGGCGTTGTTGCGGGCGAATACCTAGCGCTGAGAATGTGGGCGGAAGCTGTCCGCGCGGGGTTTACGGAGTACCCACCGTTCGAGGAGCGGATGCAGGCGGTAATGCTTCTGCTAATCAAGTCCTTGCACGAGTACTACGGCAAGGTTGCGCCCCAACTCGTCAATCGACGAGCCCTTTTGCACTACCGTCCGGATCGCATTCTGTACGCCGACCTGGTGTTTGAGGAGTTCGGACGACTGGCGACCTTCCTC
>JAUSAI010000017.1 GCA_030652945.1 Caldisericota bacterium | reverse complement strand
AGGATCTGGTTTCCCGTGATACCAGGAACCACGCCTGTCGTCTTGGACTTGATGGAGATGCTCTTCGTCTGGGAGTCGTAGTAGACCGACAAGCCAAAGGCCTCGCTGATGAGGCGAACAGGCACCATGGTACGGCCCGCTTTGATGTACGGGGCGGCCTCAAGCGTCTTCGCTTCTCCTCCCACCGTGGCCTTCTTCGAACCGATCGTCAGGATGACTTCGACCTCGCCAAGTTTGATCGTTACCGTGCGGGAGGCCGCATTCCAGCCCACCGTGGCACCGTAGGTCTCAGCGATGAGACGAACCGGGACGAACGTACGCCCGCTGATGATCTCGGGTGCGACTTCCGCATTGAGAGGCAGCCCATTGAGGGCATATTGCTTGAACCCCACCTGCAGCACCATGAAGAAATCCTTGGTTTCGGCGCTGGCCGGCCGCACGCCCGCAAACAACCCGACGACGAGGGCAATCGCAAGTGCTAGTGACAGTACCTTCTTCATTGTCATTCCTCCTGTTCTATGAGAATGAGACGTCGCACATTCAGCCGTTCTGTCCACCGGATGCGGCCACTGTACGGGCCGTGTTCACTCGCCTGCTTCTGCCAGTCGCTTTCACCCCCTTGTGATGATCGTTGTCCACGTTCGAAGCTGCTCTTCGGGCCGCTCCTTCAAGTCCGTGCAGAACAAGTCGTATGGAACTCGTGAGCGCAGCGGGTGACACCTCGGCATCGAGATGGTCACTCCACAGAACCCACCGCAAACCCAACCAGTGACCCACCCCCATGAGTGCAAGCGCCGTAATCTCAGGATTGCCCGGCCGAATCTCGCCTGCCACCATGGCTCGCTCCAGCACAATCGTGTATGGGTCGGACAGCCGCGTGTAGTACCATCTGCCGAGATCCTTGTCGACAAACTCCGCCTCGCGGACGACGCGGTAGGAATCCCTGTGCTCTCGAATGTAGTTGCAGAACGATTCCAGTGCCGCCACTTCCACGATGCGCCTGTCGGTGAGTCCCCGCACTGCCCGAGCCGTGTGGCGCCGGAGTCCCTCGTTGACTTCCACGACCAACCGTGACAACAGCTCCAGCTTGGAGTCGAAATAGAGGTACGTCGTCCCGGGCGCAACTCCCGCAGCCCGAGCTATGCTGTATATATCGGCATTCCAGTAGCCCTGCTCACCGAAGATGTGCTCCGCAGCTGCCAACAGGTTCTTCTGGGTGCGCTCGCCTTTCGAAAGGCGCACTTCGGGTTCCTGCAGAGGGGCAGCTTCGGGAAGTGGTACGAGACCTTCCGGGGCATCGCCGCGCACGTCTATACCATATAGTGCGAAGTCCACCAGCTGCTTGCAGAACCGGTCAACCGTGAAAAGGCTTTCCCACAACGTCTTCTTGACGGCCACCAGATACACCGACCCGAGAAGGTAGTAGCCGATGTCGTCGAGATCGAACTCCGCGGGCACCAATCCACGAAGCTGGTCACGCACAATAGCCACAACCTGCGAGTAGAAGTCCCGAACAAAGGCGTACCCATTGAACTCGGTCTCCGTGAAGACCCTGTACAAATGCGTATCGCGACCGACAACCTCCAGAATCGTCGAGTAGAATGCTCGAAGCTTCGCCTCCAGACCCTCTGCCCGTTCCATACCGTCCGACAACGCCCCGGTGAAGTCTTCTGAGAATGTCTCGAGAACCGCGAACAGCACTCCTTCCTTGGACTTGAAGTGTCGGTAGAACGCTGAGTTCGAGATGCCAACGTCCCGGGCAATCATCGCCACAGATGTCTGCGAGTAACCGCGGGCGAAGAACAGTCTCAACGCCGAGCCGACTATCCGCTCGGACGTCGAAAGTGTCGTCGCAATGGGGGACTTCCGCGACTTCACTGCTTTCATCTGTACGCCAGGCTCAACTATCACGCTCTATAGCTCCTTCTCGAGGGTTGCAGCGAACTGCTCCGGCTCGACGAGCATCGGCAGGTGAACCTGCCCTTCCATTACGACCAGTTTGCCGTGTGCCGCTGCGACGGTGGGGCGAATCCAGTCGAGAGGCACGACGCTGTCGTGATCACCATGCAGGAACGTCACCGGCATGGGGAGTGCACTAAGCTGTCCCGACAGCCGGACACCGGCCAGTGAATCGGCCATTTCGGTGTATCCATGCGGAATGCACCGGATGGCATCCGCGATGATCTCCTTCAGGATGTCCTCACCGAGTCCGAACGGTCCGTTGTTCTTGCGTGTCATGGCTTCGATGAGCGGTGGGTTCTGTGCCAGCATCGCGAACGACGCGCGCATCTGCTCAGGCATCGGGTATCCGTCTGCCGGCCCACACCCGATGAGGACCATGTGCGAGAACTGCGCACCCTTCAGCGCTGCAGCCAGCCCCACGACCGCCCCCATGGAGTGTCCGACGTACACTGCAGGCTCAAGCCCCCAGTGCCTCTGCCAGGCGATGAGTGCATCGGCACAGTGCTCGACCGTGCACGGAGGGATGTTGTCCGACTTGCCAAAGCCGGGGAAGTCGACGAAGACGTTCTTGCGGTCGAGAGGAAGGAACGGCATCATCAAACGCCACGAGTTGCACGACGCGAGATTCCCGTGTCCAAAGATAGCCGTCTTGCTGCCGTCGCCCAGCCGTTCTGAGTACACGCGGCAACCCTCAAACGGAGCATACGCCATTGCACCCTCCTTCCTTACAACCAGCGCATGGCATAGCATGCCATGGCATATCCTCCGCCAGAGGCGGTCATCACCACGACGTCGCCCTTGTGAATCAGCCCCTGTTCCAGTGCATCGTGGAGCGCCATGGGGACACAAGCCGACCCGGTATACCCGAACTTCTCCATCACCATATGCGTCTTGGTCATCGGCAGCCCCAGCGTGTTCATGACTCCCTCGATGGTGGACTTGCGGACCTGCGTGAACAGCAGCATGTCGGCATCCTCAGGCGTCATGCCAGACTGCTTGAGAGTCTCACGCACCAGCCTGGGCCAGTGCTCTGAGTTTACGTCGGGGAAGCGCTTGTTCGGGTTGTACTGCACCGCGTGAACCCCTTTCGTGACCGACTCACAGGTCGGCAGGCTCGCCGAGCCCAGATAGACGCCGAGATAGTCCCAGTAGTAGCCATCCGCGTAGAGCATGGACCCGAGATATCCCCCATCGTCAGACTCGTCCTCAACGAGCACCGCAGCGCCCGCGCCGTCTGAGAATGTCGGCGCAGTCACCTTGTCCCTCCAATTGAGGAACCGGGTCATTGCATAGGTGCCGATGACGAGCGCCTTGCGGAAGTGCCGGTCCGCAATGATGTACTTGCTGGCTGTGTTCAGTGCAGTGACCCATCCGGCACAGGCGCAGTTCGTGTCGAAGACGCCCGCATTCTTGGCAAGAAGCCTGTGTTGTACTATAGAGGCTGTGCACGGCGAGATGTAGTCCGGCGTGTCAGTGCTGACGACAATGAGATCCAGTTCTGCAGGCTTCACGCCGGCGTTCTTGAGAGCCTGCATCCCGGCATAGACGGCGAGATCTGATGCTTCCTCGTCCTCTGCCATGATCTTCTTGACCTTGATGCCGCCCGCCTGGATCTGCTGGGACAAATCGACTCCCAGCATCGCTCCAACGTCCTGCGTCGGCATGGAACGCACCGGCGAATAGATGCCCGTGCCTGCAATACGCACTGTCCTCATCTCATGATCTCCGTGTTCGCTCTCACAGACGAAGGGCGACCGCGCCCATTGCCTGCCCGGCACCAGATGCCACCAGCACTACGAGATCCCCAGCCTTCACCTTCCCCTGGCAGCGCGCGTCATACAGCGCCATCGGGATGCACGCCGAGCCGGTGTACCCGTATCTGTCCATGATCCAGTGTGATTTCGACTCCGGGATCGCGAGGATCTCGAGGACCTTGCGGATGATCGTTACGTTGATCTGCGTGAAGATGATGAGGTCAATGGCACTCACAGGCAGTCTAATCGCAAACATCAGATCGTGTACCAGAGGCGGCCATCCCACGAGATTCGGGTTCTCGTCGTATTTCTTGAGAATGCGCAGCTTGTGCAGGCCCTTTGCTAGCGTCTCGTCGCTGATGGGGTACTTGGTGCCCCCTCCAAACACGCCCAAGTAGTCATGGTATGTGCCGTCTGCGATGAACTTTGACGCTAGCAGCAGGCTATCTCCGGAATTTTCGATGACGACAGCTGCTGCCCCGTCAGCAAAGAGAGAGACCGTGTAGCGGTCGTCCTTGTCCAGGTACTTCGTCATCCCGTATTCGCCGATGAGCAGCGCATACCGGTACTCCGGATGAGCCTTGAGCCACGCGTCGACGGTCGCAAGAGCCGTAACGAACGAGGCACACGAGGCAGACAGGTCGAAAATCATGGCGTTTGTGGCACCAAGCTTGCCCTGGACAACCACCGACGTCGGGGGCGAGATGTACTCATGAGTGTCCGATGCGACAACAACCATCGAAAGGTCTGCCGCCTTGATGCCGGCTTCAGCAATGGCCTCTTGCGCGGCTGGCAGGCAAAGGTCTACTACCGATTCGCCCTCGCCAAGCCAATGGCGTTCGCGTTGCCCGACGATCCCCTCGAGGAATCCTGTCAAATCCTCGTGGAAGTACTCGTTGAAGTATGCATTCGTCACGACGCGATCCGGCACCTTGAAGCCCATTCCGGCAATGTGCGACACTTCAGCCCCCTCGTCTTGTACGACAAGTCAGAAACCTGAATCACCTCTCACTACTGCGAGTATTCTCCGCTTCGCATTATTGTCAAGAGGCGCACAGTGCTCACTGTTGTTGTGATACGGGAGCGCGTCTCAGTTCCGGTGCAACCTGAATCAGCTCAGCACGACGCAAACTCCACACCACGTGGCAACGAGTCGAGTGCCGCAGCATCGTGCCGGGGTCAACGGGAGTTGTAGGACTGCCAACTGAGTCCTCGTCCCGCATGGAGTGCTTCAACAGAACTCTGAGGATAGTGAGGAGCGTTGCAGATGCGTATCCAGAATCGCGTACGGCGCCGGCAGTTGCCGGCGCCGTACCTGTCCTGCTAGCACAAGGCGGGTCGATGCCCGCTCTCAATCATGCTCCCTCGAGTAACCCCTTGAACGTATCGTGGTGCTCCTCTTCGTCGGCCAGAATCTCGGTGAACAGGTGGGCCGTCGTTGGGTCGCCTTCTTTCGTCGCCAGAGTAATGACATCCTTGTACATCACGATCGTTTTCTCTTCAGCCTTGACGTCGCCTTGGACCATCTCCTTGAGCGATTTTCCGACCGAGATGGGTTCGGGTTTGGTCGTGGGCATTCCTCCGAGATAGAAGAGCCGCTCTGCAATCGACTCCGCATGCTTCATCTCTTCGATGCCGATCCTCTCGAACACATCCTTCACGGAGTAGTGTTTCATGCCCTTCCACTGAACGTGCTGCCACATGTACTGCACACTCACCTGCAGTTCTCCTGCAATCGCGGCGTTCAACAGTTCCAGCAGTTTCTTGGATGCCATGCGTACTCCTCCTCATGTGTCCCGCCCGCTCCGATGCGCGGGCTGAAGATGATGCTCCGTTGGTTAGACCAGTCAACGCATTCACCATGACGTCTTCACGAACCGCAACGTTGGAGGAAGACTCCATCATGCCCTCAGGTTCTGCTTCAGGTTATGGCACAAGCACTGCCGATGTCAAGAGTCCTCGAGGTCAAACAGAAAAGCGGGGCTCGCGCCCCGCTGGATTTGTGCTATGAGGATGAACGTGCTAGTCGATGGACAGGATGACTCCATCCTGGATGAGCACGGACGTCGAGCCGATCTTGTGAAACAGGTTCTCGCCGACCTTGACCTCGACGGTACCTTCCACTGCTCCTTGTACGTACACTGAGCCAAGGTCGAGCTTTGCAACCTCGCTCTTCTTGGCTTCGAAGTCCACGACCATCTGTTCCTGCTTTGCCTTTTCCTCCTGAAGCTGTGCTTTGACGAGTTCGTCATACTGACCGCCGCCTCCGCCGCGGAGAATGATCTGCGACAGCGACGACTTGAGCCGTTCAAGGTTCTGTTTGGCTCCGGAAAGTGCTCCCTCGAGCTCCTTCGCGTAGTTGTCTTTGAACTGCTGGGTCACGACGGTCTTGATAAGAACGTTCTGCTTCATCCAGACGCTGTTCGCCATGACGCTACTGCTCCTCTTCCGGGACCGCTTCCGTCTGTCCAGCTACATCGCTGTCGATCTGGACCGTGGCGCTCTTTCCCGCCTTGGCAGCCGCCGCCTTGACGATCGTGCGGATTGCCTGGGCGGTCCGGCCCATCTTCCCGATGACTTTCCCTGTGTCGCGCTGGCCGACCCTGATTTCGTAGATGACGGCCTGTTCCCCCGAGACCTCAGTGACGACAACCTCATCAGGGCTGTCGACAAGCGCCTTGACTATGGTTTCGACCAGCTGTTTCATACCATGCCTCCCACGTGGAGCGGCACGCTACTCTGAGACTGTGCCTGCAACGAACTTCTGCCAGACACCAACGTGCTTCAGCAGATTGCGGACGGAGTCTGTGGGCTGTGCGCCGACGCCAAGCCAATAGAGAACGCGCTCCTCGCTGACGTCGATCTTGGCCTGCTTGGGCTTGGGGTCATAGTAGCCGAGTGTTTCGATGACTGCACCGTTCGTGGGCTTGCGCTTGTCGAGCACGACAAAGCGATACGATGGCTCGTGCTTGGTGCCAGTTCTTGCCAGCTTGATGTTAACCATGTTTCCTCCTGTTGCTTCGTGCGACTATCAGAACCCGGACAGGCCGAATCCGCTGCCGTGTCTGTTGTTCGCCATCTTGGCCATGCGACCGAACATATCGAACTGCTTAAGCATCCTGTTGATATCACTGACGTCAACACCGGCACCGCGCGCAACACGACGCTTCCGCGATGCGCTGAGGATGGCTGGACTGCGCCTCTCGCCATCAGTCATCGAGTCGATAATTGCGGTGAATCTCCTGGCAATACTCTCGTCGACCACAGCGCCTTTGGGGACCATGTTCGCCGGAAGACTCTCAAGCATCTTATTTATACCACCAACCTGGGCTAATTCAACCAGCTGATCCCGCAGATCATACAGGTCGAACTTGCCGGATTGCACACGTTTGGCCACCTTCACCGCTCTGGCCTGAGCCTCGGCGTCATCGTACCTTTTCAACAGACCTTCGATATCACCGTATCCGACGATGCGGGCCGCATGCCGCTCGGGGACGAAGTAGTCCAAGTCACCTATGTGTTCCCCGACGCCGATATACCGCACGGGCTTGCCGATGACCTCCTTGAACGACAGCACGGCTCCTCCTTGAGCGGGAGAGTCAAACTTAGTGAAGATGGCTCCCGAAAGGGGGGCGACTTCATCGAAACTACGAGACAAAGGAATCGCCTTGGAGCCTATCATGGAATCGAGGACGACAAGTGTTTCATCGGGCTTGTACGCCGCACGTACCATGCGAAGCTCATCCATGAGTTCGACGTCGAAGTCGTGCCTGCCCTGCGTATCAAGCAGCTGGACGTCCAGCGACTTCGACCGGGCATACTGATCTGCTCCCTTGACCAGCGATGTGAGGTCGTCGGCAGGATCGGCGTAGAATTCAACACCTGCATCAGCTGCCAGCTTCTGTAGCTGCTGAAAGGCGGCCGGCCGTCCAAAGTCGCCCGGGATGAGCAGTGGGTAGTGCCCTTCCTTCTTGAGCAGGACCGCCAGCTTCCCCAGAGTCGTTGTCTTGCCCGACCCCTGGAGGCCCACCAGCATGACCCTGAAAGGGATGTGCGTGATGGCGATGCCCTTGCCACCCTGGCCCCCGAGAATCTCCGTCAGCTGCTCGTACAGGACTTTGACAACTTGCTCGCCGGGGCTCATGCTCTTCAGGATCTTCTCATCAAGGCATGCTTCCCGCGTCCGGGCGATGATGGTCTTGACGACGCGATAGTCGACGTCTGCGCCCAGCAGTCCTATGCGGACTTCTGCCAGACCACTGTCGATGTCTCCCTGCGACAGAAGCCCCTTTCGCTTCAGGGCGTCAACAACGCCCCCGAGTGCCTTCCTGACGGATTCGAACACGACTGCTTCTCTAGGTCTGGTGGATGTTGCGGTTGACGAGTTTCTCGAACAAGTCCTTGAGCTCGGCCAGAGCTTGCGCTGCCTCGATGCTGTGCGTCTGTGCGCAACACTGGTCAAGCTTCGTCATGATCTTCTTGAACATCACGAGGTTCTTCTTGTAGTTGGCGATGAGCTGCAATTTGCTCTCGCACCGGCGCATGCGCCCCAGCGAACGTCGAATGTGGTCGTGAACAGCCTGCCGAGAAATGCGCAGCTTGCGAGCAACCTCGGCGCCAGAGTAGTCCGGACGGATATACAACCCGAGCACGCCAAGCTCCTTCTTGGTGAGAAGGCCCGAGTAGAACTCAAGAAGCTCCGCAATCTCTTCCTTGCGTTTCAGCTTCTTCTCGCGGCCTGGCGTAATCGACGTTTTTTCCTTTGCCTTGTTTTGCATGATTCAGCTCCTAACAGAAGTGTGCAGTTACGCTGGATTTCAGTCGGCCGAAACGCTTACTCCGACTGTAATATCATGTCCACAACGTCCTGTTTGTCAAATTGTTTTATGTTCGTCATTGCTTCACCATAGCACACCAATTTGATGGGAATGTGCAGGTTTCGTGCGATGCTGACAATGCTGCCGCCCTTTGCGCCGCTGTCGACCTTGGTCAGGATGATGCCCGACACGGGAATCGCTTCGCTAAACGCCCTGGCCTGCATGGTGGCGTTCTCACCCGTCGTCGCATCGATGACTAGCAGGACTTCACTCAGCGCAAGCCCGTGCTTGACCTCGATGACGCGCACGACCTTCCGTAGCTCGTCGATAAGGTTCCTCTTGTTCTCGAGACGCCCGGCGGTGTCGATGATGACGACGTCGTCATGGTCAGTGACAGCCTTCTGCAAGCCGTTGAAGACAACGCTAGACGGGTCCTGTCCCTCGATGGAACGCATGACGGGGACGCCTACGCGCTGGCCAAGTATTGCCAGTTGATCGATCGCTCCTGCGCGAAATGTATCTGCGGCCACCAACAGGACTTTCTTGCCCTGTCCCTTGAGCAAACCAGCCAGTTTCGCTATCGACGTCGTCTTCCCTACGCCGTTGACTCCTGTAACAAGCACTACGGCAGGGGAACCATCCAGCTGCAGGGTTGCATCCATGTTCAGGGACTCCACCAGCTTCCGCCGGATGCGGTCGATCACCTGTTCGACGGTCGGCCTGCCCAGACC